>JAGKTU010000078.1 GCA_021153265.1 Clostridia bacterium
GTGGTGCGGCGGCGGGAACCTATTGCGGACTGGATCGCCGAGGGGGCGGCGGTGCTGGCGCTGGCGCAGGTCATTCCCTTCCCGGCGGCGAATTTGGGAATCCTTGCCGGTGGGGCGCTGGCGGCTTGGGGGGCGTTCCCGGCGGCGGCGCTGGCAGGCCTCGCGCTGGATTTGGCGAGGGTCAGTCCCACGCCCATGACGGCGGTGCTGTGTCTGTCCTTCTTCCTGCGGATGATTCCAAAAATGAGCTGGCAGATGAGAGGGCTGGGTACGGGATTTACGTATCTGCTGGTGATGGGGCTGTGCGGTGTGTGGGATCCGGCACCGGTGATCGGCTTGTTTGTAGGGGGAACTCTGGGGATGTTCCTGCCCCACCGGGGAGAGGTTGCCCACCGCAAGGGCGAGACGGGAACGGCGCAGGTGCGGCTGGAATGGATGGCACAGGTGCTGTCGGAGACACAGCAGCTCCTTTTAGAGGGGGAGGAGGAGCCTCCCGACGAGGAGGCGGTGCTGCAGCTGTGCAGGGAACGGGCTTGCGGCGGCTGTCCCAACCGAAAACAGTGCCGGGATGTGGAAATTCCAAGGCAGCTTTTGCATGCCCAGCTGACGGATACCTCCATGCTGGGTTTTCCATGCAAAAAACCGGGGCGGATGATCTTGGAATTGCGCAGGTCGCAGGAGCATTTGCGTTCTCTCCGCGCCCAGCGCGACCGCCGCCGGGAGTGCCGGGAGGCGGTGATCCAGCAGTATCAGTTTTTGGGGGAATACCTCCGGGAACAGGCGGATAAGCTCCCCCGGCGGGCAAAAAAACTAAGACCACGGTACACGCCGGAGGTGGCGGTGTGCTCCTCGGGGAAGGAGCATGCCAACGGCGACCGGTGTCTGTGGTTCATGGGCACAGAGTGCCGGTACTATATTCTACTCTGTGACGGCATGGGTACTGGATTGGGTGCGGCGCAGGAGGCGAAAACCGCCGCGGAATTGCTGCGGCAGATGCTCTGCGCCGGATTTCCGGCGGAGTACGCGGTGCGCAGCTTGAACAGCCTCTTGATCCTAAGGGGGCGTTCCGGTGCGGTTACGGTGGATCTGGCGCAAATTCAGCTGACCACCGGGGCGGTGACCCTATTTAAGTGGGGGGCAGCGCCCAGCTGGGTGCTTCGGGAGACCGGGGCAGAAAAAATCGGGACAGCCGGGCCACCGCCCGGACTGTCCATGACGGATGCCCGGGAAACGGTGGAACGGCTGTCCCTTCGCAGAGGAGAGGTGCTGATGATGGTCAGCGACGGCGTGGATGGAGAGGGAGTCCTGCGCCGTGGGGAGGAATGGTCGCCCCAGCTGCCGCCCGGGGAGCTGGCGGCGAGGGTGCTGGAGAGAGGAAGCGGAGATGGGTCGGATGATGCAACAGCCGCAGTCATTCGACTGGCTCCCATCACCTTGTCGACATAATAACATTTCCATAACGCAAATGCTGTCGAAACACAAGATGTGGGATGTAAATTTGATGAAAAACTACCACATATGGGATTTGTCCCCGATTTCTCGCGGAAAGGGGAAAAATGGGGCGGCATTCGCCGCCCCATGGGGTAACATTATTGCTGTTCCAGCCAGATCATCAGCACGGCGATGTCCGATGGACTGACGCCGGAGATTCTTCCCGCCTGTCCGATGGACATGGGGCGAATTTGAGAAAGCTTTTCCCTGGCTTCCAGCCGAAGGCCCACGATGGAACTGTAGTCCATGTCCGGGGGCAGCAGACGGGATTCCTCTTTCTTAAATTCTGCCACCTGCCGCTGCTGGCGCTCTAAATAGCCTGCGTATTTGATCTGGATCTCCACCTCGGCGGTGACGGCTTCGGAAAGTTCCGGCCGGTCGGGGTCGAAGGGGGCGATGTCTGCATAGGTGATCTGGGGGCGGCGCAGAAGGTCAGCCAGCCTTGCGGAGGAGGAAACGGGGGTAGAGCCCTTGTCTTCCAGCATGGCGTTGAGTTCCGGGCTTCCGGGGATGCCGTTAGATTCCAGACGTTTCATTTCCCGGCGAACTTGTTCGTATTTTTCTTCCACCGCGGCAAGGCGCTGGGGAGGGACGAGTCCCACTTTCGCACCGATGTGGGTCAGCCGCTGGTCGGCGTTGTCCTGCCGGTGGAGGAGGCGATATTCCGAGCGGCTGGTCATGATCCGGTAGGGCTCTTCCGTACCCTTGGTCACCAGATCGTCGATCAGCGTGCCGATATAGCTGGTGTCCCGGGTGAGGATCAGAGGATCTTCGCCCCGGAGTTTTAAGCTGGCGTTGATGCCGGCGATGAGACCCTGCACGGCGGCTTCCTCGTAGCCGGAGGTGCCGTTGAACTGGCCTGCGCCGTAGAGGTTTTCCACAGCCTTTGTTTCCAATGTGGGCAAAAGTGCCGTGGGGTCGATGCATTCGTACTCGATGGCGTAGGCGGGGCGCATCATTTCGGCGTTTTCAAGGCCGGGGATGGTGCGCATCATGGCAAGCTGCACGTCCTCGGGAAGGCTACTGGAGAAACCCTGAATGTACATCTCCTCGGTGTCCAGCCCGCAGGGCTCAATGAAGAGCTGGTGGCGGCTTTTGTCGGCGAAACGGACGATTTTCGTTTCGATACTGGGGCAGTACCGGGGGCCGACGCCGGAGATAGTGCCGTCGTACATGGGGCTGCGGTGGAGGTTCTCCCGGATGATGGCGTGGGTTTGCTCGTTGGTGTAGGTCAGGTAGCACACGGCGGCGTTATAGGGGGCGTGTTCCGTGCGGAAGGAGAAGGGTTCGATTTGTTCGTCGCCGGGCTGCAGCTCCATTTTGGAAAAATCGATGCTGCGGCGGTTGACTCTGGGGGGTGTTCCGGTTTTGAATCGGCGAAGAGGCAGGCCGAGCTGACGCAAATTGTCCGCAAGACCGATACTGGGATGCATGCCGTCGGGGCCGGAGGAGAGGACAACTTCTCCGGTGATGATGGTGCTGTCGAGGTACGTTCCGCTGGCGATGACGACGGCTTTTGCGGTGTAAATCGCGCCCAATTGGGTGCGGACGCCGGTGACGTGACCGTTTTCCGTCTCGATAGCCACAATTTGCGCCTGTTTCAGCTCTAATCTTTCCTGCATTTCCAGGGTGTGCTTCATCACTTGGCTGTAAAGCCGGCGGTCGGCTTGCGCCCGGAGGGAATGGACAGCAGGACCTTTGCCCCGGTTGAGCATCCGGTACTGGATGCAGGCTTTGTCCGCGGCAACGCCCATTTCGCCGCCCAGAGCGTCCAGCTCCCGGACAAGGTGACCCTTGCCGGTGCCGCCGATGGCGGGATTACAGGGCAAATTGCCCACGGCATCTAAGTTTATGGTGAAAAGGATGGTGTGATGGCCCAGACGGGCGGCGGCGAGAGCCGCTTCGATGCCTGCATGGCCTGCGCCGATGACGGCGATATCACAGCTTCCTGCGTGGTAATGGTTCATATGACCCCTCCTTGGGGAGATTAGGCTTCCTCGGCGGACTTTTTCTTCTCCTCCGGGGGCAGGACGAAGGGCTTGCAGACCACTTCGCAGCGGTTGATGGGAGTGCCGAGGGCGTGGAATTTCTCTTCGTAGCCGGTCATGATGCCTACGATGCCGTTTTCGTGGAGATTCCGGGTCAGATTCTTCACGGTGAGACCGCAGGCTTCAAACTCTTCCACGGAGAACTCGAACAGGGGGGCGTTGTCGGTCTTATAGTGGACTTCGCCGCCCTCACGGACCACCCGGCAGTACTTATCCAGGAAGCCCCGATGGGTCAGACGGCGCTTGGCGTTCTTCTTCCGGGGCCAGGGGTCGGGGAAGTTGATGAACAGGCGGTCGATTTCCTGGGGGGCGAAGATGTCCTCGATGTTAGCCACGTCCATGTCGATGAAGAAGACGTTCTTCAGCCCCATATTCTGGGCTTTTTCCATGGCCACCACCATGGCCTCCCGGCAGCGCTCCACGGCGATGAGCAGTACATCTGGGTTGGCGGCGGCGGTTTCGGCGGTGAATTTGCCCTTGCCGCAGCCCACTTCCACCCAAAGAGCGGTGCAGTCGGGTTTCAAGGTGCGCCATGCGCCTTTCTTATCGCTTGGTTCGGCGATGCGGTAGGCGGCGCACTTGTCCATACGGGGGTCAAGATTTTTCATTCTGCGCATTCTCATATCAATTTCCTCCATAAAAAGGGGTGAGTAGTCCCATAATTCTTCAATTTATCATTATAGCAGAGAGGAGAGAAAAGGTCAAAGGAAATATGGAACCGGAGAAGTAAATTGTAGTTTAGCCGGCACTGGCGCGGCAGCGCCCAAAGGCTTCCCCCGGGGGGAAGCTGTCAAAAATCTTTGATTTTTGACTGATGAGGAATGCGGGCAGAAATGCTTCGATTTATGGCCGCCGGCCCTTGCCGGTAAAATAAGGACGTGTCCGTGGACACGTCCTTAGGGAGCAACTCAATTGTGCTGGCGCACCAGCATGGGGGTCAGTTTAGGCTTGTCGAAACGCTGGATGAACCGGGGGCATTTGACCATGAAGGCAAAGTAAATGTTATAGGGACTGTCGAGCAAGGTTTCTGCGTTGGCCTGTCCCTTGGCGATGATCACGTCGGCGGTGTCGAGGGCGTTTTTCGCTTCCTCGCTGAGAAGATCCAGTTGGGTGCCGGCCACCAGATTGCCGTTGTCGATGACCCGGAAGGGGATTCCCACCGCGGCGGCATCCTCCCGGGTGGCATCGTTGAGGGTGGGGCCGCCCCGGACGCAGAAGGTGATGCCTAAGTGGGGGTAGCGGCGGTGGATCTGCTCGGCGAAGATCCGGTCGAAGCCAATTTCGCCTGCGTTGTCCGTCAAATAGAGCAGTTTCTGCCCTTTGGCGAGGTCATCCAGCAGGCCGGCGTAGGCATCCTTGTCCAGCTCCATTTCCAGAGCCTTTTGGAGCATATCCTCCAGCTTTTCAAAGCTGACCTCCCCCTGTAGAGCGGAAAAGTCGATGTAATTGCCCAAAATCGCCAATTGCAGACCGGCGAGGACCGGGTCGGGGGCGGTTTCGGCGGTGCGGCGCAGGTCATCCATCCGGCTGAGGACGAAGGCGTTGGAGGCTTCTTTCTCAGCACGGAAACGGTCGTGATCCAAACCGTAAATTTTGTGGAAGAGTTCATTGGTGGCGGGGCCGAACCAGGTGGAACTGACGTGAGAGGGGGCGCTGAGGTAAATTTTCATCAGCTCCCGGGCAAATTCCATGGCCTGCTCTTCTGTGCCGCAGCTGCGGGCAGTGGTGACGTTGCGCTGGAAGTGGCACAGCAGGCACTGGGCGTCGATGGCGATACTCATAGCGGTAGCTCCAGCAGGTCTTCAAAGCGGTCGACCCGATAATCCCAGCTTTCCGGCTGGCCTAAGCCGAATCCGGCGAAGATGAAGGGGATGTTTGCCTCCCGGCAGGCTTCCAAGTCGCCTTGGGTGTCGCCGACGTAGATGGCGGAGGTGATATCGTGGTCGCGCATCAGCTTCAGAATAGTCTGACCCTTGGAAGTGCCGGTGTCGCCGAAGCAGAGGTGGCCTTGGATGTAGTCGCCCAAGCCCAGCTTGTCGATGCAAAGCTGGGGATAGCCGCTCTGGGAGTTGCTGACGATGAACAGCCGGTGCTGTTTGGAAAGCTCTGCCAGAGTCTCCTTGACCTTGGGGTAGCCGATGTTGCACTCGCTTTCGAACAGGTGGGCATTTTCCGTTTCCATACACCGGTCTAAGAGGGCGTAGCGGTCTTCTACCGGAATGGTGGCGAACAGGATGTCGGCAATTTCCGTCATGACCTTGCCGAACAGGGGCTTTAAGTCCTCGGCGGTGACGCTTAAGTGTTCCAGACCCTCTTTCTGAAGCTGGAGATTGTAGCCCTCGGCAACCAATGCGCGGGAATCCCACAGGGTGCCGTCAATGTCAAAAATCAAACTTTCGTAGCGCATAATTCCTCCAAATGCCGCTGGATGCGGCCGGTAATCATATCCAGAGCCACCCGATTCTTGCCGCCCTCGGGGACGATGATGTGGGCGTATTTTTTGCTGGGCTCAACATATTTTTCGTGCATGGGTTTCACGGTTTGCTGGTACTGGTTCAGCACGCTCTCCAAGGTTCTGCCCCGCTCTTCCACGTCACGCTTGATCCGGCGGCAAAGCCGCACGTCGGCGTCGGTGTCCACGAAGATGCGGATGTCCATCAGCTCCCGGAGGGGCTGGTCCTCGAAGATCAGGATGCCTTCGACGATGATGACCTGCTTGGGGACGATGGTTTTGGTCTTGTTGGAGCGGTTGTGCTGGGTGAAGTCATAGACCGGGCATTCGATGGTCTCACCCCGGCGGAGCTTGTCCAGATGGATGGCCATGAGGTCGGTTTCCAGAGCCGCAGGCTCGTCGTAGTTAATGAGACAGCGCTCTTCATAGGTCAGTTCGTCCCGGCGGCGGTAATAATCGTCGTGGCTGAGGACGGTGACCATGCCAGAGAATTGCTCGATCAATTTTTCCATCAGGGTGGTTTTGCCGCTGCCGGTGCCGCCGGCGATGCCGAGAACGAGGATGTTGTTGTCCATAGGAAACCTCCCTTTCTTTATCCCAACAGCTCGTAGCACAGCCGGATGATCTCCGGGTCGCCGAGACTGTTTTTGATGATGACTTTACCTTCGCCCTGCCGCAGAAGACCGGCAAGCCGCAGGCGGCGTTTGGTCTCCCGGGCAGTGCCTTCGCCGCCGTGGATGACCCGGGTCTGAGGGCCGAGGATGTCCTGAATGTTGTGCTTGACGAAGGGGTAGTGGGTACAGCCGAGGACCAGCGCGTCCAGCTTGCCGATGTAGGGGGCAAGGAGCTGGCGCAGGAATGCCTTGGTCTCGTTTGCATCCCGGCGGTTGGCTTCAATAAACTGCACCAGTCCCGGTGCCGGGATTCGGGTGACGGTGCATTGGGTATCAAATCTGTGGGCGAGAATGTCGAATTTCTCCTCCCGGAGGGTGACCTCCGTGGCCATGACACCGATGCGACCACCGGGGAAGAGGTCAGCGGCCAGTTTCACCGCCGGCTCGATGCCGATGATGATCTTTTCGGGGTATTTTTCCCTAAGCAGGCCGATGGCGGCAGAGGTGGCGGTGTTGCAGGCAACCACCAGCGCTTTTACCGGGTAGCTTGCAAAAATACGCTCCGCGGCGGCGAGGGTCAGCCGGCGGACATCTTCCGTGGAGCGGCTGCCGTAGGGGGCATTGGCGGAGTCGCCGAAGTAGAGGTAATTTTCCTGGGGCATGATCCGGCGGAGCTGACGCAGAACGCTGATGCCGCCCACGCCGGAGTCGAAAACGGCAATATAGTCATCTGGGGTGTGCATAGTATCACCTGATTTGTGGTTTGGATGTAAATTGTAGTTTAGCGGCGCAGCCTAAAGCCTTCCCCCTGGGGGAAGGTGGCACGGCGCAAGCCGTGACGGATGAGGGTTTTTCTGTGTGTTCAGTTTCATTAAGCCTGAAACAGATTGCAAATCGAAGCATTTCTGTCCGCATTCCTCATCAGTCAAAAATCAAAGATTTTTGACAGCTTCCCCCCGGGGGAAGCCTTTGGGCGCTGCCGCGCCAGTGCCGTAAACTACAATTTACTTTCCTACATCTTATCAAATAAACCGTCGGGATGCAACGGTGCGTTGACTTTTTTCGTAGGGTTTGTTATCTTTAAGGTACAAATTCAGAAGGAGGCATCCATATGGAGCGGTATTTATTTGTGATCGACTATCAGAATGACTTTGTGGACGGCGCTCTGGGCTTCCCCGGAGCGGAAAAACTGGACGAAAAAATCGCCCAAAAGGTTCGCACATACGGAAAAGGCCGGGTGCTGTTCACCCGGGACACCCATTTTGAAAACTATCTGGAGACCCGGGAGGGAAAAAACCTGCCGGTTGTCCACTGTGTTAAGGGAACGCCCGGCTGGGAGTGCTACGGCGAGACCGCCAAGGCGCTGGAAGAGGTGGAGGCCAAGGCCATCGACAAGCTGGTCTTCGGCATGGACGTGACCGACCCGGCTACCGCCGCGGTGCTGCCGGAAAGTGCCGACGAAATTGAGTTGGTGGGTCTGGTCAGCAACATCTGCGTGGTTTCCAATGCGGTGGTGCTGCAGAGCAAGTACCCCGAGGCTACCATCGTGGTGGATGCCGCCTGTACGGACTCCTTTGACAAGGCGCTCCACGAAAAGGTGCTGGATGTGCTGGAAGGTTTTCAGGTGAAAGTGGTCGGACGATAACCGAATACGGAACGCAAATGCGGCGCAGTTACCCACTGCGCCGCATTTTTGTTATGCTTCTTCCTTTTTCTCTGCGTTCAGGGCGTCTACAACGATGTTCGGGTAGGGATTGACGATGACGGTTTTATAAGTGTGATAAATGACCATGCCGGGCTTGCCGCCCAGGATCTTCTTCACCTGCTTCACCGGCGTCACATCCACCGGGATGTTCTGACCGCCCTTGCTTTCGGCGTAATGGGCCGCAAGCTGAGCCGCCTGAGTGATGGTATCGTCGGGGGGCGTGGTGCCGCCGCAGGAGATGATCACATGGGAGCCGTGGACCTTGGAGGCGTGGCACCAGATGTCGTCCTTCCGGGCGGAGCGGAAGGTCAGTTCCTCGTTCTGGCGGTTGTTCCGGCCTACATAGATGGGGTAGCCATCGGTGGACTCAAAGCGCATGGGGGCCAGCTTTGCCGCTTTCATCTTCTTTTTGCCGGAATCGGCCTTGAGATAGCCGCCATCCTGCAGTTCCCGGCGAATTTCCTCCAATTCCGCGTCCGATGCGGCACGATCCAGCTCTTCCAGAACACTTTGCAGGTAGTTCAGCTCATTTTCACCCAGTTCCATCTGTTTTGTCAGCTCTTTTTCGGCGTTTTTCATCCGGGTGTAGTCCTTGTAGAACTTGGCGGCGTTCTGCTGGGGGGAGAGGATGGGAGACAGGGGGATGGAAATGAGGGACATATTTTCGTCGTAAAAATCCTCACATTCCACAGCGGTCTGACCCTTTCGGATGCGGTGGATGTTGGCGGTGAGGATGTCGCCCAGCTGGCGAAGCCGTTCTCGGTCAAAGGTGGCGGTCAGCTCCTTCTCCTGAATGGCCAGTTTTCGTTTCAAACGGGTGCAGAGATTCTGCACCGTCTTGCGCACCGACTGGCTCTTCTGGCGCATGGCGTCCTTTTTGTCACGGATGGTGTAGTAGCTGTCCATGAGGGCGGAAAAACTCTCCGCCTGTCGGTATTCGCCGTACTGCCGGATGGGGCAGAAAGCAAATTGCTTGGGTGTGCCGTCGGCTTGGGCATAGTAGCAGGGCGTGGGGTGGTTCAGGTGCTCAGAGAAGAACAGGGACAGCTTTTCGCCCACAGATTCTGCATCCAGACCCTCCACCCGGGCATCGGTGCTGCCGGCGGCAAAGAGCGCCGCCTCCCGGCAAATGAGCGGCGACAGACCGCCAAGAGCATCCATCAGCCGCTCGGCAAGGATATCCGCACCGGGTTGAACCAAAAGGTTTACATAATCTTCATTTTCCCACTCCGGGGCGTAGGCTTTTTCGATAGGGCTGGGGTCTTGGTAGTTCAGACCCGGCAGGGCAGCCCGTTTGGCGCTCTCATCCAGACCGATGCGCCGCAGGCAGTCGATGATGCGTCCCTCGGGGGACAATAGATACAGATTGCAGGTTCTGCCCATCAGCTCCGCCACCAGACGTTTGCGGACATGGTCGCCCATTTCGTCGATGCAGTCGAAGACGAAGGCTGCCCAGCGCTCCATGGGCTTTCGCTGAATTTCCACCAGCCGGGCGCCCAGAAGATGCTTGCGCAGCAGCATGCAGAACATGGGCGGCTCCGCCGGGTTTTCCGGGGAGGCGGTGCTTAAATGCAGCCGGGGAGCGGTGGGATTCAGAGCGAAGAGGAGCTTTTCCCGTCCGTCCCGGCATTTTAATTGTAAAATTACAGTATCCCGGCTGGGCTGGTGGATCTTGTCCACCCGGGCTTCCGCCGTGCGGCTCTGAATTTCATCCAGCACCGCCGACAGAAAAAAGGCATCAAAGGCCATAAGCGTTACCTCCGTATCGGGAGGGCCGTCGACCCTCCCCTACAGTTTTTCTGTATCATACCACATTTCTGCGCCGGGGTAAAGGGAGAAGCAAGTGTCGAATTATCAAACTTCTTGCATAAGGCGGTTGAATTTTTGCAAAAATATGGTATCCTATAGGTAAATTGGAGGTGTATCCATGAAAAAACAGATTATCATCACCGCTGTGCTGGTGGTTGCCATTGTGGGATTTCTGGTGGGCGGCATTTTGCTGATGCAGGCCGACCAGCGGCAGGAAGCGGCCATTGCCGCCGCGCAGGAGCAGCTTGACCGGCTGTCCGCCGATGTCACGGCTCTGGAAAACACCCTCGCCGGTCTGACCACCGACAATGCTGACAGCATTGCCGCCGAGGCCCAGCAGATTCAGCAGAAGACCACGGAGCTTCAGGGCCAGCTGGATGATCTGCAGAAGCAGATCGACGAGCTGCAGGCTTATCTGGATGAAAACAAAGAAGCCATCGATCTGGTCATGGAAGAAGTGACCTATTTACAAGGAGTTTACGATGAACTTAAAATTGGACTCGAACAAGTTAACGGCTATCTTGCGGAAGGTTAATATCCTTCTGGCGGTGCTGGCGGCTGCTTCCGCTGTCTTCTGCGGCGTTATGGCCTTTGGTCTGCTGAGCAATCCCAGTCTGGAGCGGATGGGCCTGCGTCAGCAGGAAATGGAGGCCCAGATCCCTCAGCTGCAGCAGAAAATCGAAGACCAGCAGGCTGCGGTAGATCAGGCGGAAAAGGATGCGCAGGCGCAGGTTGCGGCTGCCAATGAGGAGCAGGCTGCCGTTCAGCAGGAGCTGGATGCTGCCACGGAGCGAAAAGCCGGTATGGACAATACCGTCTATACGTTCCAGAACAGCGAGCAGGTCTACCAGCAGATGCGGCAGAACATCGCCGACATCCGGGTGGAATACGGTACAGCCATCCGCAAGCTGGAGGACAAGATCCTCGCCGGCGAATCCAACTACCGGATCTGCTATCTGACCTTTGACGACGGTCCGTCTTACTACACCGGCGATTTTCTGGATAAGATCGACGAGCTGGATATCCATGTGACCTTCTTTACCATTGGCTACCAAATGGGAAAAAATCAGGATGCCAAGCGGGATGCCTACCTGCGCCGAGAGGCGCTGAGCGGCCACTCCATCTGCAACCATACCTACACCCATGCCATCCATAATGGCCTTTACTACAGCAAGGAGAATTTCATGGATGCGGTGAAGAAGCAGGAGGATGTGGTCTATTCGGCCACCGGCATCCGGACGGATATCGTCCGCTTCCCTGCAGGCTCTTACTACTGCCCCCAGCGTACCGCGGTCATCGAGGAGCTGACCAATCAGGGCTACGGCTGGATCGACTGGAGCGCCAACGCATTTGACTCGGGTACCAACATAAAGACCAAGGAGTTCGTGGCACGAACCGTGGTCTGGCAGGTCAGTCAGGAGCAGATCTCCGTGGTGCTGATGCACGACTGGCGGCTGGAGACCTTGGGCGCACTGGATAGTATCGTTTCCCAGCTGAAGGAAAAGGGCTACATTTTCCTGCCCCTGTTCAAAGAATCCTCCACCGTGGGTACGGTACGGCCCAAGTGGGATAACTGATGATATGAATTATGCAAACTGCAATCTTTGCCCCCGGCGCTGCGGTGTAGACCGCACCCGGGGGCAAACCGGATTTTGCGGCGCCCACGATGCCGCTCTGGTGGCGAAAGCCATGATCCACAAGTGGGAAGAGCCGGCGCTGGCAGGAAATGGCGGCAGCGGCACGATTTTCTTCGGCGGCTGCACCTTAGGCTGCCGGTACTGCCAGAATTTTGCCATCAGCAGCCGTCCCAAGGGTACGCCCATGGACTCTGCCCAACTGCGCCGGGAGATGGAAAAACTTATCGCCCAAGGGGCGGAAAACATCGACCTTGTGACCCCCACCCACTTTGTTCCCACCATCATTCCGGCACTTAGCCCTAAGCTCCCTGTGCCGGTTGTCTACAACTGCGGCGGCTATGAGCGGGTGGAGACCCTTCGGGCGCTGGAGGGACTGGTGGACATCTACCTCCCGGACCTCAAATACGCAGATGATGGTCTTGCCATGAGTCTGTCCGGGGCGAGGGACTATTTTGCCGTCGCTACCGCCGCCATCCGGGAGATGGTGCGCCAGACCGGCCCGGTTCAATGGGGGGGCGAGAAGGTGAAGAAAGGCGTCATCGTCCGGCATTTGATTTTGCCGGGATATGTGGAAAATTCTCTGAAAGTGCTGGACTGGCTGGGAGAAAACTTCGCCCCCGGCGAGATTTTAGTCAGTCTGATGCGCCAGTATACCCCCGTGGGGAAACAGTCTGCACCCCTTGACCGCCGGGTCACCGATGAGGAATATGACGCGGTGTTAAGCTGGATGTTCCTCAACGATCTTCAGGGTTTTACCCAGGAGGCTGAGGCTGCGGAAGAGTCCTTTATCCCCGACTTTCAGCAGGAAAACAATTGACATTTTTTCTTCCCAATGATATCCTAAAATTGATACAATCCATCCCCATGCCCCTGCTCCGGCAGGTGAAATAAAACGACAAGGAGATCAGATACTATGGATATGACTATGGAATCCTGCCGCACCTTTGTGGAAGTGCTGGCATCCAATGCTCCCGCTCCCGGCGGCGGCGGTGCTGCCGCTCTGGTTGGCGCCATCGGCACCGCTCTGGGCAACATGGTGGGCTCCCTCACCGTGGGCAAGAAGAAGTACGCCGAGGTGGAAGAGGAGATCATCGCGCTGAAGGCTAAGTGCGACGATCTGCAGAAGCAGCTGCTGGATCAGGTGGAGGCTGACGAAGTGAACTTCCTGCCTCTGGCCAAGGCTTACGGCATTCCCAAGGATCATCCCGACCGGGATAAGATCATGGAGGAAGCTACCATCATCGCCTGCTCCACTCCCATGAAGATCATGGAGCTGTGCTGCGAGGCCATCGACTGCATCGCTGTGTTCGCCGAGAAGGGCAGCCGTCTGGCTGTTTCCGACGCAGGCTGCGGCGCTGTGTGCTGCAAGGCCGCTCTGCAGGCTGCTTCCCTGAACGTCTTCATCAACACCAAGACTCTGAAGAACCGCGATGTGGCTGAAGAGATGAACCGTCACGCCAATGTGATGCTGAACAAGTACGGCCAGCTGGCTGACGAGATCTTCAATACCGTCAAGGCCGGCTTCGGCCAGTAAGCGGCGAGCCGCCGCAGGCAATTCGTCACGTACCCGGTCCGTGAACGCCAGACCATTGGGTACCGCTCGATTCGTTACCTCTCACTCAATCTTACATATTTTAGGAGGAAATACCTATGGCAAAGCTGCTGCTGGGCAAGGAAGTTACCGACGCCCTGAACGCCAATCTGCAGACCCGTACCGCTGCCCTGCGTGAAAAGGGCATCGTCCCCACTCTGGGCATCATCCGCGTGGGCGAAGACCCCTCTGACCTGTCTTACGAGAAGGGCGCTACCAAGCGCGCTGAGCTGGTTGGCGTGGATGTTAAGAAGATCCTGCTGAGCGCTGACGCTTCCAAGGAAGACGTTCTGGCCGCCATCGACCAGGTCAACGCCGACGATTCCATCCACGGCGTGCTGATGTTCCGTCCCCTGCCCAAGCATCTGAAGAACGATCAGAATGAGATCTGCAACCGCCTCGATCCCAAGAAGGACGTGGACTGCATGACTCATATGTCCAATGCCGGTGTCTTCGAGGGTCTGGATCTGGGCTACGCCCCCTGCACCCCCGCTGCCTGCATGGAGATCCTGGACTTCTACGGCATCGACTGCAAGGGCAAGAACGCCGTCGTCATCGGCCGCTCTCTGGTGGTCGGCAAGCCCGCCGGCATGATGCTGATGGGCAAGAACGCCACCGTCACCACCTGCCACACCCGTACCGTCAACACTGCCGAGATCTGCCGCAACGCCGACATCATTGTCTCCGCTGCAGGCGTTCTGAACAGCCTGACCGCTGACTTCGTCCGCCCCGGCCAGATCGTCATCGACGTGTCCATCAACTGGGACGCCAACAAGCCCAACGCCCGCGGCACTCTGGGCGCCATCGCCGGCGATGCCAAGTTCGACGAGGTCGAGCCCATCGTCGAGGCCATCACCCCCGTTCCCGGTGGTGTCGGCTCCGTCACCACCAGCGTGCTGATGAAGCACGTGGTTGAGGCCGCTGAGAAGGTCTAAATTTGCTGCAACCAAGCCCCGCCGGTATCTCCGGCGGGGCTTTTCTATACCGGCACAGGGCGGTAAATTGTAGTTTACGGTACTGGCGCGGCAGCGCCTAAAGGCTTCCCCCGGGGGGAAGCTGTCAAAAATCTTTGATTTTTGACTGATGAGGAATGCGGGCAGAAATGCTTCGATTTAAATTTAACTTCTCTACATCCTATTGACAAAACCGGAAATCTTTACTAAAATATATCCATCTCCTGCATGACTGACGGAAAGAGGCGGAAAAAACCGCTGTGGAGTGCAGAAGTTTTATGCCGACCGTCTGGGCGATTCAGTTTTGTGCTGGATTGCCCTTTTTTGTTCTCAAAAATCGGACAATCCGCGGAAAACTGTGAAAAAATCGATACATAGGGGTGCATTATGAAAAAAATCAAGAATCTTCCCGAAAGTTCCTTCCTGCTGCTGCTGTTTGGCTTCTTCTCCTTCGCATTTCTCGCCGCCGCACCGCTCATGCCCGACCGGGCTGAGATCTTCTCCGGTCTGATCCGGATCGTCAGCCAGTCCAGCAAGATCTCCACCAACTACTTCGCCGTGGGCGGTTACGCCGCCACCTTCCTGAACATGGGTCTGGTGGGCGTATTGATGGTTGCCATGTTCGCCATCTTCGGCGCCAAGCCCAATAACGCCTCCACTCTGGCCTTCATCCTGACTCTGGGCTTCTGCTCCTGGGGCATCAATATCCTGAATATGTGGCCCAGCATCTTCGGTGTCATGGTCTACTGTTTGGTCAAGAAGGAGAAGTTCGGCGCAAATGTCAACGCCATGCTCTTCTCCACCGGCATCGCTCCTCTGATCACCGATCTGATGATCCGCTATCCCCATGCCGAGGTCATCGGCTTTAACCCTCCCGGCGTCGTGCTGGCGCTGGCTGTGGGTCTGATCATCGGCTTCTTCCTGCCTGCCGGTCTTGCCCACTCCCCCAAGGTGCATAAGGGCTTCGACCTGTATTCCGCAGCCCTGCCCATCGGTATGACCGCCTTTTTCCTCAACGCCACCCTGTTCAAGACTCTGGGCGTGGCGCTGCCCAAGGCACTTTCCGATATCGCCCCCGAGAGCATGCAGGTGGCACCGCAGGCCACGGTGAACATCTTCTGCGGCGTGCTGTTCGGCACCTGCGTGGTGCTGGCTCTGCTGCTGGGCTGCCGTCCCAAGGACTATTGGAAGCTGCTGACCGACCCTGCTCTGGTGACCAATTTCTCCTCCACCTATGGCAACGCCACCTTCCTGATGAATGTGGGTGTGTTTGGCCTGTTCATTCTGGGCTACTACAACCTCATCGGCGCCACCTTCAACGGCATTACCTTCGGTATCATTTTCTGCATGCTGGCTACCTGCAACTCCGGTTCCCACCCCGGCAACGTCTGGCCCATCATGCTGGGCTACTTCGTAGCCTCCACCGTGGCCGGCTGGATCGCACCTCTGGTTGGCGGCACCTTTACGCTGGCCATCAATGCCCAGGCCATCGTGGTGGGTCTGTGCTATGCCAATGGCCTGAGCCCCATCGCCGACAAGTACGGCTGGCGCTACGGCTTCATCGCCGCCATCATGCACTATCTGCTGGTGACCAGTGTGCCGGCTCTCCACGGCGGCTACTGCCTGTATAACGGCGGCTTCACCGCGGCTCTGATCTGTCTGATCCTCGTTCCCGAGCTGGAGCGGTTCTTCAAGACCAAGGACGAGCGCAAGGAAGCCAAGGCAGCCAAGAAGACTACCAACGCACAGTGAAAAATCAATCCCGGAGGGTAAACCCTCCGGGATTTTTACCGCATATTGTAAGACAGGAGGGCAGATTCGCATCAGAAGCCAGCTTCTTTCTTGATTTCTGCGTAAAGCTGCTTGTGCAGACAGTTAGTCAGCTTGTATGGGAAGCCCTCGTATGTGAACGAGATGTAGGTGTTGAAGATAAATGTGCTTGTTTTCAGCTTGGAAATCTTCGTCAGATCGACAGAGTAGAGAAGCTGTCCCACATCTTGGTTCATATTGGTGTCGTAGATATCCAATGTACTGCCTTTCAGACACATCAGGCAGAAGCCGTATTCCCCATTGGGGAGCTTTGTGGCGTTGGCGACACCTGCTAACTTGCGGTTATCTACCAGACCTCTGATAAGCAGTCCCTTCAAATATTGATCTTGCTTGCTCATATAGGTTACCTCCATTTGATAGGTTCAATATGGTTTTGTAAGACATACAATAGATTCCACATGGGCGCAACGGGGGAACAAATCGGCGGCGAGGGCGTTTTGGAGGACATAGCCCCGTTCTTTCAGCAGCGCCACGTCCCGGGCGAGGGTCGCCGGGTCGCAGGACACATACACGATGCGCCGGGGGGAGAAGCGGTGCAGCGCCTCGATGGTGTCGGCGTTTAAGCCCTTTCTCGGAGGGTCGACCACCACAACGTCCGCTTGGATACCCTGTTTTTCCAGTTCCAGAGCGGCCTGACCGGCATCGCCGCAGAAAAATTCCGCGTTCTCGATGCCGTTTCGCTTGGCGTTGTCCCGGGCGTCCTCCACGGCTTGGGGGATGACCTCCACGCCGATGACCTTGCCTGCGGCAGATGCCATGGCAAGGGTGATGGTGCCGACGCCGCAGTAAAGATCCAGAACGGTATCGCTTTTCGTGATCTGGGCTTGGGAAATGGCGGCTTCGTAGAGTCTTTGCGCCTGATGGTGGTTCACCTGATAAAAAGACCGGGGACTGAGCCGGAAATTCAGACCGCACAGGGTGTCCTCGATGAAGCCGGGGCCATAGAGGGTGATGAATTCGTCGCCCAGCACGGCGTTGCCCTTCTTGGTGTTCACGGAAAGCACCAGGGTGGTGAAGCCGGGGATGGCTTTCAGCCGCTCGATGAGGGCTTCGGGTTTCGGGATGCGGTTGCCATTAACGGCAAGGCACACTAAAATCTGCCCGGACACCGCGCCCCGGCGGACGTAGATGTGCCGCAGAAGACCCTTGTGGTTTACTTCGTCATAGACTGTCACCCGGAATTGGTTTACATAATCCATAACCGTATCTTTGACCCGGTCGGTGTCCTCCGGCAGGATCAAACAGCGGTTATTTTCCACCACATCGTGGGTGCCTGCCCGGAAAAATCCGGCGTAGGCTCTGTTTTTCTTCACTGCCACGGGGTACTGAGCCTTGTTGCGGTAGCCGTAGCAGGTGGGGGCGGCGAGGATGGGCAGGCTTTCCAAATTTTCGCCGCCCAAGCGGTTTAAACACTGGCGGACCCGGTCGGCTTTCAGCCGGGTCTCCTCATCGTAATCCATGTGCCAGAAGTCGCAGCCGCCGCAGCTGGCGGAGATGGGACATTCCCGGTTTACCCGGTGGGGGGATTTTTCCAGAATCTCCACGATTTTGCCGGCAGCCCAGGTTTTCTGAGCCTTTTCGATCCGAACCCGGACCCGCTCCCCGGCGATGGCGTTGGGGATGAATACGGCGCAACCCTCCACCTTTGCCACACCCTGCCCCTCGGCGGTGTAGTCGGTGATCAGGGCTTCGTAGATTTGATTTTTGATCAGCATAGGGATTCCTCCATGGGAAGGGAAGTGTTACAGCTTCGTTTCCATCATGATGTGCCGGGGGGTTAAGCCCCGGTTTTCGTAAAAGCGCATGGCATTGTCGTTGCCGCACCAGACGTTCAGGGTAATAAAGCCGCAGCCGATATTTTTGGCATAGGCCGTCACATGCTCATACAGCGCCGAGGCAACACCCTGTCCCCGGCAGCTTTCGTCCACGCACAGGTCGTCGATGTAGAGTTCTTTGTGGTCGGTGCGGACGGTGCTGCCGGTGTGATCCTTAATGACGCAGAAACAGTAGCCCTTGAGAAAATCCTCCTCCACAGCCACGAAAATGGGTTTTTCGGGGATTTTCAGCAGTTCGGCAAGGGCATTTTCGTCATATTTGACGCCGTTGGGCTTAAAAATATCCGGTCGGATGGCCTGATGGACGTTGCAGACTTGGGTCAAAAGCTCCAGCATGCCGGGAATATCGGCGCTTTGGGCAGGACGAATAATCATAGGTAGATTCCTTTCCAAAAAAATCCCTCCGGGGGAACGCCCGGAGGGATCGGTGTCAGCAGGCGGTTTCCTTGACGATGACGTAACCGTCCACCAGATTGGCCTTCACCAGCTCGCCCTCGATGGCGCAGGTGCGCTCCATCAGGTCGGTCAGGATCACCATGCCATCCTTGCACTCGATGGACATGACGTTGCGCATGGCCACGGTTTCGGGGGCCATGGTATTCTTATAAACAGTAGACAGACACATAGTTTTTACCTCACTTGATATCCAGGCTGCTAAGCACCACGCTCAGGCGCATATTGCCCTTTTCAAAGTCGGAAACAGCGGCCATGACCTGCTCGTAGGCGGTGTGGCTGCCGGCCTTCTCCAGCTGCATGGCCAGATCCGCCAGTTCCTTGGCGTGGGCGGCGTTGTGACCCACCATGTACTTCATCAGAGCCACCAGTTCCTCCATGGGGGTGTGCTGGCAGGTGCTGCCGCAGCTGTGGCAGTCGTGGGTGCAGTCGTGGGAATGGGTGTGCTCGTGGCCGTGATCATGCAGATGCTCGTGGGTGTGAGGGTGTGCATGGTCATGGGCGTGGGCATGGGAATGCTCGTGGGTGTGGGTGTGACCGTTGTGGGTATGTTCATGGGAGTGGGTATGTTCGTGATCCAGATGCATGGATTGTACCTCCTTAGTCGCTTTTTTCTATATTATAGCGGTACAGGACGGCGATGTCAAAGCATTTATTTTCTTTGCCCATCCCCCCTCCGGGCTTGCATAATGGGGGAAAAACGAGTATAATAGTGCGAAACCCCGAAAGAAAGAAGGGACGCATCCATGAGCCACGACCACATCCATGAAAATCAAAAAGCGGTGGTCAACCGCCTTTCCCGTGCCATCGGCCATCTGGAGAAGGTTAAGCGGATGGTGGAGGAGGGCAGCGACTGCTCCGAGGTGCTGGTGCAGCTGGCGGCGGTGCGTTCGGCGCTGGATAACACCGGCAAGGTGATCCTCAAGGACCATCTGCGGCACTGTGTGACGGATGCGGTGGCCTCCGGCGATGATGACGCGGTGGATGACCTGTGTCTGGCTATCGACCGGTTTATGAAATAAGAAAAGGGAACGGCAGTTCACTGAGCCGTTCCCTTTATTTTTATGCCTTGGGTTTTCTGTTGCGGAATTTTCTGACGATCACCGCAATGGCGAAGCCGATGCCGCCAAACAGTACCAGATAGGGCAGGTTGGCAAGCGTCCAGATCGCCAGTTCCAGCGCGCCGGTGCCGATGCCCTTCAGGCTGTCCACGAAACCGCCGGAGATCCGCTGCCAGACGGTTTTTTCTTCTTCGGTGTCGGTGTAGTCCCGAACCTCGTCAATGTTCAGAGAAATGGTGGCGTAGTCCACCTGATTTTCCAGCACACGGAGCTGGGTGGTGACACTCTCCAGCTCATAGCGCACGTCCGTCAGCCGGGCTTCGATCTGCAGCAGGTCGGACATATCCTCCGCCTGTGCCAGCAGCTCCAGCAGGCGAGTTTCCTCAGTCTTTAGCGCGTTGAGGCGGCTCTCGGTGGCGACGTAGGTCAGCGTCACATCTTCCTGCTGCTTGTTTTGGCTCACCACATGGCAGATATCGCCCACCTGAGCGGTGAATTCCTCGGTCTTTGCCACCGGGATGCGGACGGTAAGATTAGCGCTGCGGTAGCGGCGGCCGGAATAGTTGCTGCCGTTGTAGACGTTCTGATCCTGCACATAGCCGTCAAATTGGCCGATCTGGTCACTCAGCTGAGTGAGGGCGGCATCCAAATCCTGTGTTTCCACGGACAGATCCATGGTGACGATCCACTTTCTGCCTTCTTCCATGGTGGTGTTGGCGCCGGATGCGTCGCTTATCATGCCATTTTCCGGGGCCATGGCGGCACCGGTTTCCACGATCATGTCCTTGGTGCCATAGTCTGCCGAATCCTCGGCTATGCCTTTCGCGGCGCAGCCGGTGAGCAGCAGAGCAACGAGCAGCAGGGCGACGATATTCTTCATTTTCATAGCCATTCCTCCTTTTATTCCTCCATGACAGCCTTGAACAGTTCATTCAGCCGCTCGGTGCGGCCCATGAGATACAGCGCGCCGAACAGGGCTTCAAGGCCCGTGGCCTTGGCGTATTCGGCAGGGGTGGCGGATTTGGGAACTGCGTGGACGTGGGAATTTTTGCCCCGGCGGTAGAATGCCAGTTCTTCTTCGGTCAGCAGGGGGAGCAGTTTTTCCACAAACTTTGCCTGGGATGTGGCCTTGACCATGTGGATGGTGTCCCTGTGGAGCTTGTCCACGGTTTTGCCGCCCTTGGCGCAGAGGTAGCCCCGGCAGAGAATTTCAAATACGCAGTCGCCCATGTGGGCAAGACCTAAGTTGGAAATGGCGTCCACTTCCAGCTTGGTCATGTTCATTTTGAAGTAATTTTCCATTGATTACCTCCCCGATTCACGAGAAATTGGGCGCAAAGCCCGGTAAAAAATCCGGTAATGATGCTCACCGCAGCCAGCATCGGCAGATAGGCGAAAACGCCGGGTGTCCCGGTGATGAACACCGCCATACTCACCTGCCCCACGGAGTGGGCCACTGCCCCAAGGCTGCCTGCCACCCACATCTGCTTTCTGGTAAGCACCAGCTGCAGTAAAATCGTCACCAAAATGGCGCAGAAACCGCCGGCGGCGGAGTAAAAAATCGAAGAAAAGTTGCCTGCGAACACCGCGCCAAGGAAGATGCGGCAGAACAGGATGGCCGCGGCTTCCTTCCACCCAAGGGCGAATACGGCGAACACCGTGACGATGTTGGCAAGGCCCAGCTTCACGCCGGGCAGAGGCACGATGGGGGGGATCTGGGCTTCGATCATAAATATGGTCAGCGCGATGGCGGTGAGCAATGCCATCAGGGTCAGTTTTCGGGTCTTCACGGCATCCTCGCCACCTTTCTATAAATATAGAATAGCAGATTTCCAAGGGAAAGTAAAGCAGATCCGGTTGGGATAAATTGTAGTTTACGGTACTGGCGCGGCAGCGCCCAAAGGCTTCCCCCGGGGGGAAGCTGTCAAAAATCTTTGATTTTTGACTGATGAGGAATGCG
>JAGKTU010000133.1 GCA_021153265.1 Clostridia bacterium
GTTGTAATTGGGGTTGTTATTGTGGTTGGGGTTGTGGTTGGGGTTGTGGTTGGGGTTGTGGTTGTTATTGGGGTTGGGGTTGTAATTGTAGTTGTAGTTGGATAACGGGAACCAACGAAATCAACGGGCCGTTGTGGTTCGTTATCGGGCATCAGCATCCGTTGCCGTTCGTCATCATCCATTTCCGCCCATTCCTCCATAGAAATCTTAGGCAATTTCAGTGCGGAACGTTTCTTGCAGAAAGCCGCGTATTTGCGCTGCACCTTGGTGTTCTCATAGGACTCTCCGTCCATATCGATCTTCGGGCGCACAAAGCCCCAGGCCAGGGCCAGCATCCCGTCAAAGGTTGGTACCACACCGTCCTTTCCATACTCCAGGATCGCCACCAGGAGCCGGCCCTTGTCCGCATCCGGCAGCACCCGGATCGGCTCCAGCATATCAAAATAAAGCATCACTCCGGGTCTTGCCATGGTTCCTCCTTATTTCGGGCAGCACCGAACCTGCACCCACCCGGGCACGGCTCTTTGTACTTTGTGGATAAACTGCCCCTCATGGGACATAGCCGAACTCAGATGCAGCAGCCACAGCTCCCGGCAGGCCCTCAGATCCATCCTCCTGAGGCACTGACACAGTTTGTCGATCTCCATGTGGGTATTGCTGACACGGTGCTTGGTTTTCTCCGGCATCCGCTGGCTTCTGTCCAGAATATCCTGCTGGAAGTTCGCCTCCACCGCCAGGATGTTCACCCCAGGAAAGTTGTACGGAAGGTTCACAGTGTCCGTGGCGAAGGCGAACACGTCCCAATCCACCTGGGATTGGATCACAAAGCCCAGCGGCTCCTGGGCATCATGGAAGGTGGAAAAGGGCATAACCGTCAGTGTGCCCACCGTGAACTGTTTCCCGGCCTCCATCTCCGTGGCCAGATCCAGCAACTTTTCCGGCAGCTCCAGTGCCCGTGCGGTACCCTGGGACAGATACACCGGGATCCCGGATGCCAGGATCTTCTCCACGCAATGACTGTGATCCTTGTGCTCGTGGCTGATCAGTACCGCATCCAGGCTTGTCAGCTTAAATCCGCAGGCCTGCTGCAATTTCTTGTGGGATAACCCGCACTCGAGCAGTATGCGGGTATTCCCATCGGAGACCAGGTAAGCGTTACCGCTTGATGAACTGGCCAGACTCTGAAAGATCAAAACGGGGCACCTCCCACGCCGGTGGGATTATTGGGTGCGACTACGCTGTTCTGCGCCATTTGCTGCTGCATAAATGCCAGCATTTCCGGGCTGAACGTCTGCATGCCGGTCTGGGGTACCGCTGCACTGGGCTGTACCGTAACATCCGTCTGAGGAACATGCTCCTTCTGGTACTGACTGGATTTCTTGATCTTCTCCTGCACCCATGTGGGGAGCTCCTCAAAGGCTTTGTCATCCCAGTGATCCATATCCCACGTGCGCAGGGGGGTTGCGGTGGAGGGAGCGGGCAGACCGGGAAACAGCGGCATAATGGTATTGATGTTGGCGTATTCACCCGTTTCATTCAGCAACACATTGATCATGGCGGGTTTACCAACCTGGGACAGCGGATCAAACTCGCCAAAAGCTTCATCGGAATACTGGGTACCGTTCCAGGAGGAAATAAACTCACGGAGCTTACTGTTGTTCTTGCCGCTGATGGTAAACTCTCTGCTCAGCTGCCGAGGCTCCATCTTCCCCTCCACTTCAATGGTCACAGAGGGAATGTCAAAACTGATCATGAGCTTGGGAGAGTAGTTCTTGTACTTCTCGGAATACTGCTCTCCAAGATCATAAACGCCGACACAAACAGCCAGATACTGTCCGGCAGGTACCGGGGGAAGTGCTGGTTTGGCTCTGTCTTTTATCTTCATTCGATTCTCAGCTCCTTATCATTTTCACTGACCACCAGCCGGATCACCTGACAGTCACAGGCCTCCAGCCGGGTCCTCCAGTCCGCCGTTGGCCTGCTCCCGGAACAGCCGGAAGGTGGCGATGCGGAACCGGTCATTGATGGACCCTTCTACAAACTTTGCCTTGAATCTTGTGAAATCCTCCATGAGGAACAGCATCCGCTCAATGTTCTCCAGAGCCTCCGCCGCATTCCGGGCATCTTCCTTCAGCTCCCGGATGCGCTTTTCCGTCTGGTCCTTGATCCCTTCCTTGGCGATCACACCCTGAATAAACCGGATCTGACCGTCCACAGCCTTCATTTCTCCCCGCAGCCGCTCCAGAACTTTGCAGGAATCGGCGCTGAGGTCGGCGATCTCCGCCTGGAGCCGGAGGATGCGGTCCTGGATCTGCGCCATGCCCTCGGCATATTCCGGCAGATCCGTCACCGGAGCGACTTCCTCCTTTGCCTTTTGGATCTGTTCCTGGATTTCCTGAATGCGGCTTTCCCGGCGGGTGATCTCCTCCTCGGTCTCCTGCACCCGGTTTCTGGTCTGCTCCAGGCTCTCCTGCTGCTCCTGAGCCTTCTGGGTAATGGCAGCGAGCCGGGCTTCCTTGCGCCGGTTAAAGGTATTGGTGGCCGCCTGAAGCTGTTCAAAGGGCAGAGTCTGGCCGCAGCTGGGGCACTTCCCACCGGCAAAAGCCTCTCCGTTCACCTGAATCCACGCATCCCGGCTATCCTGGATCTCCTTCTCGATCCGTTCCACCGCCCGCTTGGTCCCCATCAGATAGGTTTTGCTTTTGCTGACCCAGGCCTGCTCCCGGGAGATCTCGTTGTACAGGTAGCTCAGATCCCTGCCGCTGCTCCGCTGGGCTTCTCTATGTGCCCGGTTCCGGCTCTCCAGGTGATCTCGCTGAAGCTTGGCTTCCCGCAATTCCAGCCGTTTCGTTTCCAGCACCGTATCCTGCTCCATAGCCAGGATCTGTCCCTGGATGCCCTCTTTCTTGTGGATCAGCGACAGTTCTTCTTCCTTGGCCGAAGCAAAGTCAATGTCTGCAATGTCCTGCAGCGTGCGCTGACACTCATTGATCCGGGTGGGAGAATCGTCCCGGACACCGGTCAAGCCCTTCTTCTGGTGCAGCAGCATGGCTTTGTAGGCACCCAGTGTCAGACTGCCCACACTGTCCCGCAGGGGGATAAACCGTTCCTCCCGTTCCATGATCATCTGATCCGTCATCGTACCCGCCATATCGAACAGTACCGCCCGGCGGTCCTGCCACTTCATGGCTGCGGCGAAATGAGAGACGGAGGTAAGCATCCGAAACAGATCTTCACTGACCATGTCCTTGATGGCTGCATCGAAAGCATTTTTCTTCATGGGCACACCGTTGACGAAATAATCCGAAGTATTGCCCTCGTAGACCGGTACACAGGATCCCCTCCGGGTGGCCCAGACTTCCCGATATGTACGCTTAAAGATCTGGATCGCTCCGTCCACCGCAAATTCCGCCTCCACAGCGGTGATGGCCTGGTGGTCCTTCACCTCACCCATGGCATCCAGGGGCTTGATATCGATGTTCTTCTCACCGTTGCCCATGGAGTCCTTGCCGAAGAGCAGCCAGGTCAGGGCGTCGTATACACTGGTCTTGCCGGTGGCGTTATCGCCGTAGATGCTGACATTTCTGCCATCCATCACCAGATCCAGAAACCGGTGACACTTAAAGTTCTCCAGAGTCAGCCGATTGATTTTGATTTCCTTCATTGACTTTTTCATTTCCTTCCTGTAAAATGAGTAGTGGAATATTTTCCTTTGCCGCTTTCCGGTCTTGCACACCGGGAGGCGGTTTTTTATGTTTTACCGAGGCATTTCCGCTCTCTGTTGCGGGCCTTCGCCTTCGCAAGGATCTTGTCCCGGTTGGCCTGATAGTAGGCACGACTGTTGGCTTTGATCTTTTCCTTGTGCTCCTGGTAATACCGCTTGTTGTTTGCGTCGCTTCTGGCCTTGTTCTTCCTGCGCCAGTTCGCCACATATTCCGCGTTCTTGCTCCTGCTTGCCTTGCGGCGGGCCGATTCCCGCTCCTTGCTGGCCCGGTAATCCTCCGATGCCATCTGCGCATCCGCCCTGCGGATCTCCTCCAGCTCTTCGGCTGTAAATAGCTTAGCCATCGCCGATCATGCCTCCTCCATCTTCTCCCGTACGATGTTAGCCAGCCGGGCAATGAATTCTCCGTTGGTAGGCTTGCCCTTGTCGCAGCTGACTGTGTTGCCGAAGTATTTTCTGAGCACGTCCAGATCGCCCCGACACCATGTGTTCACAATACCATGGCGGATCGCCCGCTCCACTCTGCTTGCCATCGTGCCGAAGATCTTAGCCACGTCGGGGTACAGTTCCTTGGTGATAGCATCGATGATATCTCCATCTGCCACTGCCAGCTTAACCGCCTCGATGGTGTACCGGTGGCCCTTGATGTTTTCCGGCATACCCAGCTCCAACAGGAGCTTGCGGATCTCCTTCTCCGGATTCACTGCCGCCAGAGGTGCGGGGACCACAGTCGCATCTTTCCCCACGATCCGTCGCAACTCCGTCATTGCCCTCTTCCGGGATGCCTCATCCTCTGCCAGTTCGAGCTGCGTCAAGGCATCCAGCTGCTTCTTTTCCAGAATAGTCATCGAATTTCCTCCTTGTAGTTATTTATTTCTTCCCGGCCTTCCGGCACCGGCCGCCCATGAGGTACATTGCCAGCACCGCCAGGATCACCATAGCCGTGGAAGCGATAAAGTCGCACACGGCCACGTACCCGCCCTCAGTGGGCACCGCGGCATAGCCGTGAACACCCAGCCACACCAGCCCCGCAGCACCGGCACCGCTCAGTGCCTTCACCATTCCCCGGCCCAGCACTTTTCCGTGAGTCCATATGCCCCTCAGGGCAGTTTTACAATTATTCATAGTGATCGATCCTTTCTTTATCCTTTTTTGGGGTTACGCAGGTTCCACCTGGGAGTCTTTGT
>JAGKTU010000134.1 GCA_021153265.1 Clostridia bacterium
CCGTAAGCCTGCAGATTAAAGAAAATCAGACTCCAGAAGAAGTTCAGCACCAGCTGGATGATAAAAAGATTCAGTCCCTGCTTCTTTTGCGGCGAATCCGGCGCGAGGGAAATTCGTGTTGCGCTGATGCCCATCAGCACATACAGAATGCTCCACACCACCGGAAACAGCCATGCAGGCGGTGACAGCGGCGGCTGGTTCACCGTTTCGCTGAACATTCCTGCTCCTTCCCTTGATAAAAAGCCCGACAGCGCACCAATTCCCACAGACAGCAGAATCCAGAATGCATATGTTTTCCATGTACGTTTCATAGTATCACCCATGGAAAGGATATGCCCCGACAGCGCATTGCATTCCTCCGAAAATTGTGATAGAATAACTATATCAGTTAGATAAACTGGAATTTGGCAAGGAGGAATCGCAATGATAATCGATGTCAATGAACTATTTGATGAACTTGGACATCTTCCTCAGGTGGAAGCAATTGCATTGGGAGGTTCAAGAGCAACTGGACGAAATGATACCAAATCGGACTACGATGTGTATGTATATATAACAGACAATATTGACGAAAACACACGAAGACGTATTCTGGAAAAATATTGTGGATATATGGAAATTGGCAATTCCTTTTGGGAGTTGGAAGATGATGTTACCTTAAAAGATAGCATTGATATGGACATTATATATAGAAATATGGAAGATTTTGAAAAAATGGTGTCCTCTGTAGTTATAGACTGTATACCATGGAATGGGTATACTACCTGTATGTGGCACAATCTAATAACCTCCCAAATCGTGCTTGACAAGAATGGCAAGCTGAATATGTTACAGGAAAAATATCGCATTCCATATCCAAAGAAGTTAAAAAAGAATATTATTGCTAATAATTTAAAGCTTCTTAGCGGTATGTTGCCATCATTTGATATGCAGATACAAAAGGCAGAGAATAGAGGTGACCTTGTAAGTGTCAATCATAGGGTTACTGAATTCCTCGCAAGTTATTTTGACATTATTTTTGCTCTGAACGAGATGACACACCCTGGTGAGAAAAGAATGCAAACCATTTGTTCGAAAGAATGCAATATCTTGCCAAATAATTTTGATGCAAATCTTTACAGATTATTTGATGGAATGTTCAGAAAAAATATATCTGGTGTTATTAACGATATGGTAGATGAAATAAAAAAGATAACTCAGATGTAGTCAAAATTCAATTTCTCGAACATCTTCCAATAAATACAACGGGGCTGTTGCTTGATTCGCAACAGCCCCATTTTATTTAGTTACCGTAATAGGCATTCAGATACATCTGCTTCAGTTCGCTCATCAGAGGATATCGGGGATTTGCGCCGGTGCACTGGTCGTCAAAGGCCTGCTCAACCATGTCATCCAGTCGGGCGAGGAAGTTTTCTTCATCGATGCCATACTCACGGATGGTCTTTTTGATGCCGATGGCTTCTTTCAGTTCATCCAGCTTCCGGATCAAGCCTTCCAGCTTTTCGCTGTCGGTATTGCCCGCAACACCCAGATACTCTGCGATTTCCGCATAGCGGCGCAAGGTGTGGGGATGGTCGTACTGGGGGAATGTGCCCATCTTGACCGGTACTTCCTCCGCATTGAAGCGCAGAACTTCGTCGATCATCAGCGCATTGGCAACACCGTGGGGCAGATGGTGGAACGCACCCAGCTTGTGTGCCATAGAATGGCAGATGCCAAGGAATGCGTTGGCGAAAGCCATACCGGCCATGGTAGCGGCATTGGCCATCTTCTCACGGGCAACGGGATCCTGCGGGCCGTTATTGTAAGCTCTGGGCAGATATTCAAAGATCATCTTCAAGGCACGCAGTGCCAGAGAGTCGGTGTAGTCCGTTGCCAGCATGGATGCGTAGGCTTCCAGCGCATGGGTGACGGCATCGATACCCGAGGCGGCAGTCAGGCCTTTGGGGGCATTCATCATCAGATCCGCATCCACAATGGCCATATTGGGCATCAGTTCATAGTCGGCAAGGGGATACTTCACACCGGTTTCTTCATCGGTGATGACCGCAAAGGGAGTGACCTCAGAGCCGGTACCGGCGGTGGTGGGAACTGCCACAAAGTAAGCCTTTTCGCCCATCTTGGGGAAGGCATAAACACGCTTGCGGATATCCACGAACCGCATGGCCATGTCCATGAAATCTGCCTCGGGATGCTCATACATGACCCACATGATCTTAGCAGCATCCATGGCAGAACCGCCGCCCACGGCGATGATCACATCCGGCTGGAAGGCACGCATCTGTGCAGCACCCGCCTTGGCGCAGGCGAGGGAAGGATCGGGGGCAACGTCGTAGAAGCTGGTGTGGCGGATACCCATTTCATCCAGCTTCTGCTCAATGGGCTTGGTGTAGCCGTTGTTATACAGGAAAGAGTCGGTAACGATGAAAGCCTTTTGCTTATTCAGAACCGCTTTCAGCTCGCTCAGAGCTACCGGCAGGCAGCCTTTTTTGATATAAACCTTTTCAGGCGCACGGAACCAGAGCATATTTTCCCTTCTTTCTGCCACAGTCTTGATGTTCAGCAAATGCCGGATGCCCACGTTTTCGGAAACGCTGTTGCCGCCCCAGCTGCCGCATCCCAGAGTCAGAGAGGGAGCAAGCTTGAAGTTATACAGATCGCCGATACCGCCCTGTGCGGAGGGAGTGTTGACGAGAATACGGCAGGTCTTCATCCGTGCGGCAAATTCATTCAGCTTTTCCTTTTGGGTGATGGGATTCAGATAAATGCTGGCGGTGTGACCGTAGCCGCCGTCGGCAACCAGACGTTCGGCCTTGCTGAGGGCATCGGCAAAATCCGCAGCCCGATACATGGCAAGGACGGGGGAGAGTTTCTCATGGGCGAATGCCTCGCTCAGTTCCACGCTGGTCACTTCGCCAATAAGGATCTTGGTGGTTTCGGGAACTTCGATGCCTGCCAGTTTCGCAATGGTATAGGCGCTCTGTCCGACGATTTTCGCATTCAGCGCACCGCCAATGAGAATGGTATTGCGTACCTTTTCGCATTCTTCATCATTCAGCAGATAGCAGCCACGGGCGATAAACTCCGCCTTGGCAGCCTCGTAAATGCTGTCCAGAAGGATCACGGATTGCTCGGAAGCGCAGATCATGCCG
>JAGKTU010000017.1 GCA_021153265.1 Clostridia bacterium
GCGCCGCTGACGCTGCGCCACTCCGCATAAACTTAATATTTCCTACATAGGGGTTCTTTTTTGTGCTGTCCGCACAAACTGGGGCAGTTCAAAACCGGGGGTTCTATTTATGAATAATCATCCTCTTCTCTGGTTTCCAGCCACTTATTCAGCATTCTCCGCATGAATTCCGGCTGATTTGCCGGAGAGACCACCTCTTCCTCCGGTTCATCCTGAACCCAAGGAAGCACCATCTCACCGATCCACAGAAAAAACGTTTTCTCATCCGCTTCCTCCGGGCGAACCGGAATACCGCAGATATGCATCCGCTGAACGCCCCTGTGCAGAATTCGGCCGGTGACACGGTAGCAGGCCATAAACAAGGTCGGTTCAAAGGGCATCAGCTCCGAAGGGCCATACAAATTCACGCCAAACCGCGCTAAGAATGGCCTGATCGCGGGATACGCTCCATCCACCGTTTCGTAGAAATTGCGGCAATAGGCGCACAGACAGTGATCCTCCGTACACTTTGTGGTGTACCGATCCGTGGCATCCACATCCACTTCCAACAGCCAGTCCGCAAGGGCTATCCGCATGGTTTACTCCTTCACCGTCTGCAGGATCATCTTCACCAGTTCTTCCCGACCATTTCCCTTTTCCGCAGAGAACGGGATGATGGGAGTCCCTTCCGGGAGTTCCAGATCTTCCCGAATGGTCTTCAGGTTCGGCTCCAGTTCGGACTTTTTCAGCTTGTCCATCTTGTTCGCCACAACCACAAAGGGGCATCCGCTTTCGATAAACCACCGTGCCATGGTGATATCGTTGTTCGTAGGCGGATGACGGTAATCCACGATCATCACGCCCAGATTGATGCGGCTTGCGGCAAAGTAGTCCTCCATCAGCTTGCTCCACCGTGCCTTTTCCTTCTCGGAAACCTTAGCATAACCATAACCGGGCAAGTCAACAAAGTAGCACTTACTGTCGATGGTGAAATAATTGACATGAATGGTCTTTCCGGGCCGTTCGCCCACCCGGGCAAAGTTCTTGCGCTGGAGCAAGCGGTTGATCACGGAAGACTTTCCCACATTGGACTTGCCTGCGAATGCGATCTCGGGAAGCCGATTCTTAGGAAAATCCTTGGGTGCGGCAGCTGAGATCAAAAATTCAACCTTCTGAAAGTTCATATTCTCCTCCTTACTGGCGAATACCATTCGGTCTGGGCTGGCCCATGCATTCAGCAGAGATGTCTGCCAAAATCGTGGAATCCATCTCGGTCTGATGGTTCAGCGCCGTATCCAGCACCGTATCCACAGAGGACGCCACCACAAAATTCAGACTTTTTCGCACGGTCTGATCGATCTCTTCCAGATCCCGTGCATTGTCCGACGGGATGATCACCGTACGAATGCCGTGCCGAAGCGCCGCCATAGTCTTCTCTTTCAGCCCGCCAATCGCCATCACACGACCGCGGAGGGAAATCTCACCGGTCATCGCCACATCCCGGCGCACCGTCCGGCCTGTCAGCGCGGACACCATAGCCGTGCAAACCGTAATGCCGGCAGAAGGACCATCCTTCGGCACAGCACCCTCCGGGAAATGGACATGAATGTCCTTAGTCTTGTAGAAATCAACGGGAACACCCAGCTTCTGGGCGTTGGCTCGAATGTAACTCAGCGCTGCATGAGCAGACTCCTTCATCACATCGCCAAGATTACCGGTCAGCTCCAGCTTGCCGGAACCATCCATCACATTGACTTCCACCTCAAGGGTCTCTCCGCCCACACTGGTCCACGCCAGACCCGTAACCAGACCAATCTGATCCGTACCGGGCAGCCGGTCAGGCAGGTATTTACGCACACCCAGATAGTTCTCCAGATTGGAACCGTTCACCGTAATCCGCTTGGGATTCTCTTGGGTCAGCAGCTCCATAGCAGCCTTGCGGCAGACTTCAGCCACAGACCGTTCCAGCTTGCGAACGCCGGACTCTCTGGTGTAGCAGGTGATCATTTCACGGATGCCGTCATCTGTAATGCGAAGCTGGGACTTTTTCAGCCCATGCTTTTTCAGCTGTTTCGGGATCAGATGATTCTTTGCGATCATCAGTTTCTCTTCATCCGTATAAGAACCCAGCTCAATGATCTCCATTCGGTCCATCAGGGGCGTAGGAATGGTATCCAGGGTATTCGCCGTAGTAATAAACATCACATCAGACAGGTCATAAGGAATTTCCAGATAGTGATCCCGGTAGGTGTGGTTCTGCTCCGCATCCAGCACCTCCAGCAGCGCCGCACTGGGATCGCCCCGATGGTCCTTGCCCAGTTTGTCGATCTCATCCAGCAGCAGAATCGGATTGCTGCTGCCGGCTTGAATCATGGCTGCCATGATCCGTCCAGGCATTGCGCCCACATAGGTCTTCCGATGACCTCGGATCTCCGCCTCGTCATGGACACCACCCAGAGAGATTCTCGCCATCTTGCGGTTAAGGGACCGGGCGATGGAATAGGAAATGGAAGTCTTACCCACACCGGGAGGGCCAACCAGGCACAGAATCTGAGGCGGCATCTGAGGTGCCATCTGGCGTACAGCCAGGGTCTCCAGAATCCGCTGTTTCACCTTCTCCATTCCGAAATGGTCGTTATCAAGGATCTTCCGTGCTGCAGTGATATCCACCCGTTCCTTGGTGCGTACATTCCACGGCAGTTCCAGTACGGTATCCAGATAATTCCGCAGAACCGCACCTTCAGCAGAGCCAAAAGGCTGCTTTTTCAGCCGATCTACATCCTTCAGGAGCTTCTTTTCATGGTCCTCTTCCAGTTTTAGCTGACGAATCTTCTTAATGTATGTGTCAAATTCCTCCAGATCGTCGCCTTCACCCAGTTCCTCCCGGATGACCTTCATCTGTTCCCGGAGGAAGTAGTCCCGCTGATTCTGCTCCATATTCATCCGGGTCTTTTCCTGCAAGATCACATCCAGCTTCAGCATCTCAATCTCCTGCTGCAGGAGCTTGATTGCAGATTCGAGACGGCGCACAGGATGCAGCTGGCAGAGCAGTTTTGTCTTATCTCTGTAGTCGATGCCGGAGTTCTGTGCAATGGTATCCGCAATAAAGCCGGTGTCCGTGCTGGCAATCATCCGAAGGTGAGTGGATTTGGAAGTGTGTTCGGTAACCTCCAGATACGCACCATACATATTGGTCGCCTTGCGCCGCAGGGTGTGCGCTTTCACGCTATCCTGCACCTCAGTCTCAGGCACAGACACCACATGTCCCTCCATAAAAGGGTCTGTCTGGGTGATTTCCGACACTCTGGCTCTGCACAGTCCGGTGACCAGTACCCGAAGATTTTCACCGTTTGCCTTCAAAACCTGCTTAACTTTCGCAACGACACCAATGGTCACAAGCTGATCGGGCAGCGGATCATCGTCCATAATATCTCTCTGGGGAACCAGGAAAATATGCTGATCCCGTTTCATGGCCGCATCGAGCGCCTTCACGGACCGGGGGCGGCCCACATCAAAGTGAATGGTCTGATCCGGGAAAACCGCCAGCCCTCGAAGGGCCAAGACAGGCATTTTACCGGAAACAAAGATTTGTGCCAAGGGAATCTCCCTCCTTTTTCGAAAAATGAAAACAAAGGGGGTAGTCACCTACCCCCTCTTTGCAATTAATTTCTGCCGCCCAAGCTCTCACGGGGATGCTTTTCATCCCGAATCACATCGGGTTCGCCGCCCATGACGCACTGGGGCGTAATGATGACCTTCCGAATAGAAAGATCCGAGGGGATGCGGAACATGATCCGGGTCATGATCTGCTCCATGCTGGCCCGAAGACCTCTTGCACCGATCTGACGGTCAATTGCCTTCTGGGCAATCAGCTCCAGAGCCTCATCCTGGATTTCCAGCTCCACATGATCCAGCTCAAACAGTTTCTTATACTGCCGGGACAGCGCATTCTTCGGCTCCACCAGAATCCGCATCAGATCCTCCTTGCTCAGGTTCTGCAGACAGGTGATCACCGGCATACGGCCTACCAGTTCCGGGATAATACCAAACTTCAGCAGGTCATCGGACTCCACCTGTGCCAGCAGCTTACCCACATCCCGTTTTTTCCGACTCTCCACCGGAGAATCGAAGCCGATGGCGCTGCGATCAGTGCGCTTTTCAATGATCTTATCCAGACCGTCGAATGCGCCGCCGCAGATGAACAGGATGTTGGTGGTATCCACCTGGATCATCTCCTGCTGGGGATGCTTCCGTCCGCCCTGAGGAGGAACGCTGGCAACGGTGCCCTCCAGGATCTTCAGCAGAGCCTGCTGAACACCCTCGCCGGACACGTCGCGAGTGATGGAGGTATTCTCGCTCTTGCGGGCGATCTTATCCATTTCGTCGATGTAAATGATGCCGTGTTCCGCCAGATCCACATCAAACTCTGCCGCCTGCAGCAGGCGCAGCAGGATGTTCTCCACATCGTCACCAACATAACCGGCCTCGGTCAAGGTGGTAGCATCAGCGATGGCGAAGGGAACGTTCAGAATCTTGGCCAGTGTCTGGGCAAAGAGGGTCTTGCCGCAGCCGGTGGGACCAATGAGCAGGATATTGCTCTTCTGAAGCTCCACTTCGGAATCCTTACCAAAGTAAATGCGCTTATAGTGATTGTATACCGCAACGGACAGTGCGATTTTCGCCTCATCCTGTCCTACGATGTAATTATCCATGAAGGCCTTGATCTCCATGGGGGTGGGCAGCTTTTCCGGAGCCCGGAGGTTGCCGCCCTCATCAAACTGGATCTCATCCCGCAGAAGCTCGCTGCAGGCGCTAACGCAGTCGCTGCAGATATACACGCCAGGACCGGCAATCAGCCGTCCAGCCTGATTCTCCCGCTTTCCGCAGAAGCTGCAGCGAATCGGCTGCTCATTATTTCTTGCCATGCACCTGGACCGCCTTTCTATCAGTGGTGTTCCAGCACCCGGTCAATGATGCCGAAAGCCATTGCCTCATCCGCACTCATGAAGTTGTCACGCTCACAGGCTGCAGTGACTTCCTCCACGCTCCGGCCGGTATTCTCGGCCAGAATCTTGTTCATCCGGGCCTTGATGGTCTCCAAGCGCTTCAGATGGATGGCCATATCCGTGATCTGACCCTGAGTACCGGCAGAGGGCTGATGGATCATGATCTCGGAGTTGGGCAGAGCCATGCGCTTGCCCTTGGTGCCGGCGCTCAGGAGGAACGCACCCATGGAAGCGGCCATACCCACGCAGATGGTGGCCACGTCGCACTTGATGTAGCGCATGGTGTCAAAGATGGCCATGCCGGCAGTGACACTGCCGCCGGGGCTGTTGATATAGAACTGGATATCCTTATCCGGGTCCTGAGCCTCCAGATACAGAAGCTGGGCAACCACCAGACTTGCGGTGGTGTCGTTAACCTCCTCGGACAGGAAAATGATACGGTCATTCAGCAGCCGGGAAAAAATATCATAGCTCCGCTCACCGCGGCCGGTCTGCTCAACAACATAGGGAACTAAACTCATGGTGATGTCTCCTTTCAATGGGTTTGAAACATTCTAACCATTTCGCAAGCCGCTTATTCCGAAATTACTCAGCCTTGGGAGCGACAGCAACAGCGGAATCGGTGATAACCTTGATGGCCTTGCGATTCTTCAGGGAAGCGGTGATCTCCTCAGCGGGGACCATCTCCTTGACCTTCTCAACGGTCAGCTGGTAGTTCTCAGCCAGCTTCTCGTACTCAGCGGTCATATCCTCCTCGGTGACCTCAATGCCCTCGACCTCAGCGATCTTCTCCAGGGTCACGTCGATCTTAGCCTGCTTCTCAGCAGCGGGACGGAAAGCATTGCGCATGGTGTTGATGTCACCGCCCATCATCTTGGCGTACTGCTCCATGGAGTAGCCGCTCATCTGCAGCTGATAGCCGAAGCGCTCCATCTGGTTGTCCAACTCGGACTCGATCAGAGCAGCAGGCATCTCAACGGTGGTGTTGGCAGCAGCCTTCTCAACTGCAGCGTTCTCGAAAGCGGACTGAGCCTGCTTCTCGGCGCTCTCCAGAGCCTTGGCGCGGATGTCAGCCTTCAGCTCCTCCAGGGTGTCGAACTCGGAAACGTCCTTAGCGAAATCATCATCCTGAGCGGGAACGGTGGTAGCAGTGACCTTGTTCAGCTTGACGTGGAAGACGACAGGCTTGCCAGCCAGCTCGGGGGTGTAGTTCTCGGGGAAGGTCACGTCGATGTCCTTCTCCTCGCCGGCGGTCATGCCGACGACCTGCTCCTCAAAACCGGGAACAAACTGACCGGAGCCCAGCTTCAGGTCGAAGTTCTCACCCTTGCCGCCGTCGAAAGCAACGCCATTGTCGAAGCCCTCGAAGTCGATGTTGGCGGTGTCGCCCATCTCGGCAGCACGCTCAACGGTCTCGGTGGAAGCAACATTCTGAGCCATACGGTCCAGCTCAGCCTGAACCTGCTCGTCGGAAACGGAAACCTCAGCCTTCTCGACCTCCAGACCCTTGTACTCGCCCAGAGTGACCTCGGGGTAAACCTCGGTGGACAGGGTCAGGGTGACAATGTTCTCCTCGCTGATCTGCATATCCTCCAGGCTGGGACGGCCGATGGCCTTCACGTCCTGGTCAACAACAGCAGCCTTGTAAACCTCGGGGAAGATCTCCTCCAGGCCGTCTTCGTAGAAGACATGAGCGCCGTACATGGACTCGATGACCTTACGGGGAGCCTTGCCGCGGCGGAAGCCGGGGATCATGATGTTCTTACGGGCCTTCAGGTAAGCCTTGTTGACGCCGGACTCCATCAGGTCCTTGTCGATCTCCACAACGATGGTGGCCTTATTGCCGTTCTTTTCAATGCTCTTAACGTTCATAATTAAGTAATCCTCCTAAATTGTTTCTATGAAGAATTGATTTTTGTATTTTTACAGCCGATATATTCTATCAAAAAATTTGGGAATTGTCCACACTTTTCTTGAAATATTTTTGTTAAATTACACGATAAGGCGTAAATCCGATGTAATCCGCGGCAACTAGCCGAAATTCCACGCCATCCCACAGGCCTTCCATAGCCAGTTTGTGGCTTCCGCCGTGCAAATGCCCATATAAACACCGCCGAACCTCGTATTTTTGGAGCAAATCCAGGATTTCCCGGCACTCATAGCCTTTATACCGAGGCGGATAATGGAGAAATACCATCTTGGGTTTCTCACCTGCCGCCTTCAGCGATGCCTCCAGCCGAATCAGCTCCCGCTTGAATACTTTTTCGTCATGCTGACCGCTGCGCTCCTCCTCGAAGAACCAACCCCTGGTACCACAGATAGCATATCCATCGTATTCAAAGCAGTTATTATTCAGAATGTTCAGATCCTCAAAGCCGTTCTCTTTGCAGAACTTATCAAACTTGGCAACGGTGCTCCACCAGTAGTCGTGGTTACCCTTAAGGATGATCTTCCGGCCCGGGATCTGGTTGATCCACGCAAAATCCGCCTGTGCATTGGGCAGGTCCAGCGCCCAGCTCAGATCACCCAGCAGCACCGTGGTATCCTCCTGCGTGACCTTGGAGAAGCCTTCTTTGAGTTTATCCATATATCCCACCCATGCGCCACCGAAGATGTCCATAGGTTTTGGTGCTCCCAGGCACAGATGCAGATCGCCAATGGCGTACAGCGCCATCCGATCACCTCCTTTGTTCTATCTCAACCGCTGCAACAGCATTTCCTCGGAAATGCCCATAGCACCGGCAACCACCGCCAAGTCCCGGCTGGGACAGCGGTCCGACAGGATCAGCGCCGGCCGGTTATCTCCCGTCGCCGCACGGTAATCCAGTACCGCACTGTAGCTCAGCGCGTCATAGGGTCCAAAAATATGCCCATTGGCAGTATAGACATTGGGTATCGTGGAAACCACGCGTTTCTCGCCTACCACCCGGATGTGCAGTCCCTTACGCATGTGACTTAACACATCATTTCCCGGGTAATACCACTCGCCAGTCCGGCAGGCATCCAGATACCGCATCACTTCCCGGTTTCCGCCGCAGGCAAATACCAGCCGCTCCAGGTTTCTCGGAACGATCTGATCGCACAGTGGCGTCACAGTAGATACCGCGATCTGTCCTGTTCGAAGTTCGCCCTTGCAGATCAGATCCCAGAGCGCGGCATTTTCACAGCAGCCCACCACGATATTACCGACGGGCAGACCTGCCGCCCGGCAGTACCAAGCCGCCATCACAGCGGAAAAATCCCCGGAAGGCACAGCCACATCCAGCACGGATCGTTCATCCACACAAACTTCCACCAGCAAAGCAGCCAAGCACGCCATCCGCACAGCGATCTCCGCCCACTCGGTGACGCCCTCCTCTTTGCGGATCAATCGCACCAAATCCTCACGCAGCGCATCAAAACACTCGTCAGCATTGTGCCACATCTGACCCAGCATCACCCTGTGGGGCATATTTTGGATCCGCACAGCCTGCCGCCCAATGGCAAAATCCACTTCCCATCCGGTAATTCTCGTGCCAAACAGCAGATTCAGCACATTCGCCACCCGGTGGTTAAATGGCAGAGCTTTCAATTCTCCAAAATCCAGCCGGGGCAGCTTAAACGGCACATAGGCGCCGCCATCCTCCGCTCTGTTTTTATTCAGCGCATGATTGGCAGTAAAGATGTCCCCATTATTTCTGGTTGTTACGTACAGCACGTTCCATCACTCCCAGTGCATTGTTCCAGAAAATATCTCGAATCATACTCTCAGAAACACCACGCGCCAGAAGTTTATCCGCAAATATCGGATAATCCTGCACGCCCCGGAAACCTTCCGGCATATTCGTGATACCGTCCAGATCACCGCCCAGAGCGATGTGCTTACCGCTGGGATCGATCTCCAGGAAGTGGCAGATATGGTCACAGGAGTCCTCCAGAGTAGGCTTCTCTGCGGTGAATTCGGCGCAAAAATTGTAACCTGCCACACCACCGGTCTGCACGATGGCTTTAAACATATCATCTGTCAGATTCCGGCTTGCGCCGTAAACACTGCGGCTGTTGGAATGGGTTGCGATGACAGGCGCACCGGTCATTTCCATGATATCCCAGAAACCCTCGTCGCTGATATGGCTCACATCGATGAGAATTCCCAGCCGCTGTGCCTCTTTCACGAACTCCCGACCCTGATCCGTCAGACCGCCTCCGGTCATGTGAGATCCGGTCAGCGGATTCTTTTCATTCCAGCCAAGGCTGGTGATCCGGAAGCCAATCAGATGCAGATCCTCCAGCAGAGCAGGATCAAACCCAAATCCGGCCGGCCCTTCAATGGTCAGCACCGCGGACATTTTGCCCATTTTCCGGTTCTCTTCAATATCCGCAGGAGAATAGGCAATGGCGATCCTATCGCTGTTCTTATCGATTTCACGCTGGATGGTAGCCAGTTCCCGTTCGAACACCACCACAGGATGCACCTTTGCCCACTCCTGCATGGAGGGGGTGGTAAAACAGGCAAAGCATTGGCAGTACGCTTCCAGCTTGGACGCACGTTCCAAATCGATGTGCAGATCATTCTTCTTCAGCTCACCGGCCTCATTCATGCTCTTGCCCAGCAGGCCCAGAGCAGTATCGCAGTGCAGGTCAAATACCGGTACATTCATTGAAACGCATCCTCCAAATGTCGAATTTCCGGACGGGCAGTTTCCATCCCCTCCGGGGCATAAATCTCGATCACATCAAATCTGGGCTGCAGGTTTGTGGGATTCTGGGATAGATAAACCGAAGCGGTTACCCGGATCTTATCCTGTTTTCTCCTGTCCACATATTCCATAGCTTTGGCAAAATCCGCGTTTTTCCGCAGTTTAACCTCCACAAACACCAGAAACCGTTTGTTTTGCACGATCAGATCGATCTCGCCAAACCGGCTGTGATATCCGGCAGCCACAACTTGATATTTCTTTTTCCTCAAGTATTCCGCCGCCAGAGCCTCGCCCCAAGCGCCCAAATACTTACTTTCCACTTTCATAGAACTTTTTCAAAAAAGTCTTGCGGTGGATCTTGCTGGCGCCATGCTCTCTCAGCGCCGCGTAATGAGCCTTGGTGCCGTAACCCTTGTGGATTTCAAATCCGTATTCGGGATACTCCTCCGCCATAGCCAGCATCACATCGTCACGGGCAACCTTCGCCAGTACAGATGCCGCCGCAATGCTGGCAGATCGGCTGTCGCCCTTGACTACAGTCATGACAGGAAGGCCAAAATCCTTCTCCCGATTGCCGTCGATCAACGCAAACTCGGCCTTACCTTCCAGCTGGTCAATGGCCCGCTGCATAGCGAGAAACGTCGCCTGCAGAATGTTGATCTCATCGATCTCTTCCTCGGATGCAAAACCGATACCGTAGGCAATCGCCTGCTCCTTGATGATGGGATACAGCTCCCGGCGTTTCTTGTCGGTAAGCTTTTTGCTATCATTGAGGCCCGGCAGTTCCAAATGGGACGGCAGGATCACGGCCGCAGCGCACACCGGCCCAGCCAGCGGACCGCGACCGGCCTCGTCCACACCGCAGACAACTTTGATGCCCTTTTCAGCCAGTGCATCCTCAATTTCCCACAGATTCACTTCACTCATGCCTCTACCTCCGGCATCTCCAGTGTAAATTTACCCAATTTTCCGCCCCGGAATTCATCCAGAAGCACTTTTGACATCCGCTCGGTGTTGACTTCGCCGCCGGAAACCAAATATCCACGCTTGCGGCCAGCCATTTCCACCAGCTGCCACCCGGGCGTACCTTCCGGTGCTTCCACCTTGTACCGTTCCAGCAGGGTCTGAGGATAGAACTTATTCAGTAGCTCCATCAGCCGGCAGGCCAGCTCCTCAATGTCGATGACGCCTTCTTTCACCGCGCCGGTGTAAGCCAGCATCATACCCACTTCCGGGTCCTCAAACTTAGGCCACAGAATACCGGGGGTATCCAGCAGCTGCAGACCGCCGTCCACCGTCACCCACTGCTTGCCGCGGGTCACGCCGGGACGATTTTCTGCCTTAGCGCCCTTCCGGCCGGAGATCTGATTGATCAGTGTGGACTTGCCCACATTTGGGATACCCACAACCATAACTCTCAAGGGTCGGTTCATGCCTCTCGCGGCATCCCGCTCCAGCTTTTCCGCGCAGGCAATGCGAGCCGCAGGGGTAAAGTCCGCAATACCCCGGCGGGTCTTGCAGTCGGTAGCGATCACCGCCATGCCCTTGCTCTTAAAATAGGCCATCCACTTTTTCGTTGCATTGGGGTCCGCCAGATCCATCCGGTTCAGCACAATGATCCTCGGCTTGCTGCCGCAGATGCTGTCGATATCCGGGTTCCGGCTGGACACCGGGATTCTGGCATCCACGATCTCACACACCGCATCCACCTGCTTCAGATCCGCTTCGATCTGCCGCCGGGTCTTGGTCATGTGTCCGGGATACCATTGAATATTCATCCGTTCATTTTCCATCGGTCACTACCTCCGATTCTGCCGTAATCCGGCTCAAATTCACCCTTATTGGTTCCGGGCACCACTAAAAGCAGCGCCTTTCCCAGAATTTCACGTTTATCCACTTGTCCGATATCGGAATACCGGCTGTCTCTGGAATTTCCCCGATTGTCACCAAGAACGAAAACACAATCCTTTTCAACCACGAGCGGAAATTCCGTACTGCCGCTGCTGTAGGTCGGCAGTCCTTCCGGAAGATATTCCTCTTCGATCACCGTTCCATCCACATACACACAGCCATTGATAATATCTACAGTCTGTCCCTCTGTTGCGATGACCCGTTTGACAATAGGAGTACCGTTTTGGAAGGACTCCTTGCTGATCACCACCACGTCCCCCTGTTCAGGATCTGTGTATAACACATTGCTCAGCAGCAGCAGGTAATCGCCATCCAGCAGCGTGTGGTTCATAGACGTTCCCGTGACGATAACCACCCGGAACACCAGCAAAAACAGCACGCAGATCACAGCAAGATACCATGCGATATCATGCAAATACAGTACAACAGTTTTTTTCCAGCCCAGCTTTTCTTCAGGCTGTTTCTTTTCTTCCTCCATGGAGCAACCTCCTGTCAATGCAAATTAGCCATACGCATACTTACGTTATTTTATATCATAACACATTTTCGTGTTGATTTCCATATCTTTCAGAAAAAATAAAAAAGAGGGCCGAAGCCCTCTTTTTTACGGTTTTGCAGATTAGACCTTCTCCTTGACCTTAGCTGCCTTGCCCATGCGGTCACGCAGGTAGTACAGCTTTGCACGACGGACCTTACCCTTACGGACGGTCTCGATCATAGCAACGTTGGGAGAATGCATGGGGAAAACCTTCTCGCAGCCAACGCCGTAGGAGATACGACGAACGGTGATGGTCTCACCGATGCCGCCGTGCTTACGGGCGATGACGGTGCCTTCGAACACCTGGATACGCTCGCGAGAGCCTTCCTTGATACGCACATGAACACGAACAGTGTCGCCGACGTTAGCTTCGGGCAGCTCTTCCTTCATGTACTGGCTGTTCAGAGCCTTAACTAAATCCATATCTTTGTCCTCCTTAAATATTAGGCGTTCGTGCGCAACGTTCAGCTGGCAGAGGACTCACCTTGATTTCAGACCGATTTATTCTAGCATAGGCTCGCCGAAAAATCAAGTAGTTTTTTCAGAAAAATCCAACTTTTTTCTGGTCTTTTACAGGTTGTAATACCGGTCAAATTCCGCAGGATGCGGGATAGCCGCCAGCTGACGGCACTCGTCGCGCTTTGCCTTGATGAAGTTCTTCAGCAGGATCTCCGGGAACACGCCACCGGCGGTCAGATACTCGTGATCGGCCTCCAGTGCATCCAGCGCTTCCTCCAGAGAGGTGGGCAGACCCTTCAGCTTCTTCTTCTCCTCTTCTGGAAGGTTATAGAGGTTCATGTCATAGGGACCCCAGCCGTTCTCGTGAGGATCGATCTGATTTTTGATACCGTCCAGACCTGCCATCAGGATGGCAGCGTAGCAGAAATAGGGATTGCAGGTGGCATCGGGGTTCCGCAGCTCAAAGCGGCGCAGCTCGGGTGTCTTGGCGTAGGCCGGGATGCGGATAACCGCAGAGCGGTTGGAAGTGGCGTAGCCCACGGTGACAGGGGCCTCAAAGCCCGGCACCAGCCGCTTGAAGGAGTTGGTGCTGGGATTGGTCAGTGCGCAAAGAGAAGCGATGTGCTTTAAGAGACCACCCATGAACCAATGAGCTTCCTTACTCAGGTGGGAGTAGCCATTGTCGTCAGAGAACACAGGCTGACCGTCCTTCAGCAGCAGCATATGCACGTGCATACCGCTGCCTGCCTCGCCGTACACAGGCTTGGGCATCAGAGTGGCAGTCTTGCCATACTTCAGCGCGGTGTTGCGGATGATATACTTGATCATCATGGAAGCATCCGCCATGGTGGACATCTTGCCCAGCTTCGGCTCGATCTCGAACTGGCCGGATGCGCCCACTTCGGGATGGTGGTACTTGATGGGAATACCTGCCTCCTCCATGAGCATCACCATCTCACTGCGGCACTCATAGGTAGGATCAAAGGGCTTGGCGATGTGGTAATTCTTCTGCTTGGGCACTACGATGCCGTTGCCCTCGGTGTAGCTGTTCCAGTGGGCCTGGTTGTAGTCCAGATGCATGCCGATGGCATTGGGCTGCACTTCCCAGCCCACCTGGTCGAACAGATAGAACTCAAACTCTGGCAGGATCAGCATGGTGTCGGCAATGCCGCTGTCCTGCATATATTTTTCCGCCGCCAGCACGATGTTTCTCGGATACTGCGCCAGAGGACGGTTTTCGGGATGATCGATGATCATAGCGTTGCCGGTCATGGACAGGGTGGGAATCTGGCAGAAGGGATCGGTCACCGCGGTATCGGGATCGGGGATAAAGACCATGTCGCTCTTCTCCACCACGGCGTAGCCATAGTTGGAAGCATCGAAGCCAACGCCGTCACGCATCAGCTCTTCGTTAAAATCCCTTGCAGGAATGGTCACATGGCGGTACTGACCGTGGATGTCCACCATCTTAAAGTCCACCATCTCGAGTCCCTGCTCGCGAATGAGGTTCATGATATCCTGTACGCTCTTAGACATAGGGTTTCCCTCCGTATTCAAAATAGGCTACTTTGATTATACAAAGATTTCCCAAATCCGTCAATAAAATACCGCCTCTTCCCTCTGAAATTTATACCCTATGGAAAAACCTTACCTTTCTGAACAGCATCAGCAAAGGACGCGCGTGCAATCCGCAGATGATTGCCATAGAAAATTGGGAATAAATGGCATGAAAATACCCCAACGGACGCAGGGTAAAACCGCGTCCGTTGGGGCAATTCATTCTGTAACAATGATCAGAACCGCAAAAGAGTCTCCGCTCTTATCGTCCTCAAACGTCACAACCGTAACACCGGGATGGCGTGGAATAACCTCCACGTTGACCTTCTTCTTCCATTCATCCTCGTCAAAAGAAACCTTCGCAGCATCAGAAGAATAGCTGACCGTGATGGAATCCTCATCCAGATCATGCGCCGTAAGTGTGAACCTCCGATCCTCTTCATCTGCACCCACGACCATATAGTGTCTGCTCGACTTAAAGGTGCTTGATGCTTCGCCCAGCTCATTGGAATCTAATGCATCAATGATATCATCGTAATACCCAGCTAGTTCATTCAAGCTCTGGCATTGCTCCTCTAAATCATAGGATAGTTCTTTCAAATCCTGGTATTTCAAATACTGGAAAACATTCAGCGCGACCAGATAGCCAATCAGCAGCACCGCAAGGATCGCCCACACAGTTGACTTCTTAATTTTGAACAAATAGGTAGGCTTGCCGCACTTTGAGCATTCTTTGGTTGTTGGATCGATTGCGCCGCCACAGTATTTGCAGAATCGCTGTTTTGATTTTTCCCGTTCGGCTATAGGAGCATCAGCGATGTACTCACCCGCTATTGAATGGGTATCGTGTTTCACGACACCGCCGCCATAAGTATACGGTGTTTCCGGTCTCGGAGGGGCAACGAATGCGGGAACTCTTTCTTCAGGCACAATGCTCACGGGAACCGTTTGGAGTTCTGGAGCAGGAATCACATTGACCGATTCTTCCACAACTGTCTTGTCATCGGAACAATATGCCTTTAATCCAAGGCAAAGTAACACCAAACCGCAAATGCCAGGACCATAATAACCCAGACAAGTAACAATATCGGCACCAAGCTGTCTCAGCGATCCTGTCGCATAAATACCGGGAGCATTTCCAGAACTCATGGCCATCAGCTGGAGTATCAACAAAACACAGCCTGTTATAATCCGAGTTTTTCCTTTTTTCATGCCATCCACCTTATTCTCAATCTGAACCGGTTCTAATTGTATTTGCTTTGTACTTTGTATCTCTGCGAGTTGTTTTCTCATTTCATTGACTAGATCCACAGTTTTCTTTCTTGCGGCAGGCATTGTACGAATGATTTTAGCAAGATTCTCCCGCTGTTCGATGTATTCGTCCACTCGATCAGCCGGAAATTCTCCCCTAGCAACCATGCGTTTTAGGTCATCGTCCGAGAAAGCTTCCTTGAGTAACTTTGAATTTTCAGCATAGGATTTATCATTTTCCGCTATCTGCTGTTCAAGGCCAGCAATATCCTCCCGAAGTGCCCTAATCTTATCCCATTTGTGCCCATAGATATCCGCCATCATAAAGGAATATTCCGTCTCGCCGCCACCGCTGTATTTCTCATAAGGTGCAATTTTGTCAAATTCCAGAATGATTCTTACCGCCGTATCCAGATACATATTCATGTTCAAGGGTATTTGTATGGTACTCTTCCGCATTTCTTTGTATAATGCATAGACTTTGATATACTCCGCATTTGACAGCTTGTTTGCAGCATCTGACAGATTGATCAACACATTCACAACCTGAGAAACAGACAGCTTCGCAGTTCCGCCCCTCTTAATTTTCTGAATTGCGCCAAATGCCTTCATATCAGCGATAATTCCCACAAAACCGCCCCCTTTGAAAAATCATACCATGCATCGAAATATATTTCAACCACTATCTAAAAATCCTCTCGACTTCTGTGTCACCATATGTATCGTAGCAATTACAGTGACACAAGGTGAGGTGAATAAATATCCCCGCAAACAGGCAGGCCTACCACAGACCCCAAAAATCGCGAAACACGCATTCGAATGTCAGATGAAGATGTTAAGCTCTTAGATACTTGTTGTAAGGCCACTGGTCAGACAAAGGCCGAAATCATCCGTCAAGGAATTCGTGAGGTCTACAAAAAGGTCGCAGAAAAGTAAAAGAACAGCCGTCCTCCCCACCACAGAGATTACGGCTGTTCACCACCAGAGGTTTCCCTCTGGATAAATCTATTCTGTCACAGTTCGATGCATCAATCACATAAAATTAATTGAAGGAAAACATTTTAAAAACCACAACCAAATATTTTAGCGCAGCAGAAACCATCACTGCCTACGCGCAGTATATACGTAAACCTATGAGCAAGAACGCCGCCATTGTCCGGGATGCAGAAGCCCACAGCATCTCCGCAGTCAATTAGGACGAATCTGCCCTGCGTGACGCCATCATCCAGATGGCGTAGTTTAAGTATCAACCCGGTATCAACCCCGTATCAACGGTCAAAAAAATCCCACAAAACCCCACAACTTTTTGCATAAGAAAAACGGCTGATTTCCTAAGAAATCAGCCGTTTTGGTCCGAGTGTCGAGATTCGAACTCGAGGCCTCTTGAACCCCATTCAAGCGCGATACCAAACTTCGCCACACCCGGATTTTGCTTGCGTCTCCCGACGACTTCGATATAATAGCATACCTTGCCGAAAAATGCAAGCATTATTTTTCATTTTATCAAAAAATTTTTTCAGCCCACTTCGGGCTTGTAAAAAAACGTAGCCGTTGCGGTCATGCAGGCCTTCTCCGGAGCACTGGGAAGCGAAGCCACCGCACTCAGTGTGATCAGACTTCTGGTCACGGAGATCACCTTCACCGCCACCAGCGCATCCTCGCCGGGAATCAGCGGCCGGTGATAGCTCACCTGCAGATTGATGGTGGGCACCTGGCCCTTTCCCGGTCTTACGCAATAGGCGATGATTCCCATGGCATGATCCAGAATCGTGGCGCACAGGCCGCCATGGAGGATACCAAAGGGATTGCGCATCCAATCCTGTGTACTGCACTGCAGATAATAGGTCTTGTTCTCGTCATCGCAGCGCACCAGCTTGTACTGCAGGATATCGCCGATACTTCCAGGAACCCGCTCCTGAACCTTTCGAATCCGGTCCAAGATCAGCTGCTCCATGTTCTTATTCTCCACGCTCACCATGCACGACCTTTCCGATATTCCAAAGCTGTGCCACGGTGCGCTCGGCAGCCTGCTTCTCATCCTCGTTGTTGTACTCAACGTACACCGTGTGGGCGCTGCAGTCGGCGCACTCCACCTGAACACACCAGCCACCCTCATGGAGGATCAGTCCGGCACCCCGGCAGATAGGGCATTCCTCCAGCAGAATCAATTCATCCATATCTATATCTCCTTATCTGAATACATTTTCCTGTTCGTCGTAAACTTCCACACGGCAGCACCGAACAAAGTCCGGCTTCACTTCCGGCAGATACTTGTCTATGGCAGCGCTCAGCTGCATAGGATTCAAGCTGGGATTCTGGCAGCAAACACGGGCATGGATCTTTACTTCCTTCTCCCCTGCCTGTTCAACTGTCAGATTGCGGATCATGGGGATAATATTTTGCTCCACGATGCCGTTTTTACCCTTCTTTTCCACGATCACTTCATCCCGGCAGAACAGCGCCTTCATATTTTCCACCGTGCCAGCCGCTACACCCCGGTCATATTCCAGAGTCAGACAGCAGTCCAGGTAGGAAAGGTGCTTAATCTTCGCGCCGTTTTCATACACGTCCAGAACCCGGACACCATCAGTCAGCGCGCAGTTGAGCCGCTCCATGATATCCTTGCAAGGAATGATCACGCCGTCCAGATCAAAATCCAACAGCTCGCAGCCGCTTTCCACGCCCACGCTCAGCGGCAGCGCGATGGATACGGAAGGTCTGGGATTAAAGCCCTGTGTATGGGTCAGAGGCAGTCCGGCACGCTTAAACGCTCTCTGAAACAACCGCATCAGATCCAGATGAGAGATCCAGACCGCATTTCCCTTTTTCTCAAACAACAGTCTAGGCATCGCACTCCACCTCCTTCAGCAGGCAATTGGCGCCGCATCCGGCGCAGCCATGACGGCAATCCGGAGTCACCGTGGCCTCGTAGGCCCGATGCCGTTCCTTCAGCAGGAATTTCTTCTTTACACCCACATCAATGGTATCCCAAGGCAGGACCTCGTCTTCCCCATATCCCCGGGTAGTATAGAAATCCGCATCGATACCGCATTCATTCAGCGCATCGAACCACTTGGAATAATTGAAATACTCGTCCCAGCCATCCAACTTTGCACCATTTTTCACAGCTTCTTCAATGACCGGGCCAAGCCGCCGGTCGCCGCGGGCAAACACAGCCTCCAGCCGGCTCAGATCTGGGCCATGGTAGTCATAGGTAATGGACTTGGAATAGAAATGGCTCTTCAGCAGCCGGCACCGCCGCAGATACTCTTCCGGAGTGATCTGCTTTTCCCATTGGAAGGGCGTGTGGGGCTTGGGAACAAAATAGGCCGTGGCCACATGAACACGCAGTCCCCGCTTCTTATTCACGGCGTTGGCCTGCCAGGTCTTGATGACCTTGTAAACCAATTCCGCAATACCCAGCACATCTTCATCGGTCTCTGTAGGCAGACCCAGCATGAAATACAGCTTGACATTGTTCCAGCCGCCGGAGAAGGCATTGGCACAGGTGTTCAGAATCTCGTCTTCCGTCAGATTCTTGTTGATTACATCACGCAAGCGCTGCGTACCGGCCTCCGGCGCAAAGGTCAGACCGCTTTTACGCACAGTCTGCAGTTTCTCCATCAGCTCCCGGGAGAAATTATCCGCCCGGAGAGACGGCACGGAGAGATTGATCCGGTTTTCCGCACAGTAGGGAATCAGTTCATCCGTCAGTTCCTTCAGCCCCCGATAATCGGAGGTAGAAAGGCTGGACAGGGTAATCTCATTGTGGCCGGAATATTCCATCGTCTCCATAGCCTGCTTGTAGAGCACCTCAGGACTCTTCTTCCGCACGGGACGGCAGGAAAAACCCGCCTGACAGAACCGGCAACCACGGATACAGCCCCGGAATACCTCCAGATTCGCCCGGTCATGGACGATCTCGGTGGAGGGAACGATCATCTTGGTGGGCCAATAGGCGTTATCCAGATCCTCCACGATCCGCTTAGTCACCGTTTCCGGCGCGCCTTCCAGCGGGACAATAGCGCTCAGTGTACCGTCGGCGTTATACTCATGCCGGTACAGCGACGGCACATACACACCGGGGATCTTGGCAACCTCCCGGAGGAACCGTTCCTTGCTCCACTCCTCAGCCTTTGCCTTGTCGTACAGCGCAACGATCTCCACGGTGATCTCCTCGCCCTCACCGAGGGAGAAGAAGTCGATAAACTCCGCCAGAGGCTCCGGGTTAAAGGCACACACACCGCCGGCAAACACCATATTCTTCAGTCCCTGCCGATCTTTGGCATGCAGCGGAACACCAGCCAGATTCAGCATGTTGAGAATGTTGGAGTATGCCATCTCGTAACCGATGGTAAAGGCGATCATATCAAAATCCTTCACCGCATTCTGGCTTTCCAGCGCCCACAGGGGCAGATTATGTTCGCGCATGGCGTCCTCCATGTCGCCCCAAGGGGCAAACACACGCTCGCACCACACGCCATCCATCTCATTCATCACGCCGTAAAGGATCCGCATACCCAAATTGGACATACCGATCTCATAAGTGTCCGGGAAACAGAAAGCCACCCGAACACGCACATCCTCCAAATTCTTTTTGATCTCTCCCCACTCGCCACCGGTATACCGGGCCGGTTTTTGCACCGTGGGCAGGATTCTCTGCAGCAAATTGGTCATAACGCTACCTCTTTATCCATAATCAGCACTATTGTACCGCCTGCCGGGTCTTTTTGCAAGAAAATTTTCTATGTACAGCCGCCACTGTCACGAAGCCCAACAGCCATATCCCCATTTTCCATGCCGCCAGCATCTTTACGCCCACGATTGTGAGTCCCGCAGCCACCACTTTTTCGCAAATCCCGCTGACCCGCTCACCTGCCAAACATCTCAAGATCCGCTTTCCATCCTGTTCCCCAACCGGAAGCAGATTAAACACCGTCTGCACCGCCGCACACACCGCACAGCAGGGTATCCACCGGGCAAACAGCACCAGTATCAACCCAGATGTTGGACCGGCAGCAGCCGCCACCAGCTCCTCCCATCGCGTCATTACCCCTGTCTCAATCTTTGCGCCCCCAAATCCAATCTGTATCCCCCGAACAGGAACTTCCATCCACTTCAGCGCCAGCAGATGCCCCATCTCATGCACCGCAGCCGCCACCACCGCCCCCATCAACCACCGCAGCGGCACGATGAGGATGGCAACCGCCCCCCAAATGCAGGCACTGGCCTCAATCCGGATATCCGGCTTCATTCAGAATCTCCCTACAGAACGCCTGCACCGCATCCCCTACCGGCACACCCTCATGAATCTGCGATACCATCTGCTCCGCCGCCCGACCTGTGACCTCCAGATCGCCGGGAAACACCATACGCCTCAACTTGTCCATCCCGGCAGGCCAAAACAGCCTTACAAACAGACACACCGCCACCAATGCAGCCGCCACCATACCGACAGCGGATCGTTTCCGCTCTTTCAGCCCCGTTTTCACTGCTTTTCCTGCATCATATCGAATCTGATACCCCACGCATACCACCCCCTGCCATCCTATGCCGCTGCGCGCAGCGAAATACCGTTGACAACTGTCCCCCAAAGTGGTATCATCTAGTGCATATGGAGAGTTGTCCGAGCGGTTTAAGGAGCCAGTCTTGAAAACTGGTGATGGGGAAACCCACCGTGAGTTCGAATCTCACACTCTCCGCCACAATAGTCCCGTGAATTGAGATCATTCACGGGACTGTTTTGCTAATCAGGCAACTAGCGCAATGGAGGTTCGTTATGCATAACGCCATCTACTATGAAGGGACATATTACCTCTTACCCAAAGAATTCGACAATTACGAAATGTTTATTCAGAATCTGCAAGATAAAGCCTTGCCTGCGCAATACTGCATGATCGAGCTTCGAGAAGATCACAAGGCACGCAATTTTTCCGTGATAAAAGGGCGCAGTATGGCTCCGTATTTTCTTTCCGGCTACCATGATAACCCCGTTGTGGTTACAATTGAAAATTGTGAGAATGTGTACCCGGTTCATGTGGAAGTAATGGATCAGGTGGAATACAATGCACAATTGCGGGAAGTAATCAATCGGGTATGCCCAGGTTGTCTGCGATTTAAGCCTCTTTCCAATCGGGTGCAAAGTCTGAACGGTCATTTCGAGGAAATGACCCTTGACGGTGTCTGTGTATTCCGCCAGGAGTCCAAGCCCGCGCCGCGTTCCTTCCACAACCATTTATTCTCCTTTGGCGGTTTCTTTGTGCGTTTTGACTACGCTTCAATAAACGCACAGGAAATGTCCAATAATATCAAGCAGTGGTTTTATGTTCGCTACGCCAATGCTTTGTTGGAAGAAATTGATGGTCACAAAGTATTGACTTTGCACTGCAAGCAAAACGAGCTTCTCGCGCCTATTTTGGCAAAGGCGATATCCCAGTACATAGAGAAGATATCAGCTGGCACTTACCATATTCGTCTGGCGGCAGATTATATCTGTACAGAAAACATTTTGACCGAATTGCTTATGGATCAGAATTCCGAAACCTTCCGAAAAGACTGTAAAAAGTACGGTGTTTCCCTTGCCGTTCTGGAATACGATGACCATGCTTCGGATAAGGTGCGCCATTCGCTGAAAGAGTTAGTCGATCACTTCTGGCTCTTCCCACTCCTGCAAACAAATGGAAAAGACTATTATCTGGTCGCAGATACCGCCTATGTTTTGAAAGAGCTTCGCTACCGTTCTCCGCTGTTACAGGCACATCATGCAAATGTCAGCATTTTTGATCAATACAAGAATTCCCATTATCAAATCTCATTTGATATGAAGCAAACGCTTCTCTAAATAAGCACCCAATCTGCAAGCCGGGGCTTTTGTATCAACATTAGAGTTAGTCTCCAAAAAAGACCCGATGCGTACAGCATCGGGTCTTTTTTGCTACATATTCAGTATTCTCCCTGCCAGCGGCCTCTGTCGATGGTCACGACTTTGCCTGCTTTCAGACTTTCCGGCACGTTGATGATACGCTGATTGCGGCTTCCCCGGAAGGCGATCTCCAGACTCTTTTCACGCATAAGAAACGGCCCGTCGATCAGCACATCCAAACAGTGCAGAAGTTCTTTCTGCCCATCCGTTCCATCCAGCAGTTCCTCAAAGGTATAGCCGGAATAGGACGCAACCTCATAGCCAATTTCTTTTAAAGCCTTGGCAATCTCCGCAAACCCTTCCGCCTGCGCGAAAGGCTCGCCGCCGGAGAATGTCACGCCCCTACACAGAGGACTGCTCTTCACGATCTCCACAGACGCCTCCATGGACACTTCCGTACCGCCGGAAAAATCCCATGTCTCCGGATTGTGGCATCCCTCACAATGATGGGGACATCCCTGTGCGAACAGAGTTGTCCGCAGTCCCGGCCCATCCACGATGGAATCCGTGACGATACCGGCTAAATTAACCATTCTTGCTCATGCCGTGCTTCACACGGTCACGCTCTTCGGCCCGCTTGGCATCGTTCCACTTGTCCATGGTGCCAACCAAGTAGCCGGTGATCCGGCGGATGCGTTCGAAGCCCACGCCCTGACCCAGCTTTTCGTTCTTACTCTTTGCAGTCATAGTAATTCCTCCTTAGGATGGGAAATAAACAGTTTGGGTATGTTACCTGTCTAAATGATAGCAGATAATCCTATCCCCTTCTGTGACAATGTCACTCAATGCCCTGGAAAGCCGGCATCTGGGGGTACATTCTTCTCAGTTCCTCGATCCGCTCAGGTGCGATCTGCTCGCCCTCACGACGGCCGCACCGTGGACATACGTCACCGATGATACCCACATAACCGCAAACCGGGTCACGGTCAACGGGATGGTTGATAGAGCCGTAGCCGATCCCATGGTCATGCATGCAGCGGACGATGGCCTCAAAGGCCTCCACATTTCTGGCAGTATCGCCGTCCAGCTCCACATAGCTGATATGGCCTGCGTTGCACAGAGCATGGTAAGGTGCTTCCAGACGGATCTTGTCATATGCGGAAATATTGTACCACACGGGGATGTGGAAAGAGTTGGTGTAGTATTCCCGATCGGTAACACCGGGGATCTTGCCGTAGCGCTTCTGGTCCATGCGGATGAAGCGGCCGGACAGACCCTCTGCAGGTGTACCCAGCAGGGTGATGTTCATCTGCATTTCCTTGGACTTATTGTCGCAGTAGTTGCGCATGAAGCCGATAATCTCCAGACCCTTTTCCTGCAATTCCTCACTGGTGCCATGATGCTGACCGTACAGGGCAGTCAGCGTCTCAGCAAGACCAATAAAGCCGATGGACAGCGTGCCGTGCTTCAGAACCTCTCTCAGATCATCCTTCAGCGTCAGATGGTCGGAATCCAGCCACACGCCCTGACCCATCAGGAAGGGGTAGTTGTAGATGTGCTTGTTGGCCTGGATCTCAAAGCGGTCCAGCAGCTGCTGGGCAACCAGTTCCAGCATAGCCTCCAGCTTTTCGTAGAACAGCTTCTCATCACCGTTGGAGTCGATAGCGAGTCTCGGCAGATTGATGGAGGTGAAGGACAGATTGCCTCTGGAATAGGCGATCTGACGGCTGGGATCATAGACGTTACCCATAACACGGGTACGGCAGCCCATGGTAGCAACTTCCGTCTCGGGACGGCCGGGAACATAGTACTGCAGATTATAAGGGGAATCCAGGAAAGTATAGTTGGGGAACAGGCGCTTGGCGCTGACACGCATACTCAAGCGGAACAGATCGTAGTTGGGATCGGTTTCGTTGTAGTTGACGCCTTCCTTGACCTTGAAGATATGGATGGGGAAAATGCAGGTCTCACCGTGACCCAGACCGGCATCCAGTGCCAGCAGGACGTTGCGGATGACCATGCGGCCCTCGGAGCTTACGTCGGTTCCGTAGTTGATGGAGGAGAAAGGCGTCTGAGCGCCGGCACGGGAGTGCATGGTATTCAGGTTGTGGACAAAGCCCTCCATAGCCTGCTTGGTATCCCGGTCGGTCTTCTTGTAAGCCCGCTCCGCAGCCCGGCGGATCAGCTTGTTGGCCTTATCAGAATCCAGTGCAAAGGACTCGCACAGACCCTTGGCGACAGCAGCCACAAAAGATTCGCTGTTTTCCAGCTTTGCGGTGACACCGGTGGCCTTTTCAGCCTTGGCGATCACATCAGAAATGGCCTCATCGGCATTTTCGATATCCAGATAGTCCTCCACGGCATCCTTCAACCGGCGGAAGAATGCCTTCCGGTAGGTCTTGGCAACGCCCTCGGCCATGCCGTAGTCGAAGTTGGGGATGGACTGACCGCCGTGCTGGTCATTCTGGTTGGACTGGATGGCGATGGCAGCCAGTGCCGCGTAACTCTGAATGCTCTGAGGCTCTCTGAGGTAGCCGTGACCGGTGGAGAAACCACCGTGGAACAGCTTCAGAATATCGATCTGGCAGCAGGTGGTGGTCAGGCTGTAGAAGTCGAAGTCATGGATGTGGATATCACCCTCCCGGTAGGCCTTTGCGTGTTCGGGACGGAGCAGATACATCTCATTGTATGCCTTTGCACCGGCTGCGCCGATCTGCAGCATGGAGCCCATGGCGGTGTTGCCGTCAATATTGGCATTGTCGCGCTTCATGTCGCTGATTCGGGCATCGATGTTGGTGATCTCATCGATGGTCTTCATCAGCACCGTGTTGGCCTCACGGGCCCGGGTGCGGTTGGCGCGGTACAGGATGTAAGCCTTAGCCGCGGCGTTGAAGCCGTGGTTCATGAGCTGCCGCTCAACGGTATCCTGAATGGTCTCGATATTCGGTGCATCGCCGGTAAAACGGCTCTCCAGCTCCCGCTGAACATCATTGGCAACCCGTGCCGCATCCGCAGCATCGCCATCGCCGGAGACCTCCAGAGAACGCAGGATCGCAGCCGCGATCTTATTCTGGTCATACAAAACCACGCGACCATCGCGCTTTGTAATGCTCTGAATCATAAGTAATTACCTCTTCCTTGGGATAACTTGTTTACATAAACACCATATCTTGTGTCTGTATTTCTTTCTTTCCACAACATATTGCCACAACTGACCGCGTTTGTCAACAACAATATCTGTTACCGAATATTAAGATTTTTCAAAAGGCGGTAAACAACAGGCGGTACCCGGGCATTTTCCCGGATACCGCCTGTGTTTCTTGCGAAAAAAGTTGCAAAAAATTATTTTGCCACAAAGCCGACTTTCTTGTAGACCTTCCGCAGGGTCTTCTCTGCCACGTAGCTCGCCTTCTGCGCGCCGTCCCGATAGACAGCTTCCAGATATGCCTTATCCTTCATCAGCCGCAGGCTCTCCTCCCGGATGGGACGCAGATGCTCCACCACCGCCTCGCCTACAACAGGCTTGAACTTGCCGTAGCCGCAGCCTGCGAACTCAGCTTCGATCTGCTCGAAGGTCTTTCCGGTGACGGCAGCGTAAATGGTCATCAGGTTTGCCACACCGGGCTTGTTCTCCTTGTCGTAGCGGACGCAGTTTTCGGTGTCGGAGTCGGTAATGGCCCGCTTAAACTGCTTCATGATCACATTGGGGTCATCCATCAGCAGCACACGGCCGGTATCCTCGTTCTCAGACTTGGACATCTTGGCCAGAGGATTGGTCAGGCTCATGACACGGGCGCCCACCTTGGGGATAAAGGGCTCGGGAATCTTGAACACATCACCGTAAATACCGTTGAAACGGCGGGCAATGGTGTGAGTCAGCTCCACATGCTGCTTCTGATCCTCGCCGACCGGCACCAGATCCGGTTGATACAGCAGGATATCCGCAGCCATCAGGCTGGGGTAAGTAAACAGACCAGCATTGATATTGTCCGCATTCTTGGCGGACTTGTCCTTGAACTGGGTCATGCGGCTCAGTTCGCCGAACTGGCTGTAGCAGTCCAGAATCCATCCCAGCTCTGCATGCTGATGCACATGACTCTGGATAAACAGAGTATTCTTCTCCGGATCCAGACCGCAGGCGATGTACTGTGCCAGCTGCTCCAGAGTCCGGCGGCGCAGGTCGGCCGGGTTCTGGCGCACGGTAATGGCATGCAGGTCAGCCATGAAGTAGAAGCAGTCAAACTGGTCAGCCCGCTCAGCCCAGTTCTTCACAGCGCCCAGATAGGAACCCAGAGTCAGATCGCCGGAGGGCTTGATACCGGAGAGCATTCTTTTCTTAGGTGCAGCAGTTTCGGTGATGATTTCGCTCATTTCATTCACATTCCTTTTTATGAAATACTCAAGTTATCTTAGCACAAATGTGTAAACTTAGCAAGCCTTTTTACAATTTGCGGGATATATCCAGGAAATGATGGGATGCGCCTACCAGATCCTGCCGCTCGCAAATGGAAAAATGGTATTTTAAGTACAGCTCGTACACCTCTTCTTCCATATTCTCGATCTGCTCACGCATATAGTTCGTCGCCAGATCGCTGCCCACGAAATGCAGCCGCTCCACACGGAAATTTTCCATCAATTCATCGATTTCCTCCTTGCGGTAGAGCTGGAACAGTTCCGCCGGATCGGAAGAAGCCTTAAACGTCACCGGATCAACGAGATTCCGATACCGCTCCTCCCGCAGCATTCCCCGTCCGAAGCAATACTGGATCATGGTTGCCTCATTTCCGCAATAAGCCGCGAAGATCACACCGCCCTTTTTCGTCACCCGAACCGCCTCCGCCAACGCCCGAAGCTGATCCGCTTTTGTGAACAGATGATACATCGGCCCCAGCAGCAGCGTGATATCATAGGTATCCGACGCAAGCACACTTAAGTCCATGGCATTTCCCTGCCGGACAGTCACGTTCTCTCCCGGCATGGTTTTCTGCTTAAAAATCTCAATATTGTGCTCCACCAGCTCCACGGCATCTACCTGATACCCCTTCTGGGCCAGCGCATGGGAGTATCTGCCGGTGCCGGCGCCGATCTCCAGGATCCGCATTCCCGGTTTCAAATACTTTTCGATATAGCGCATGGTGGTCAAAAATTCCACCATGCCATAGCGGCTTCTCAGCCGTCCATCTTCATCATAATTACTGTAAAAGTCAGTCAAAATCTGTTTCGTTTCCATAATTTTTCCACCTTGAAATGCAAAAACGGTGTAAGCATACCTGCTTACACCGTACAATTCCCCTATTTTCACCAAACGGTCAAAAGAGCATGACAATGTAAGCCCGTCCCCGTGCCACCAGGCAGGAACGAACCAAGCCGCAGGATTATAGCGCATCATGCCGCAATCCATCGTCATGCACCTCCGTTAGAATTTTCCCAATCGTAACACCAAAGGGTAGCTTTGTCAAGGAATTTCATTGATTTTCTATATATTCTGTGCTATAGTGTATGCTAGAAATTTATGACGAAAACGAGGTTTCAAATTATGGATTATCAAGCACTTGCTGAGCTTCTGTTCCCCAATGTCACCATGACTCCCGATGAGCTGGAAGAGAAATTTCCTCCCCGCAACACGCCCGAGGGTGCTGTCATCACCCGTATGGCTCCCTCCCCCACCGGTTTCGTCCATCTGGGCAATCTGGTTCAGGGTCTGACCTCCGAGCGTATGGCTCACCAGAGCGGCGGTGTTCTGTTCCTGCGCGTAGAAGACACCGATGCCAAGCGTGAAGTTCCCGGCGCCGTGGAGGTTCTCATTGACACGCTGAAGCACTACGGCATCCAGTTTGACGAAGGCGCCACCCACGATGGCGACGCAGGCAATTACGGCCCTTACCGCCAGCGCCAGAGAGCGGATATTTACCACGTCTACGCCAAAAAGCTGGTCTCCGAGGGTCAGGCTTACCCCTGCTTCTGCACCGAGGAGCAGCTGGCCGCCATGCGCGAGACCCAAGAAGCCAACAAGGAAAACACCGGCTACTACGGTAAGTACGCCATGTGGCGCGACCGTGAGCTGGACGAGATCCGTGCCGAGCTGGATGCCGCCCACCCCTGGGTCCTGCGTTTCCGCAGTACCGGCTCCATCGCCAACCAGTTCAAGTTCGACGATCTGGTCAAAGGCAAGCTGACCATCACAGAAAACGATGTGGATCACGTCCTGCTGAAATCCGACGGCATCCCCACCTATCACTTCGCCCACGCTGTGGACGATCATCTGATGCGCACAACCCATGTTGTTCGTGGTGACGAGTGGCTGCCCACCCTGCCCTTCCACATCCAGCTGTTCAAGGCTCTGGGCTTCAAGCTGCCCAAGTATGTCCACATCGGACCTCTGATGAAGATGGACGGCACGTCCAAGCGTAAGCTCTCCAAGCGTAAGGACCCCGAACTGGCGCTGACCTTCTACAAGGCCGAGGGTTTCCCTGTGAAGGCGGTTTATGAGTACATCATGACCATCCTGAACTCCAATTTCGAGGACTGGCGCCGTGCCAACCCCGATGCCCCCGCTGAGGATTTCAAGTTCAGCCCTAAGAAACTGAATCCCGCCGGTTCTCTGTTCGACTATGCCAAGCTCACCGACGTCAGTAAGAACGTCATCTCCCGTATGGACGCCGAGACCGTCTATTCCCTGCTGCTGGAGTGGGCGCAGGAATTCGACCCCGACTTCGCTGAGAAGCTGGCCTCCGACAAGGCGCTGGCTGTTTCCGTCCTCTCCATCGGCCGCGGCGGCAAGAAGCCCCGTAAGGATCTTGCCGTCTGGAAGGATGCCAAGGACTACATGGGCTTCTTCTACGACGAGTACCTCACCGCCCCCACCTTCGATGAGAAGTTTGACAAAGCCACCATCATCGACGTTCTGGAGCGCTTCCTTGCCAAGTTCGACATTTCTGACGATTCCGCTGTCTGGTTTGACAAAGTCAAGGCTCTGACCAACGAGATTGGTTTCACCACCGACATGAAGGCTTACAAGGCCGATCCCACCGCTTTCCCCGGCACCGTGGCAGACGTCTCCACCTTCATCCGCCAGGCTGTCACCGGAAAGACCAACTCCCCCGACCTCTTCACCGTCATGCAGATCCTGGGTTACGACCGCACCGTGGCTCGCATCCGCGCCACCATCAACAATCTGAAGTGATCCTAATCACCGCCGGAAGCATTTCCCTTCCGGCGGTGAGATTTTTTGCGAAAAAGAGAAAAATAGTGCTTGACATTTTGAGGCGGATGATGTAATATATGCAAGTCGGCACCACGCCGCATATATGGAGCAGTATCGAAGTGGTCATAACGGGCACGACTGGAAATCGTGTGTACCCCAAAAGGGTACCGAGGGTTCAAATCCCTCCTGCTCCGCCAGAATTAACGGCAAGTTTCGTCAGAAACTTGCCGTTTTCCTTTACTTATCACCCAATATATCATAGATATCATCCCGGAGGAAATATGCCCCACGAACTCAACCCCAAAGACACAACCAGAGCCATGGCCTATGACCTCTGGATGAAAGCCCCCAACCCCATGGTCACCTTCTTCAAAACCTTGGACGTACCCAATCTGGTCAAGGTGTCCCGTAAGCGGAATCTCAAATTCAATATGTTACTTGATTATTGTATCGGCAAAGCCGCCGCCCCCATCAAGGAGTTTTACATTCTACCCGTGGGCGAACAGCTCCTGCAATACGATACCATTGCAGTCAATACCATCGTCAAGAACCGTACCGGTGAAGTCAGCTCTTGCGACATTCTCTATACCGACGATCTGGACTCCTTCAATCGCGACTACCTGACTTATACCACCCAGGTTGCCGCAACCTGCCAGGACTACGATTTATCTGAAAACTCCATGGTTATCGGCACTTCCGCCATCATCGATACCGAAATTGACGGCGCAGTGGGCATGAACAGCGGCATCTTCAATAATCCCTTTATCATATGGGGCAAATATCGTCGCAAGTTCTTCCGCTACAGCCTCCCCATCTCCTTCCAGTTCCACCACACCCAGATGGATGGCGCCCACGCAGGAAAATTCCTGCATAATCTGCAAGTGGAGATCAGCACATTGAAATAATGTCTCCACTGTGCTATCATCTCCTTATATTTCCCTTCACGAAAGGAATAGACACTATGTTTCAATTTCTCAGGCACCCCATTTGGACAATCCTTACATGGATCCTTCGCGTCCTTGTGTCACTGATCGTCCTGCTGATCCTTGCCCTGCTGGTCGTTCGCTTGATAAGCTACCACAAACATCATATTACAACAGAAAACGGCATTGACGAAGGCATTTTCGTCACCCTCGGCGGGCAGGAACAGTATCTTCTGATTCGCGGCAAGGACACCTCCAATCCGGTGATCATCTGGCTTCACGGCGGACCCTCCGGTTCCGACGCCTATGTCAACTATACCTTCGATGAACATTTGACAGACGCCTATACACTGGTCAGTTGGGACCAGCGCGGCTGCGGACGTACATACTTCCGAAATCAGGACAGTGACCCCAACAACGAATCCGCAACCTTCGAGCAGGCACAAGCAGATCTGGACGAACTGGTGGACTATATCCGCGACCGATTTAAAACCGATAAAGTGATCATCGTTGGCCACTCTTACGGCACCATGCTGGGCAGTAAATATGCCCTTGACCACCCGGATAAAGTCGCTGCCTATATCGGTGTCGGACAGGTCGTCAGCTTTGAAAGCGAAATTTACAGCTATGAAGATGCACTCTTCAAAGCAAACATTCTGGGCGATGACACCACGCAAATGGTTGCCGCCTACGAAACCTACCAAAACGATCCTTCTCTGACGAATATGCTTGCTCTGCGGCAGCATGTCAGCAAATATCACAAGCCGGAGATCCAGACCAACACCATCTGGATGGGTGTGGCCTCCCCTTACATGGGCATCGATGATATCCGCTGGTTCTTTAAGCAGCTGGGTCCTATGGAAAATTATCTGGCGCTGAACAAGCAGCTCTATGACTACGTTCTGGAGGCAGATGTCCGGGACTATGGTACGGACTATAAAGTGCCTGTGGGCTTCATCACCGGCTCCTGCGACTGGACGACACCGGTTAAGTATTCCGAGGATTACTGCGAACTGATCACCGCACCCCAGAAACAATTCCACTTGATGGAGGACTGCGGTCACGCTCCTCAGTATGACCTGCCCGAAGAATTCTGCAAAACCCTGCGCTCCATGCTTGACGAGTACCTGCAATAACACCATATTCACACCCCATCCGTCCGGATGGGGGTGTTTTGCATGAAGATATACAACTTGCCTTCCAAAAATGCACCGTTTTTTTCAGGTAAGTGCCTGTTTTTTATCAAAATTAGCTGTCGAATTTTAGGAAAAGCCCTCCCGGCTTACAGCCGGGAGGGCTTTGCATTTATTCGTGCAGGTAAGCGTAAGCGGAGTCGGAGAACTTCATGATGCACTCGTACAGCGCATCCGCGTTGCTCATACGGGCGATGTAGCTTGCCATGCTGTCGGTGGCGGAGCCGTAAACACTGCCGTCTGCGTTGTAAACGGTGACGGTGACGGGAATACGGCCGTCAGCCACGGCGATCTGGGTGATGTTGATCAGGTATACACCATCGATCTCGGTGGGTGCGACA
>JAGKTU010000079.1 GCA_021153265.1 Clostridia bacterium
CGTTTCTCCTGCCGCAATGGGTTACAACAAGACTTCCAACAAGAACCCCGGCGGCCAGAGAAGAGCTAAGAAGTCTGAGTATGCTACTCAGCTGACCGAGAAGCAGAAGGTCAAGTTTGTTTATGGTATCCAGGAGAAGCAGTTCCGTAACTACTACGAAAAGGCTTCTCGTATGGCCGGTAACACCGGTGATGAGCTGCTGACCTTCTGTGAGCGCCGTCTGGACAACGTTGTTTATCGTCTGGGCTTCGCTAACACCCGCCGTCAGGCCCGTCAGCTGGTCAACCACGGTCATTTCACCGTTAACGGCAACCGCGTCAATATCCCCAGCTACCTGATCAAGGCTGGCGATGTCATCGCAGTTTCCGAGAAGGCATCCTCCAATGCTTTCTTCAAGGCTCTGAAGGAAGCCGATGCTTTCGTTGCTGCTCCCAAGTGGCTGGATCGTGATAAGAATACCCTCCAGGGTAAGGTTATTGCACTGCCCACCAAGGCAGATATCGACTTCGATATCGCTGTGCACCTCATCGTCGAGTTGTACTCCAAGTAATAATCTCCCCCCTGTCCGTTCGCATATTTGTCTGGTGGGGAGACTTCTCCCCACACTATTAAGGAGGGTTTTGATTCATGGTAGAAATTGAAAAGCCTCGCATCACCTGTCTGGACACCCCCGAGGATCCTTCCTACGGCAAGTATGTCGTGGAGCCTCTGGAGCGTGGCTATGGCATGACTCTGGGCAATTCCCTGCGCCGGATCCTGCTGAGCAGCCTGCCCGGCTATGCTGCAACTTCCGTTAAGATCCAGGGCGTTCAGCACGAGTTCTCCACCATCCCCGGTGTCACCGAGGATGTGACCGAGATTGTTCTGAATGTCAAGCGGATCACCCCGAAGCTGCACTGCACCGGCACCAAGACTGTGCACATCGACGCTGTTGGCCCCTGTGAGGTCACTGCCGGCGATATCAAGGCAGACGCTGAGGTCGAAATTCTGAATCCCGAGCTGCACATCTGCACCCTCGGTGATGATGCCACTTTCAATATGGAGATCACCCTGTCTCAGGGTCGCGGCTATGTTTCCTCTGACCGGAACAAGACCGCACAGACCGTGATCGGTGTGATTCCCATTGACTCCATCTATTCTCCTGTTACTAAGGTGAATTACACGGTGGAGCCCTGTCGTGTCGGCGATAAGACCGACTTCGACAAGCTGACCCTTGAGGTCTGGACCGATTCCACCATCACTGCCAAGGACGCTGTGTCCCTGGGCGCTAAGATCCTGAGCGATCATCTGACTGTGTTCACCAACCTGTCTGATTCTGTCAGCACCTCTTCCACCGTGGTGGAGAAGGCTGAGAACCGCCCCGACGCAAAGCTGTCCATGACCATTGATGAGCTGGATCTGTCTGTCCGGAGCTTCAACTGCCTGAAGCGTGCCAACATCAACACCGTTGCCGATCTGATCAACAAGACCGGCGAGGACATGATGAAGGTCCGTAACATGGGCAAGAAGTCCCTGGATGAGGTTCAGAAGAAGCTGGAGATGATGGGTCTGTCCCTGGCCAGCGAAGATTCTGGCAGCAACAACTAATCGCTAAGTAAGGAGGAAACGTCAATGTTCGGCACTCGTAAGCTGGGTAAGACCAGCACTCAGAGAAAGGCCCTGCTGCGTCAGCAGGTGACCGATCTGCTGGAGAACGGCAAGATGGAGACCACCTTCTATCGTGCTAAGGAAGTTCAGCCCGTCGTTGAGAAGATGATCACCCTGGGTAAGAAGGGCGATCTGGCTGCTTACCGTAAGGCTCTGTCCTACATCACCAAGGAAGATGTGGCTCACAAGCTGTTCAAGGAGATTGCTCCCAAGTATGCTGACCGTAACGGCGGCTACACCAGAGTGATCCGTACCGGCGCCCGCCGCGGCGATGCTGCTGAGATGGCAGTCATCGAGCTGGTGTAATCCGGTTATAATGGTATCTGAGGGCGTACCGGTTTCCGGTACGCCCTTTTCCTGTAAAAATCCTAAAAAAGATGAAATTCCGCTTGACAAAACGTATCTGATGCTGTATTATATCAGAGTTGTTCGGCGCAATTTATATATGCTGCTATAGCTCAGCCGGTAGAGCGCATCCTTGGTAAGGATGAGGTCGCCAGTTCAAATCTGGCTAGCAGCTCCATTTTCCTTTCAGGAAAATACTTGCGCACGGACACTATTTGCTGCTATAGCTCAGCCGGTAGAGCGCATCCTTGGTAAGGATGAGGTCGCCAGTTCAAATCTGGCTAGCAGCTCCAAAACCCTGAAACTCTTAGAGTTTCAGGTTTTTTTGTTGCGAAGTGTAGTGCTGCGTGTTTAAATGGGGTTGGGAAGAATTGTAAAGGAGAATTGCAATGGTTTGGTTGGAAAAACTGCATCATCCTGAGAAATATGTGAAAACCTTTCTGAAATGGGGCGTTCTGGGTATGGTGATGGGATGTCTCGGCGGCGCGGTGGGTTCCGGATTTCACTATGTGCTGCATTTTGTAACCCATCTCCGCACCGCGCATATGTGGCTGGTATGGTTGTTGCCCTTGGGTGGTCTGACGACGGTTGGTATTTACCGCTTTTTCCGTCTTCGGGGCAACCGGGGAACCAACGAAATCATAGATGCCATTTTGCGAAATGAGCCGGTGAAACCGCTGGTTGCTCCGGCGATCTTCCTTACCACGAATATTACCCATCTTTTAGGTGGCTCAGCTGGACGGGAAGGCGCCGCACTACAGTTGGGCGGTTCTATGGGCTCCTGGATGGCAAAATGGCTAAAGCTGGATGACAATGACCGTACTGTACTGATCATGAGCGGAATGAGTGCGGTGTTCGCCGGACTCTTCGGCACACCCCTGACAGCTTGCATCTTTGTGCTGGAATTTGTAGCTGTGGGCCGCATTTTTACACCGGCGCTGGTTCCGTGCTATCTGGCCGCGCTGGTGGCAAGTCTTGGCGCACAGACGCTGGGTATCTATCCGGAGACCCATTTGATAACGACTTCGGTGGCATTCAATATTAGCGGTACATTCCGGTATATGCTGCTGGCTGTTCTGATTTCTCTTGTGGGCATCGCCATGTGCTGGCTGTTCCACAAGGCGGAGCATCTGGCGGCACATCATATCCCAAATTCCTGGCTGCGTATTCTGCTGGGCGGTGCGTTTATTGCGGTTCTGACAGCCCTTGTGGGTGATCAGCGCTATAATGGCGCAGGTATGGAGATGGCCTTGGAGGCCGTCGGCGGGCACGCAGACTGGTATGATTTCCTGTTGAAGCTGCTCTTTACCGCTGTGACATTGGCAGCGGGCTTCAAAGGCGGCGAGATCGTGCCGACCTTCTGTATTGGCGCAACCTTCGGTTGTCTGCTGGGTGGTCTTCTGGGGCTTGACCCTGGAATTTCCGGCGCGCTGGGTCTGATTGGACTATTCTGCTGCGCCACAAATTCGCCCCTTGCCGCCATCGCGCTGAGCATTGAGATGTTTGGCAGCACAAATATGTATTTGTTTGGACTGGTCTGCGTGATCTGTTTCCTGCTTTCCGGCAACGGCGGACTGTATGGCAGTCAGGTGATCAAGTACGACAAAACCCGTGTATGACACAGGGGTGTTCTGAATGATTCGTGACCGGAGGAAACCCCTCCGGTCAATTTATAATGGTTCCGTTCAGTCGCTGGGGGATTGCTAAAATTTATTTGGAATATACTTGAAAAATGCACCGGGAGATGATATCATTGTTGTGAATTATGTTGCACATTTTGCAGAAAGAGGGATAATTATGCAAAAATTCAGACGATTCATTACGGTATTGTACCTGTTTACGTTCCTTTTTGCTCTCGCTGCCTGCGGTGAGAAAGAAACGGAGCAGAGCTATGATGAGATCATGCGCGATCTGGATCCCAAAACCGCCAACGGATCTTTGCTCACGAGTTATAACATCAATAATGGCATGTATTTGGATCAGTATGTTCCCGAGGAATTGCTGGCCGAATCGCCTGAGGAAGTGGGCTACATTCTGAGACTGAATTTGCATGCCGGCGAAAAGTCATGTCAATATGTCGGACCTTTGATCTACGGCGATCAGGTTTCCATTCAGTTTCTGGATTGCGCCTCCGGTGAAATTGTTGCAGAGAAGGTGTTTGATCCCTGCTTCCCCGAGAAGGTAACGATGAATTACCGTGCAACCCCGTCAGGTTTGGAGGTTCTGGAGTGGGTAGAACATATTTATGCGCTCCAGGAGGGCGGCGAAAAGGCGGAGCACATCTGGCAGGAGGGCGACGGCACCGAAGTGAAGACCTGCAAATTGTGCGGCGCCACAGAGGACTAATTTGGCTGATATACCTGGGATCTGAATGGGTGGAGTTATGCGGCTCTGCGCGTTGGTTGTTCCAAACAAATGAAGTGTGGGGAGTCCGTTGGACTCCCCACTTTTGCCCCCTTGACAACGCTGATATAATCAAAGCAGAAATTTCGGAGGAAAAACCTATGATCAGTCTTCTGCTTGCCATCATTTACATATCCTTTATCAGCTTGGGCCTGCCGGATGCTCTGCTGGGTGCGGCGTGGCCGACGATGTCTGTGGAATTTGGAGTCCCCATTTCCTATGCAGGCATCATTTCCATCATCATTTCTCTGGGAACCATCGTCTCCAGCCTCCTCAGCGACCGCCTGACGCACCGTTTTGGCCCCGGGAAGGTTACCGCGGTGAGCGTGATGATGACCGCAGCCGCTTTGGCAGGCTTTGCCTTCAGCGGCAATTACTGGCTTCTTTGCCTGTGGGCGATCCCTTACGGATTGGGAGCCGGCGGCGTGGACGCGGCGCTGAACAACTATGTGGCGCTGCACTATGCCAGCCGCCATATGAGCTGGCTGCACTGCATGTGGGGCTTGGGCGCTTCCGTGGGCCCGTACATCATGGGATTTGCCCTGACTCACAATTTAGGCTGGAGCGGTGGCTATTGGATCATCGCGGTGCTGCAGGTGGTGCTGTCCGCAGCCATTCTGCTCAGCCTGCCTCTGTGGAAGAAACAGCCCAATGCCGCGTCCGAAGAAGCGTCCTCCAAGCCTCTCTCCATAAAGCAGATCTTTGCGATTCCCGGTGCAAAAGAAGTGGTCATCGCCTTTTTCTGCTACTGCGGTTTGGAGCAGACAGCAGGCCTTTGGGCAAGCTCTTATCTGGTTCTGAAAGATGGTCTTGATCCGGAACGGGCAGCCAGCCTTGCGAGCCTTTTCTACATTGGAATCACCGCAGGACGGGCCGTCAGCGGCTTTCTGACCTACAAATTCAGCGACACCAATATGATTCGCCTGGGCGAGGTTGTGCTGGCTGTAGGCGTTGTGGTGATGCTCCTGCCCATGGGCTATATTGCGACAATGGTTGGCCTGATTCTGGTGGGATTGGGCTGCGCCCCCATCTATCCCAGTGTCATTCACTCCACGCCTGAGCATTTCGGCGCGGAAAATTCCCAGGCTCTGGTGGGCGTCCAGATGGCCAGCGCCTATGTGGGTTGCCTGCTGCTGCCGCCGCTGTTCGGTATTATTGCCAATCATATCAACGCGAAATGGCTGCCGTGGTATTTGGCGGCGATCCTTGTGGTGATGGTGATCATGTGCGAGATTTTGAATAAAAAAACTGCCGGTCGCTAGACCGGCAGTTCATTATTTACAGCTTGGGAAACTTTTGCGCCAGCTTGTCCACCAGCCAGCAGCCGATAAAGCCGAAACCGATACCAAGGATCACAGAAGCGATCACGTCGGTAGGGTAGTGGACGTACAGATACATCCGGGAGAAGGCGATCATAATCGCAAGAATGGTTGCCGGGATACCCAGCTTCTTATTGCGGATCATCAGTGCGGTGCAGGCCTCGAAGGAGGCGATGGTGTGACCGGAGGGGAAGGAGAAGTCGTGCTGTGCTTCAATCAGCAGAACGATTTCTCTCTGGAAATACTGCAGCTGATAGTCGTAGGGACGAATCCGCTGGCACAAAGGCTTCAGCGCCACATTGCACACCAGAAGTCCCAACAGCAGGGCAAAGCCCATGGAAAGGCCCACCTTACGGTACTTGGGGATCAGGAGCAGAATGACAGAGCAGGCGATCCAGAAGATGCCGGCATCTCCGAAAAGGGTGATAATGGGCATGATGAAATCCAGAAAACCACATTGCAGATTGGACTGAATCCAGTCGAGAATCGGCAGGTCAAAGGACTCTGCCAGCATGGAGAAGAATGCCTGCATTTACCGCACCTCCTCAGTCTCTTCCGTCTTAGCGGCGAAGACCCAGCGCTGCTGGATCATGAAGCTTGCCACATAGAGGATCGTCATAACAACGGTATAAATCAGTGTCCGCAGGAAAGTCTGATCCTCGCCAATGTTCAACAGAACATAAGAGCCTTCCGTGAGCAACAGCTGCACCAGCATCTGCGGTACGGCCAATGCGTAATAGCGAAGCATTGCGGTTTTTGTGGACTGCTTGGACTGGAAGACCATCTTATGATTCACATAGAAGTTCATAAGAGAGGAAACCACACGGGCGCCGGTGGTTGCGACACCGGTCAAAAGCGCACCGCTGAGGATGTCGGACAGGAGGGACGTTAAAAGAGCATACAAACCGATGTCGACTACAGAACTTGCCAATGCACTGACCGTGTAGCGGAAGAAGTGCTTCAAAATCAGCTTGTAGATCCGCCAAGAGTCCCGGATGGGATGGAAGTGGGAGCTTTTGTTCTCCTCGATGTACACAGTACGGATCTTCACCTCGTCGAAGGGGATGCCGTACTGTTTCATAGCCAGCAACATGTTGGTCTCGTACTCAAAACGGTCACCGGATACCTCACAGAACTGCTTCAGAACACTTCTGGGAATAGCGCGCAGACCGGTCTGGGTGTCAGAAAGGGTCATGCCAACGAAGATCTTAAAGATGGCAGAGGTGGTCTGGTTACCAAAACGGCTTCTGGGGGGGACATGGTCGAGGGTAAAGTCCCGGCAGCCCAGAGTCACATGACCGCTTTCGAGCATATTCTCGCAGCAGGCACGGGTGTCTTCGGGGTGGTGCTGGTTGTCGCCGTCCACGGTAACAACGCCCAGAGAATCGGGCCGGTTTTCCAGAAACCAACGGAATGCGTTCTTCAGCGCGGCACCCTTGCCCTTGTTCACCTCATGGTGGAGCAGGTTGATCTCGGGATGCTGCGCGGCCAGATCCAGGAAGTAGTGCAGGTTTTCCTGCTTGCTGCCGTCATTGACCAGAATGATGTCGGTAAAGCCATACTCCAGCAGACCGTCGACAACCGCAATCAGCTTTTCGTCCGGATCGAGGGAGGGCAGAACTACAGAAATCTTTGTCAGATCGTGCATAATATCGCCTCAAATCTATATTGGAATGTTCATGTTTTGGAAATATATCATACCATAAATTCCGACAGTTGTAAATGTTTTTTCCAAAATACTGCCAAAACACGGAGCTTCCCGCGATGAAACGACATACATATGCAAAAGAAATGCATAATATGCAATACGAAAACAAGCATAATGAACGAATATTTTGACTGTATATTTGAATTAAGCCAATATTTCATACATTGTTAGTGATTTCTTACGATACAAGATGCAAAAATGTGTGTATCATTGTATACTCGCCCAATTGACGATGAATATTATTCGGGTTATAATGCATTCATAGAAATTGCTCCCATTTGGAGTATGAAAAGGAGTATGGATTATGAAAAAGATTCTGGCAATTTCCCTGTGTATTCTGCTGATCATGAGCATGATGGCCGGCTGCGCCGGCAGCAAGTCCGGCGACGGTGAGGGTGTTACCACCATCGAGAAGGGCAAGCTGATCATGTCCACCAACGCAGCATTCCCCCCCTATGAAATGACCACCGACGACGGCGGCTACGCCGGCATCGACGTGGAGATCGCCCAGGCCATCGCTGACAAGCTGGGTCTGGAGCTGGTCGTGGACGATATGGACTTCAACGCCGCACTGCTGGCTGTTCAGCAGGGCAAGAGCGATATCGTCATGGCTGGTGTCTCCGTTACCCCCGATCGTGAGATGGTTATGAAGTTCACCGACAGCTACGCCACCGGCGTGCAGGTCGTCATCATCAAGGAAGGCTCCGATGTCACCATGGACAATCTGGGCGAGAAGATGATCGGCTGCCAGGCTGCTACCACCGGTTACATCTATGCCTCTGACAGCCCCGAGAACGGCGGCTACGGCGAGGATCACGTCACTGCCTACGAGAACGGCGCCAGCGCTGTCAAGGCTCTGCTGAACGGCCAGGTGGACTGCGTCATCATCGACAGCGCACCCGCTCAGGAGTTTGTGGCTGCCAACCCCGGCCTGACCATTCTGGAAGGCGCATGGGTGGAGGAGTCCTACGCCATCGGCATGAGCAAGGATAACCCCGAACTGTACGAAGCTGTCAACAAGGCTCTGCAGGAGCTGATCGCTGACGGTACCGTCCAGAAGATCATCGACAAGTACATTTCCGCTGAGTAATTCGCGGTTAAGGAAAAGGGCGGCTTTGCCGCCCTTTCGCCGCGTTGTGTAGATCGAATGAGGTAATTTTTTGGAAAAATATTTGCTTTGGAAGGATCTCATGCGCCAGGACGGCGAACTGACCGAGTGGTGGCAGGGGTTCTATGTTTATTTCTATCAGGCGTTTATCGAGAATGACCGCTGGAAGCAGTATCTGGAGGGCGTCGGCACTACGTTGATGGTCACCGCTCTGGCACTGATGATCGGCATTGTGCTGGGTATTGTGGTTGCGATGATCCGCACTGCCCACGACCAGCAGCGCAAAGGTCACAAGAATCCGATCCTCGGCGTTCTGGACGGCATCTGCCGGGTCTATGTCACCGTGATCCGCGGCACTCCCATGATGGTACAGCTTCTGATCATGGGCTTCGTTATTTTCTCCAGCAGCCGTGACTATACCATGATCGGTGCGCTGACTCTGGGCATCAACTCCGGCGCATACGTGGCCGAGATCATCCGTGGTGGCCTCATGTCTCTGGATCCCGGTCAGATGGAAGCCGGCCGCAGTCTGGGTCTGAACTATATCGATACCATGCGATTCATCGTCATTCCTCAGGCCTTCAAGGCCATCCTGCCCTCTCTGGGCAACGAATTCATCATCTTGCTGAAGGATACCTCTCTGATCACCGTCATCGGCGGCAAGGAGTTGCTCTATGCAGCCCAGTCCATCTACGGTCGGACTTATGAGCAGATGTTCCCTCTGATCGGCATCGCCTGCGTGTATCTGCTGCTGGTCATCATCTTCAGCTGGCTGCTGAGCATTCTGGAAAGGAGGCTGCGTCAAAGTGATCGACGTTAAAAATTTGAGCAAGTCCTTCGACGGCCTGCAGGTTCTGAACGACATCTCCGAGCATATCTATCCCGGCGAGAAAGTGGTCATTCTGGGACCCTCCGGTTCCGGCAAGTCTACCTTCCTTCGCAGTCTGAATCTGCTGGAAATCCCCACCGCCGGCCAAATTTTCTTTGACGGCGTGGAGGTCACCGACCCCAAGGTGAACATCGACGAGGTTCGCCGGAAGATGGGCATGGTGTTCCAGC
>JAGKTU010000080.1 GCA_021153265.1 Clostridia bacterium
CTGGCTGCCATCGGTTTGAATACCAGCCTTACCGACTTCAAGAAAGCCGGATTGAAACCCATGTTCTACGGAATCACCATTGACACATTGGTCACATTGACTGCGTTGGCTGTCATTTGGTGCATGGGATTGATGTAAACGATGCATTTACAATCGTACTATATGCTCTGCGCAGAAGTAAGAGTAAGATTACGGTAAATACACAAACACCTGTCCACGGCAGATTCTGCCATAGGACAGGTGTTTTTTTGTTAGTTCCTCTTTCGGAATGCTTTGACAACGATTTCAACGAAGTCCCAGACGGGCTGGTCCAGCCACTTATCATAGAGGATACACATATACAATGCCTGGTGCCAGTTATGTAGGGGAATAAAACGGATGCCGGGACGGTTTTCGACGCACTCGTTGGGGACAAAAGCGATGCCCATGCCGTTGGCGACTAAATCCAATGCGGCGCTGGCAGTATCCACGGTGCAAACCACAGCTTCATCCGCAGGCGCACCGGTAGTCCATTCCTGGAAACTGCGGCCTACATCGTAATTAAATACAACCTGCCGTTCGCCAACCACATCTTTCGGATTGATGAAATCCCGATCAGCAAGCGGGTGAGCCAGAGGAACGGCAACGAAGAAATCTCTCTCATACAACTTGCGGAAATGTAGGCTGCGGTCTCGGTCAGAGGAGTCTACGATCGCCATATCCAGCTTTTCTTGACGCACCATATCCATCAGCTGCTCTGAGGAGGATTCTGTCATATGAAAACGAATACGACTGTTGGTTCGAGTGTATTTTACCATCTCCCGGGCCAGAATGCCATCTAACGTGCCGGAGACCACACCCATACGGATAACGACAGGCGCTTTGCTGCGGCTATCGCGCAACAGCAGAGATGCGCTGTGCAGCTTGGTGATGGACTCGTCTACGGTCTGCTGATAGAAACGACCTTCCTCGGTCAATCGAATGTTGCGACCTACTTTCTCAAAAAGTCTTACTCCGCCCAATGAGTTTTCCAGGTTGTGGATGGCGCTGCTAAGTGCGGGCTGAGAGATGCCGAGCCGTGCTGCCGCAGTGGTATAGTGTTCCGTTTGTGCCAACACAGAAAAATAAAGCAGATAGTTATAGTTCATAAGCTGCCTCCGAAATCTATAAGTACAAGTTATAAATAAAGTACCACAACTTTATTGGTTTTTTCAAGCGTTTTTTGTAGTATTAATAAGGAAATTGCAAAAAAGTCTATTCCGTCGCTTCCGTGCGGCGGAATTCGTGCGTTTGGAGGCAAAGAGTCCTCTATTCACAAACGAGTGTTTATTCTACAAGAACAATATATATATGGAGGTTAGCAATGGCACATATCAATGAGGCCGGTGTCAAGAAGATCAACGAGATCTGCGATCGTTACATCGGCGAAAAAACTCCTCTGATGATGATCCTCAGTGACATCCAGAACGAGTACGGCTACATTCCGCTGGAGGTCCAGCAGCTCGTTTCCAAGAAGACCGGCATTTCCGTGGCAGAGATCTACGGTGTTGTCACCTTCTATTCCTTCTTTTCTTTGGAGCCGAAGGGCAAGTACGTCATCGGCTGCTGCCTGGGCACCGCTTGTTATGTTAAGGGCGCTCAGCAGATCATCGACAAATTCTCCGAGATCCTGGGTGTAAAGCCCGGTGAGACTACCGCTGACGGTTTGTTTACCATCGATGCACTGCGCTGCATCGGCGCTTGCGGTATTGCTCCTGCTGTTACCATTAACGGCAAGGTCTACCCCAAGATGACTGTGGATGCAGTCCAGGGTGTTGTGGATGAGTATCTGGCTAAGGAGGGCAAGTAAATGAAGAATTTTGCTGAACTCGATCAAAAGATTTGTAGCTGCACCGATGCGCTGACCGCCAAAATGGACGGCAGTAACGGCAAGCGTGCTATTTTGCTCTGCGGCGGTACCGGTTGTATCTCCTCCAACTCCATGGATATCAAGGCCAAGTTTGAGCAGTTGGTTGCAGAGAATGGCTTGCAGGACAAGGTGACCGTCAACATCGTTGGCTGCTTTGGTTTCTGCTCCCAGGGACCCTTCGTCAAGATCTTCCCTGAAGATACCCTGTATCGTTTGGTGACTCTGGACGATGTGGATGAGATCTTTGAAAAGGACATTATGGGCGGTGAGATCATCGAGCGCCTGCTGTATGTGGAACCCAACTCCGGCGAGAAGGTTGCCAAGCAGGAGGACATCAACTTCTACAAGAAGCAGAAGCGTGTTGCCCTCCATGGCGGCGGCGTGATCAACCCCGAAGATATCAATGAGGCTATGGGCTATGGTGCATTCCAGGGTCTGAAGAAAGCTCTTTCCATGAAGCCTCAGGAAGTTATCGACGAGGTTCTGGCTGCTGGCCTCCGGGGCCGTGGCGGCGCAGGTTTCCCCTCTGGCCGGAAGTGGTCTTTTGCTGCAGCCAATGCTGCTGACCAGAAGTATGTGGTCTGCAACGGTGACGAAGGTGACCCCGGCGCATTTATGGATCGCTCCATTCTGGAAGGCAATCCCTATGCGGTTATCGAAGGTATGATGATCGCCGGTTATGCCATTGGCGCTACCGAGGGTTATTTCTATGTCCGTGCTGAGTACCCCATTGCCGTTAACCGTCTGCGCAATGCTATCAAGCAGATGAACGAAGCTGGCATCCTGGGTGAAAACATTATGGGCACCGGCTTCAACTTCCAGGCTCACATCCGTCTGGGTGCCGGCGCATTCGTTTGCGGTGAGGAGATTGCTCTGCTGAACTCCATCGAGGGCAAGCGTGGTATGCCTCGTCCCCGTCCTCCTTTCCCCGCTGTGAAAGGTCTGTGGGGCAAGCCCACCATCGTGAATAACGTGGAAACTTTGGCTTGCGTTCCCTATATCCTCCGTGAGGGTGCTGCTGAATTTGCTTCCTGCGGTACTGAAAAGTCCAAGGGCACCAAGGTGTTCGCATTGGGCGGCAAGGTCAACAATGTTGGTCTGGTTGAGATCCCCATGGGTACAACCCTGCGTGAACTGATCTATGACATCGGCGGCGGTATCCCCGATGGCAAGAAGTTTAAGGCCATTCAGACCGGCGGTCCTTCCGGCGGTTGCTTGACCGAGAAGGATCTGGACGAGCCCATTGACTTTGATAACCTGGTCGCTCGTGGCTCTATGATGGGTTCCGGTGGCGCGATCGTTATGGACGAAGACAACTGCATGGTTGACGTTGCGAAGTTCTACATGGAGTTTATCTGCGACGAATCCTGCGGTAAGTGCTCTCCCTGCCGTATCGGCACCAAGCGTATGTTGGAGATCCTGACCCGGATCACCGAAGGCAGAGGCACAATGCAGGATCTGGAGGAACTGGAAGAGTTGGGTCAGACTGTTAAGGCCAACTCCCTGTGCGCTCTGGGTCAGACCGCTGCCAACCCCATCATTTCTACCCTAACCCACTTCCGCCATGAGTACCTGGCACACATCCAGGACAAGACCTGCCCCGCAAAGGTCTGCAAGCATCTGATGACTTACACCATTGACCAGGATAAGTGCGTTGGCTGTGCCCGTTGCGCTAAGTTCTGCCCGGTGGATGCTATCGCTAAGACCACCTACACCGCCCCCCATAACCGTCTGGCTTCCTATCAGATCGATGCAGATAAGTGTCTGAAGTGCGGTGCTTGTATTGCAACCTGTAAGCTTGACGCTATCTACAAAAAGTAAGGAGGAAACGAGAAATGGTAAATATTAAGATCGAAGGCGTTTCCTATCAGGTGGAAGAGGGCCTGACCATCCTGGAAGCTGCCAAAAAGTGTGGCTACGAAATTCCCTCTCTGTGTGCATTTAATCACGGTGAGTGCAATAATGGTTCCTGCCGTGTCTGCTTGGTTGAGGTGGTGGGCGCAAGAGGCCTGGTTGCTTCCTGTGTTTACCCCGTTAACGAGGGTATGGAGATCATTATCTCCAGCCCCAAGGCAGTGGATGCCCGCCGTGCTTCCGTAGAGCTGCTGCTTTCCAATCATAACATCAACTGCCAGCAGTGTGATAAGAACGGCAAGTGCGAACTGCTGCATGTGGCCGGTATCACCGGTGCCCGTGAGGGTCGCTACCAGGGCAGCAAGACCGAGACCACTTATGACGAACTGTCTCCCGCTATCATCCGTGACACTTCCAAGTGCATTCTGTGCGGTCGCTGTGTTGCTCGCTGCAAGAATGCCCACGGCGAGGATATGGGTATCCTGGGCTTCGAGAACCGTGGTTTCAACACCATTGTTGCTCCTGCCGAGAACCGCTCTTTCCTGAACTCTCCCTGCATCCAATGCGGCCAGTGTGTCAGCGTTTGCCCCACCGGTGCTCTGATGGAAAGGGGCGAAATCGGTAAGGTTGACGCAGCTTTCAAGGCTGGTAAGCATGTTGTGGTGCAGACCGCTCCTGCTGTCCGTGCTGCGCTGGGCGAAGAGTTCGGTATGAGCGTCGGTACTCCTGTTACCGGTAAAATGGTGGCCGCGCTGAAGCGTCTGGGCTTCCACAAGGTTTATGACACCAACTATGCTGCTGACCTGACCATTATGGAAGAAGGCACCGAGTTGCTGGGCCGTATTCAGAACGGTGGTGTGCTTCCCATGATCACCTCCTGCTCTCCCGGTTGGATCAACTATGCTGAGTACAACTACGGCGATCTGCTGCCCCATCTGTCCACCTGCAAGTCTCCCCACCAGATGCAGGGTGCTGTGATCAAGTCCTACTATGCAGAGAAGAACGGCATTGACCCTAAGGACATCTTTGTTGTGTCCATCATGCCCTGCACTGCCAAGAAGGATGAGAAGGCTCGTGACCAGCTGAAGGTGAATGGTCTTGCTGACGTGGATGCAGTTCTGACTACCAGAGAGCTTGCCAAGATGATCAAGCGTGCAGGCATCCTGTTTACCCGTCTGCCCGATGAGGAATTCGACCAGGATCTGATGGGTGAATACACCGGCGCAGGTGTTATCTTCGGTGTCACCGGCGGCGTTATGGAAGCTGCTCTGCGTACTGTATATTTTGTACTGACCGGCAAGGAACATGAAGCCATCAAGTTCGAGGCTGTTCGTGGCTTCGAGGGTGTCCGTGAGGCTTCTCTGGACATTAACGGACAGACCATCCATGTGGCTATCGCTCACGGTATGAAAAATGCCAAGGTGCTGCTGGACGAGATCCGCGAAGGCAAGTCCAAGTACCACTTCATCGAGATCATGGGTTGCCCCGGTGGTTGTATCGCCGGCGGCGGCCAGCCCATTGTCCGTTCCTGCTTCCTGCCTAATGAAGCTGATGATATCCAGGACACCTTCCGCGCAAAGCGGGCGGCTGCCCTGTACTCCGAGGACGAGCGCCAGCAGCTGCGCCAGTCCCATAAGAACACTCAGGTACAGAAACTGTACGATGAGTTCCTGGGTAAGCCTAACTCTCACAAGGCTCACGAACTGCTGCACACTACTTATCAGGCAAGGGTTGGTTTTAACGACTAACTTTCTGCTGTGCTATCCGTTAACCCCCTTGACGTTAATAGCACACCTTCCTTCTGGGGGTCCCGGATTTGCCCAATCCCCGGGCCCCCACCTTCTTTTGTGATCTTAAATAAGGAGAAACGATATGAAAGAATTTGAACTGAAATATGGTTGTAACCCCAACCAGAAGCCTGCGCACTTAGATCTGCTCAGCGGTGGCGACTTGCCTTTTGAGATCTTGAACGGCCGTCCCGGCTACATCAACTTTATGGATGCCCTGAACTCCTGGCAGCTGGTCAAGGAACTGAAGGCAGCTACCGGTATGCCTTGTGCGACTTCCTTCAAGCATGTTTCTCCCACCTCTGCTGCTGTTGGTAAGGTGCTTCCTATGGAACTGAAGAAGGCTTGCTTTGTAGAAGATGTGGCTGGCTTGGATGAGAATCCTCTGGCTTGTGCTTATGTTCGTGCCCGTGGTACTGACCGTATGTGTTCCTTCGGTGACTGGGTCGCGCTAAGTGATGTTTGCGACGAACTGACCGCTTCTTTGATCGCCCCCGAGGTTTCCGATGGTGTGATTGCTCCCGGTTATACCGAAAAGGCTCTTCAGATTCTGAAAGGTAAGCGCAAGGGCAGCTACAATGTGGTGAAAATTGATCCCAATTATGTACCTAAGGAAGAGGAAATCGAGGAAGTCTTTGGTATTGCTTTCCACCAGGGCCGTAATAATTTTAAGATTGATGAGGCATTGCTCAGCAACATTGTTACCGAAAACAAAGAACTGCCTGCCGATGCTAAGATCGACCTGATCGTATCCCTGATCACCCTGAAGTACACCCAATCTAACTCTGTTTGCTTTGCTTATGACGGTCAGGCAATCGGTGTGGGTGCCGGTCAGCAGAGCCGTATCCACTGTACCCGCCTGGCAGGCACCAAGGCAGACACCTGGTTCCTGCGTCAGCATCCCAAGACTCTGGATCTGAAGTTCCGTGCAGATCTGGGTCGTGCAAACCGTGACAATGTGATCGACGGCTACATCAACGGCAACGAAGAGGATGTCTGTGCGGATGGCATTTGGCAGAGCTACTTCACCGAGCAGCCTGAGCGTTTGACCGAAGGCGACAAGAAGGCATGGCTGGCATCCCGACGCAATGTCTCGCTGGGTAGTGACGCATTCTTCCCCTTCAGTGACAATATCAAGCGTGCTTTCGCCTCCGGTGTTAAGTACATCGCAGAGCCCGGTGGCTCTATTCGCGATGATCTGGTCATCGAAGAGTGCAACAAGAAGGGCATGGTTATGGCTTTCACCGGCATGCGCCTGTTCCACCACTAATCCCGGCGGTTCTTTTGATTCAACTGTGCAGATTGGGGAACTTGAAATACACAAAGTATATCTGCGTTCCCCAATCTTTCATTTGAACCAAAATTCCTCGCCGGTCACAATTAACCTGACATTAAGCCCACAGCTGCGTGAAAGGTGCACATACTGTGTTTTGCTTCATGGAATTTCTATGAGGTTTACTGCAGCTGCACCTTTTAACCGGTGTAGCTGCATTTTATTTAGGAGGACACAATGGAAACAAGGGTTGCTGTTATGAGTATTATCGTTGAGGATCCGGATTCTGTAGAACCCCTCAACACCATTTTGCATGAAAATGGAAAATATATCATCGGTAGAATGGGCATTCCCTATCACAAGCGGAAGATCTGCATTATCTCCATTGCTTTGGATGCGCCCCAGAATACGATTTCTGCGCTGGCAGGAATGATCGGAAATTTGAAAGGAATCAGCGTAAAAACCGCCTATTCCAGCGTTATCAGCAAAGATTAAACATATAGAAAGAGGTATCGTTATGCGTAAGAAGGTTTTATGGATTACTGAGACAGCAGTTATGCTGGCATTGCTCGTTACTCTGCAGGCACTGACCAAACCTATGGGACAGCTGGTTACCGGCTCCTGTGTGAATGCCGTTTTGGCAATCTCTGTATTATTGGTGGGTATGAACGGCGGTATTACAATCGCTCTGATCAGCCCTGTGTGTGCATATCTGTTTGGTATTGCTCCTAACTTCGTGACAGTTTTGCCCATTATGATCGGCAATGTGTGTTTTGTGGTGCTGCTGCGGTTGATCGCCGGCAAGACCCACAAACCTATTTGGTGGCAGCCTGTTGCGTTGGTAGCCGCAGCCGGTGTCAAATTCGGTGTCTTGTATCTGCTGGTGGTCAAAGTCATTTGTGGCATTGCCTCCGGTGCTCTGCTGGGCAAGAAGCTGGGCGATATCGTTGTGCTGGCACCTCCCATGTTGAAAATGCTGCCTACCATGTTTGCTTGGCCTCAGCTGTTCACCGCTCTGATCGGCGGTGCGGTAGCGCTCTTGATCACCCCCGTACTGCGTAAAGCACTACATAAGTAAGTAGCGACCAAACAAGTGTAACGCAAAACTCCGCTTTTAGAAAAAATGCAACGCTCTCACCGTTTGCGTTGCATTGTATCAAATTGTGTAGTATATGCCAGAAAAAAGACGTGTTTTGGCGCAGAACGGAACCCGGACATACAACAGCGCCCCCCCGGCCGTCTTGTGGGAACCGAATCAAGCGGATCGTCTGTGTTTCTTTTGAAGAACATCTTGACAAAACCGTTTCTTTTTTACATAATGAGGATGTTTTTTGAAAAGGAAGTGGAAATCACGAAACATTTACATTTATACCGGGGATTTGGCAGCTTTATCAAGAAAAATGTGGTTATGGTCATTGCCATGGTTGCAGCAATGGCCACCTGTTTTTTTGTGCCGCCGAACAAAGCCTATCTTGCTTACTTCGATGTCAAAACATTAACTTGCCTGTTCTGTGTGCTGGCTGTGGTCTGCGCACTGAAAAACATCAATTTCTTCTACATATTGGCAAAAAAACTTATACAGGTATTTCGCAATTCACGGCTTTGCATTCTTGCGTTGGTGTACATCACATTCATCGGTTCCATGCTCATCGCCAATGACATGGCCCTGCTCACATTCCTGCCTCTCGGCACTTATGTGATGACCAGCACCGGCAAGAGAAAGTATATGGCGTTTACCTTTATCATGCAGAACATCGCGGCGAATCTGGGAGGAATGCTCACTCCGTTTGGCAATCCCCAGAATCTATATTTGTACACCAAGTTTCAGATCCCCGCCATGGAATTTGTTGGCATCATGGCAGTGCCCTTTGTGCTGGCAATGCTGATAATCACGTTGTGCTGTATCCTCTTTGTAAAGCCGGAACCTTTTGAACTGAAGGACGAAAAGATCTGCTTGCCGGTGGGACGCAGCGTGGTGTATCTGCTGCTTTTCGTTCTTGCCATCGCCATCGTGTTTCGGGGCGTTCCCTATGTGGTGGGGCTGGCTGTGATCCCCAGCGTGATCCTGTTTATGGACCGAAAAGCGTTAAAAATGGTAGATTACCCCCTGCTGCTTACGTTTGTATTCTTCTTTATCTTCTCAGGAAATATGGCCCGCATCGATGGCGTGCGGTCATTGTTTTCCTTCCTGCTGGAGAAAAACACTTTCCTTGTATCCATACTGTCCTGTCAGGTCATCAGCAATGTGCCCTCAGCGATCCTGCTATCCCAGTTTACGGATAACTACAAGCAGCTTTTGCTGGGTGTCAACATTGGCGGAGTAGGCACACTGATTGCGTCGCTTGCCAGCCTGATCACATTCCGAGAGTATACCAAGCAAAACAAGGGCAAAACAGGCTACTATATTTTGCTGTTTTCAGCCTTCAATTTCGCTTTTCTGATCATATTGGCAGCGTTCAGCATGCTCTGCCAATAAGCAAAAGCATTCACTTATGTCAGCGATGTATGTTTGCAGAAAAATCCCGGTATTCACCACGAATACCGGGATTTTTATAACTTTTGATGAGAGTTGGTTGTTTTAATTTCCGGGATATTCCGAACTTTTCAAAAGGATTTGCTTAACATATCGAGTGATCATTCTTTAGCGTCCGGTTTATTGTACGGTATCTTCTGTAAAATGTGCGTTGATTGAAAAACTAAACGCAAGTTTTTCTTATACTCTTGACCAAAATACTTGCATTTAGATTTACAGAGATGTTTTGTATAATAGTCCTGGACTGC
>JAGKTU010000135.1 GCA_021153265.1 Clostridia bacterium
GCCGCAATTACGAACCGGGAGAGCCCAATGGCGTAACGGATTTTACCAGTCTTCCAGGCTCGAATTGTCAGCGGCGACTCGCCGCTAAACTACAATTTATCCGCCCATGATCGGAGGTAACTTCTATGTCAAACATCTACACATCTGCCGCCCAGCTCATCGGCCACACGCCGCTGCTGGAGCTTTGCAATTTCGAGAAAAAGGATGGCCTTTGCGCCCGTCTGCTGGTGAAGCTGGAGGCCCGGAATCCTGCCGGCTCCGCCAAGGACCGGGTGGCTCTGGCCATGATCGAGGACGCGGAAAAGTCCGGCCGTTTGGCACCCGGCGGTACGGTCATCGAGCCGACTTCCGGCAATACCGGCATCGGTCTGGCTTCCGTTGCTGCCGCCCGGGGCTACCGGGCCATCATCGTCATGCCCGACTCCATGAGCCGGGAGCGACAGCTTCTGATGAAAGCCTTCGGCGCGGATTTGGTGCTGACCCCCGGCACGCTGGGTATGACCGGTGCCATCGCCAAGGCCGAGGAACTGAACCGGGAGATCCCCGGCAGCATCATCGCCGGCCAGTTTGAAAACCCCGCCAACCCGGATGCCCACTACCGAACCACCGGCCCGGAGATTTGGGAAGATACTGACGGAAATGTGGATATTTTTGTGGCTGGCATCGGCACCGGCGGCACCATCTCCGGTGTGGGCGCTTACCTGAAGGAATGCCGCCCTAACGTCCGGGTGGTAGGCGTGGAGCCTGCGGACTCTCCCCTGCTGACACAGGGCCGCTCCGGCCCCCACGGTCTGCAGGGCATCGGCGCAAACTTCGTCCCCAAGGCGTTGAACCGAGATATCCTGGACGACATCCGTACCGTTACGACAGAACAGGCCTATGCCGCCGCCCGTAGGCTGGGCGTGGAGGAAGGCATTCTCTGCGGTATCTCCGGCGGTGCGGCGCTGCACATCGCGCTGGAGCTGGCTGCTTCTCCGGAGAACGCAGGCAAGACCGTCGTGGCCCTGCTCCCTGACTCCGGCGACCGCTATCTCTCCACCGAACTCTATCTCTGATCTTCTCGTAGCGGCGATTCATGAATCGCCGCTACATCCATCTGCTTCTGCTGTCCCGATCGAGCCGAAGAATCTGAATGGGCACGGGATTCGATTTGCTTTTTCTCCCCGAGGGGGAGAACATTATGGTGTCGGTTCTGTCGAGCCGGAATCGAGCAGATGTCCACCGGACATCTGCATTAGATGGGTTCGAATCCCTACCACGTAAAAAACGCCCGACTGCGAAAGCAGTCAGGCGTTTTTTGGCAGAGGATGAGGGATTCGAACCCCCGCAAACGGAGTCAGAGTCCGGTGTGCTACCGTTACACAAATCCTCTATATGGTGGAGACAACAGGACTCGAACCTGTGACCTCATGCGTGTGAAGCATGCGCTCTAACCAGCTGAGCTATGCCTCCATATCGGAACAGAATGTATTATAGCACATTTTTCCGGAAAGTCAACACCTTTTTCCTTGATTTCCTGAGAAAATCTGTTATCCTAGTGTAAAAGAGGTGATGTGCCGTGCAATATTCCAACATGATACCCGGAAAATTCCTTTCCCGTCCCAATCGATTCGTAGCCAAAGTGGAAATCGACAGTCAAGTCCACACCGTACATGTCAAAAACACCGGCCGCTGCCGGGAATTGCTCACTCCGGGTGCCATCGTCTGGTGTCAGAAAAGCAGCAACCCCAACCGAAAGACCCAATTTGATCTGATCACCGTGCAGAAAGGAGACCGGCTCATCAATATGGACTCCCAAGCTCCCAACATTGCCGCCGGGGAATGGCTTCGCGCCGGTGGGCTGGGTGAAGTCCAAAATGTAAAAGCCGAAACTGTCCACGGGGATTCCCGGTTCGATTTTTCCTTTACTTTGGACGGAAAGCGCTGCTTTCTGGAGGTCAAGGGCGTAACGTTGGAGCAGGATGGCGTCTGTGCCTTCCCCGATGCCCCCACGGAACGGGGCGTGAAGCATCTGAAGGGGCTGACCCAAGCCGCCAAGGATGGCTTCGGCGCATTCGTCCTCTTCGTCATCCAGATGCCGGATGTGAAATATCTCCATCCCAACGATTTGACCGACCCGGCCTTCGGCGCGGCCCTCCGGGAAGCCTCGGCAAACGGGGTCACAGTTCTTGCCATGGACTGCGCCGTCACCGAGGACAGCATGGAAATTCGGCTGCCTGTATTGGTAAAACTATAAACTTTGGGCGCGGCAAAAATGCCGCGCCCAATTCTTATTTCTTATACAACAGGCGGATGGAATTGAGGACACAGAGCATGGCTACGCCGGAGTCGGCGAAGACCGCCAGCCACATGGAAGCATAACCCAGCAGGCCAAGTGCCATGACGATGGCTTTGACGGCAAGGGCGAAGATCACATTCTGCCACGCGATGGCCTTGGTTCGGGCGGCGATAGAGAGCGCTTCGGGGATAGCCTCGGGAGCAGAGGTCATAAAGACCACGTCCGCAGCCTCAATAGCAGCATCGGCGCCGCTGCCCATAGCTGCGCCCACATCCGCGCCGGCGAGGACCGGGGCATCGTTGATGCCGTCGCCGACGAACATGGCTGCTCCCTTCTCGGCACGGATGCGCTGGAGCTGCTCCAGTTTCTGATGGGGCAGGAGCATGGCATGGACTTCCTCCACGCCGGTGGCCTTGGCAACTGCCCGTGCGGTGGCGTCGCCGTCGCCGGTGAGCATGGCGGTGGCGATGCCGCGGCGCTTCAGCTGGGCGACCGCCTCTGCCGCACCATCCTTGATGGTGTCGGAAATCAGCAGGTGACCTAAGAACACACCGTCAGCGGCCACATAGACCACGGTGGATGCGGCGTCGGATACTTCCTCGAAGGGGATGTTATGCTCCCGCATCAGCCGGGCGTTGCCGCAGAGGACGGCTTTACCCTCGATGGTGGCGCAGATTCCCTGTCCGGCGATTTCCTCCAGATTTTCGGGGGTGGGCAAATCCATCTCCCCTGCCC
>JAGKTU010000018.1 GCA_021153265.1 Clostridia bacterium
CAGCATGTCGACCATGAGAGCTTTGGACTCGGCATCCTTCTTGTCCACATTACGCATAACGTAGCTCTGGATAGAGTCGACGTACTCGTTGCTGATGGCATCGCCCTTTGCGTTGTAGATGACGATGGAAACTTCGTCAGCCATCTGCTTGGCAGCGATGTTGGAGTAGCCGAAGACGTAGTGGTCAACACCGTTGATACTAGAGGAAGTCCAGTCGGATGCGGGGATGGTCAGGGCATTGCCAGACATGGTGGCAACTGCGTAAGCACCGGTGAAGTCGATACCATCAACCTTGGGGAATGCGAAGTTCATGCCCAGCGCATTGCCCATGTCGATCTGGGAGAAGGCGATATCGAACTTTCCGGGGGCGGCGGATTCCGTGCCGGTGAGACTTGTATCCAGCAGCAGCTCAATGTCTGCCAGCGTCAGAGGTGCAAAAGCTGCATTGGGATCGTCACAGATCTTCAGGTCGGTAACGGAGAGAATGCCGCTGCCGGTGTTGGTGACGGTCACGGTGTAGCTGGTTTCTGTGCCGATGGGATTACCCAGTGCATAGAACATATCCACACTGGTCGCAAGAGGGACGTTGGTGGCAACGGGAGTTACCACATCGCCTACTGCGTATTGCAGGGTATAAGCGGTGGCGGCGCTGGGTGCCTTCAGACCGATCTGCATGGCGCGTCTGGTGGTGACCCGGAAGGTCAGAGTCTGTTCGGGGTACAGGAACAGCTCGTTCTTGGGGCCGTTGTTTAACAGATCCAGTGCGGTAGCACCCTCGCCGTAGATATCTGCGGTGCTGGAGACCAAGGCATAGGGTCTTTCCGAATCTGTGGGGATCGTGCCATAGATCTGCTCTGCCAGAGAACCGATGGGAATACTGCCCTTGTCCAGCCAATCGGAGCCGTAGGTTTCCGAGGCTACCGAGTTCACATCAACGGCTGTCAGAACATAATCGCGAAGCGGGTAGAACGCAGGATTATCTTCCAGATCCACACCGTACACGCTGGAATCGGCGATGGTATTGTGAATGCGGATGCCGTCGAGCAGGACGGGCTCGGTTTCCATGATCTTGATGATCGAAACGGTATAGGTGTCGTGGACACCCAGATCCGCGGAGACGATGGGCAGATGGAAAGCATCACCGGTCTGACCTGTGGTTGCTGCGGTTTCGCCGCCCTTGATGACGGTATCCACCATATACATCTTTACATACTGGCCGGCGGAATTCTTTACCACCACGGAGACGTAGCCGGTTTTCACGGTGCAGTTGGCGTACAGGTCGAAACCGGTGCCGGTGAAGGTAAAGGTGGTCGTATTACCGACGGTATTGCTGAGGGCGTAGGAGTTGCCGTGGGTGTAGCCTTCTTGCTCGTACAAAGGGTCATAACCGTAGGGATGGGTCTTGTCGCTGACCTTGCCGACGAACATACCGTCCTCATCGTACTGGGATTTGCCCAGCACCTCGAAGGTCTGGGTGCCGGTGGCCTTGGCGGCGGAATCGCCGTCCCAGGTGGAGGCGTCGTTCAGCAGGAAGCCTTCCTCATAGTAGACGGTAGTGGCGGGATAGACCAGGAAGCCGTTGATGACCTTCTCCCGGTTGTTCTCGCCGATGCCGTAGAGCGCCACGGCATCCGGCTCCTGCAGAATGCTGTGGGGAGTGTAGGTGACGGTATAGCTGTACAGAATATCGCCGTGGGAATCCCTCATCAGGGCGCCACGGGCATCCTTCTGGGGGGTTCTGGTGACGGAGACATCGCCGTACTTGGCGGTGGCCTTGCACTGGGTAACGCCCGGGACATCGTTCTCACCGTCGACGTAAACACCCTTCAGCTGGGCGTTGTCCAGACCGGTGTAGGTGACGGTCTGTCCAAAATCGATGACGACATCGTCGATGGCGGAGCCGACAACGGAGATGTTGGCTTCGGCATCGGCGGCACCGGCTTGGGCGCCCTTGGAATAGCTGGACTGATAATTGTAGCTCATGCCGGCGATGTTGTCGATCCAGAACTTGGGGATGTCGGACTCCTGAATCTCATAGACCAGATAGTACTCGAAGCTGCGAAGACCGGCAGCTTTTTGCTCCTCCGTCCAGGGAGAGTTCAGCTCTTCGGTAATATCATCGCTCTGGGTGCGGTAGTCTTCGGCAATTTCACCGTCCCAGCTTCCGTCAAGCTGGTCCAGTTCCTTGGTGTACAGGTAGGCACCGGGCAGGACTTTGTCGGTAACAAAGGCATTGGAATAGGTGATGGAGCCCACGGTTTCCGCTTCGATGCCCTTTGCGGCATCGGCCGGAAGCCAGGCTGTGGGAACCTCCTGGGTGATGGTGATCTTGAAATAGACCTGCTCGTCGACCGCGGCCACCATGTTTTCCACGTAGCGGCGGTAGTCGGCCTGCTTACGGGTGGTGGGCAGGACACCGTCAACGGTTTTCTCGATTCTAGGCATGGAATCGGATACGAAGTCCAGACTGGAAGCCATCGCGCCTTCGTTCTGGCGTCTGGTGAAACCCAGAGCGCCGTCGCAGCCCATATCGATGGACCACTGGACCATATTCTTGATGATGTTCCAGTCAGGGGTCTTGTTGTTATTCAGACCCATGGCCTGCCAGTAACCTGCGCCGCCGGTGGTGCCGGAAACGAAATAGGCAGAGTTGGCGGCATTGGCGGCGGAGCCGTCGTAGAGGTTGCCGTCATCATCATGGAGCAGGAAATACTGATCGGCGGAGCCGGTGGACTTCATATACACCAGCGCAGAGGCGTCATCGGGGTTGCTGAAGAAGGAAACTGCTGTGGTTTTGGTGCCGTCGGAAACCGTGGTGTCGAACTGACCGTAAATCAGTTCACCGCTTTCAACCTGGAAGCTGTGACTTTCGGTATCTGCGTTGAAAACGCACCAGACGGTGGAGCTGACCACACTATTAATGTAGATCGCGGTCTTGCGGTCTCCCGTTCCCTTGGGATAGACAGTGATGGGGATGGTGTTGGCTTCCACCACGGTGCCGTCAGCATCCTTGATCACGGCGATAAGGTTGGTGGTGCCTGCGCCGACAGCGGTGACCAGACCGTTCTGATCTACGGTGGCAACGGAATCGCTTTCTGTGGACCATTCCACGGTTTTGCCGGTGGTATCGGTGGCCAGATTCAGATCGTAGCTCATGCCAACGGTGGTGGTGATCTTGTTGATCTTCTTGGCCACGGTGCCGGCATCGTTCACCAGGTCCAGCGTCTGGGACACATTGTCATGGAGACCGGCGTTGATATCCTGGCTCGCCACAAAACCGCCGCCCAGCTTGCCGAGCTGGGTCACAGGGACGATGATGGTGGTGTCCACGCCCAGCGTCAGGTCGGGTGTGGTGACGTAGTATGCAACACTGTCCAGCACGATGGTGTGAGGCAGGGACAGGGTAGTCTCGCTGACAGCTACCTTATACTCCCTGATGTCGACGATGGGGCCGTCTGCGGTATCCAGCGTATAGCGGATGCTGATGGTTTTTGCGTCCACCAGATTCTCTTTTGCTGTCTCCAGCGCGTCTATCAAAGCGGGCAGCTCTGCCAGCGCGGCCTCGGCCTGTTCACGGCTGGTGTAAAGAGCGTTGGCAACCTCGACAATCATTTTGTAGGCGGCCTGCCGGGCGGATTCGTAGGCTTTCCAGCTGTCGTTGGTATACAGATCCCGATTCAGACCGATCAGGGAGTTGTAGCGCTGGCGCTGGATCTCGGGATCTGCGGTCCAGATGCCGGTGGCGGAGTTCATAACCTCGTCATCGACCTCGGCGGGGACTACGGTGATGAGATATCGGGTGTTGCCCACAACGGCGGAGGCATTGCCTGCGGAAACGCCGGTAAAGGTCACCTTGGTGGCCTCGGAGGTGGCTTCTTCCGTGACTTCGTAGATATACCAGTAGTTGCCGGAATCGTTGCCGGTGGTGTAACCGTAAGCCTCATTGGCTTGAGCGCCCCAAAGATCCGACAGGTAGCAGCCGTTATAGCTGATGAGCCAGCCGCTGCTCGGTACGTACGCAAAGGTCAGTCTGGATGCTGCGCTTTCCATGGAGGCGGTATTGTCACCGATGGTGACAAACTCGCCGTTGCGGCCCAGCTGGTAGAGATTTCCGTCCGGAATGATGCTCCATGTCTGGCTGCTTGCCACATTCACGGGGCCGTCCATCGCCAGTCCGCCCTGTGACTCCGTGGAGGTCAGCACGCTGTGGTCGGGCTGATTGGTTTTGGCCCGGACATTCTCGATGACGTAGCGCTTGTTGGTACTGAAGGTTGCCTCAGTGACCGGAACCAGCTTTTTCTCCGTGGTGTTGCTGACGCCGGCAACGGCCATGGTGGCGTAGGCACTGTCGGGTGTCTGGGACACATGGGCGGTATGATTGCCGGTGGTATCCGTATAAGTAAAGCTCTCGCCGATCTCCAGTTCGATGTCCACCGTATCGTAGGTATCAAAGACGGTGATATTGTACTTGGTGGTGCCGACAATAGCTTGGGTCTGACCTTCTGCAACACCGGTGAATTCTACCACGGTACTGCCGGGATGAACCTCGAAGATATCCCAATAGATATAGCCATTGGTCTGGTCGGCTGAGCCGAGAGCGCCGCCGGTATAATTGTCGCCCACATAGTCACTCAGATAGTTGGGATCTGAGCCGTGATTCAGGGCGGCACCGGTGTATTTGTCGCAGATGGTCCAGCCGTTGGTGGTGTAGGTCAGGGTCAGAGGTGTCTGGGTGTCATAAAGGTGGGCCTCATAACCCGCAACTGCCAGATATTTGCCGTTTTGGAGGACGGTATACTCACCGTTAAGCTCCGAAATGGTCCACAGCTCGGCACTGTCGGCGGAAGCCTTGCCGGTGGTGTCCAGACCGGGCTTATTGCCCCATTTGCCGGGAACGTCAAGGGCTGAGTCGGTGAGGATGTCGCCGGTGGCTTTGTTCACAATGAGATACTGCTTGCCGCTTTCGATCTCAGTGACGGGGATCAGGGGATCGAGGAGCTTGACCGTGGCAATGCCGGCACTGGGCTGGGTGGTGACGGTGGTGAATACACCGCTGGTGTCGGTATAGACGTAGGTATCACCGACTTTGACCGTAATATCAACGGTTTTGGTGGTGTTGGGAAGGACGGTGATGCTGTAGGTGGTGGAGCCGACGGTGGCGGTGGTGGTGCCGGCTTTTTTGCCTTCGAAGGTGATCTCGGTGGAGGCGGCAGTGCCCTCGTTGACCTTATACAGGTCAAAACGGGTGCCTCCTTCGTCCCAGCCGCCGGCGCTGTAATAGTAGTTTAAACCGCCCAGCGCATTGATATACTGTCCGGAAGGGTTCATAACCGTCCAACCGGTGGTGGTATAGGCGAGGGTGAACACTTCACCGGTGGTATTGAGGTAGGCGGCATTGGTACCCCGCTTCCCTGCTGCAGGAGCGCCCAGATTCAGATAACCGTTGGCGTTTTTCAGCTTGTAGCCGCCGTCGACCTTCTCCAGAGTCCACATATGCTTGGTGTTGGCCGTCAGGGCATTGTACTGGAAGGCCAGAGTCTGGGTGCCCCAGTCGCCCCGGCCGGTATCGGAGGACAGGGCGTAACTGGTATTGTAGACGCGCAGAATGTAAGTCGCGTCGTCTTCCAGAGTGGTTGCCTTGGTGGTGGAGACACCTCCCTGTTGGGCATCGACGCCGGTGACAGTCATGGCGGCGATGGTGGAGTCGGGGTGCTGGGTGATGTTGTTTGCGTGGTTGCCGGTGGTGTCGGTGAAGGTTTGGCTCTCGCCGATCTTCAAAGTCACGGGGATGGCATCGGGGTCTACGGTAGCGTCGCTGAAGGTGACACCGAAAGCCTCTTCCACGTCATAAGTCTGGTAGGACATCTGGTAGTACTGATCCACACCCCAGGCGGACTCCTTATCCTCGTAGAGGATGGCGATATCGCCGGTTTCGGTGCCGTTTTTGTCGGTCAGGGCGGTCATGCAGGAGTACATGAAGTTATTGGTGCTGTTGACGGAGGGGACAGAGAGGGTCTTCCGATAGGTCAGGGCATTGTTCTGACCCAGGGTGAAGAGGAAGATCTTGCCGTTGAGCCGGTAGCTGGCACCGCTCTGGTTGGAGCCGCCTGCGCCGCCTGCGGGACAGGAGACCAGAATCACGGGCTCGCCACCGATGGTCTGATCCAGCCGGATGGCGGAGATCTGGCAGTTGGAGTTTACGGCAAGGCCGGTGGACTGGGGGGTACTCCAGCCGGTGTTCCAGTTGTAGTCCACATACATGAGGTTTGCGGAGCCGTTGCGGAAGAAAAAGCGCAGATTATTCTCATCCAGCTCAATGGCTACGGACTCGGAGGCCCAGGAGTAGGAGAGACTGTCGGAACGCGCCCAGTTGGTGCCGTCCGTGGAATAGAGGAAGCTCAGCCGCTGGCTGGTCTCGGAACCGTTATAGGAGTATACGGGGAAAACGATGGTGCCGTTGCCGGTGACCAGACCACGGCCGGGACCCACCAGGCAGACCATTTCGTTGGCGGTCTTCAGAGGCAGGAGCTGAGGCGCAGACCAGTTTCTGCCGCCGTCGGTGGACTTGGTCAGATACAGGTAGCCGGTTCGGATGACTTTGAAGGGGGAGTCGGAATAGAACAGGTTGGTATCGGTGCCGTAGGCGGTGCTGGTGAGGTTGAAATGCTCATCTACAGAATAATTGTTGATGACACCGTTGGTGGCGGCGCTGTAGATCTTGCCATCCTTCAGGTAATAACCGAAGGTGCCCTGACCGTTGTAGTCCAGCTTCAGATAGCCCTCCGCGGTGAAACCCACGGCGGTGGAAGGCGCGGTGTTGCCGCTGCCGTTCAGGGCGATGCCGTAGGGGTACAGGTCGCAGAGCATATAGATGGTATCCCCGGCATCTGTGGTGCGGACAGCAAGGGCAGGGTCAATGAAGCAGGTGGAGCTGCTGCCGTTGTATACATTGCCGTTGTCGCCCAGGTAGTTGGCGAAACTGTGGGTCCAGGTGGCGCCGTTATCCTGAGAAATGGCGACCATGGTATCCAGTCCGCCGCCGTCGAAGGTGGTGTTCCACCGGGCATCGGCTGCCGCAACAAGGGTACCGTCGCTGAGGGTGACCAGAGCCGGGATGCGGAAGCTGGTGCTTTCACCGGTACCCTTCTGGAAAGGAGAGCCGGAGGTGGTGAGGTTGGTGGTGGGGGCGGAGACTGTGGCGGCCAAGGCGCCGACAGGCAGGAAGCCGCACATCAGGCAAAGGGCCAGCATCCATGCGAGGGTCCGCTTGAAAGTTTTCATATTCTATACCTCCTCGGGGGCATATTTGTCGGGAATTTCTATGTGGTTTCGTCCAAAGTTTTTTTGGCGATTTCGGAGATCGCCTGGGTGATCCGGCATTTATACCGGGGGACACCCTCTGTTGTGCCGGTCTCTGCCATGGCAATGGCGGCACAGGGGTGGCAAATGTTGCGGCTGGAGCAGGTTTCACACAGGCCGGACAGCCGCAGTGCGGCGGACAGCTCCGTCAGCGCCTGCCAACAGTCGGCAAAGGATTTGGAGAGAATATCCACTTTAGGCTCGGGCATCATGCCGCAGGGGGTCAGCCAGCCGTCCCATGTGACCCAGAAGGATGCTTTGCCGGCGCGGCAGCGGATATGTCCATCGACTGGGTCCACACAGCTCTCGTCCAGTCCCGGAGGGGTGCAGTAGCCCTCCAGAATCTGCTTCAGATAGCTGCGGTATTTTTCTTCACTGCGGTCAAAGGCGATATAGTGCATATGGTATGCGGCGGCCTGTTCCGGGGTGAATCGGGCGTTCGTTCCAACCATGGAAGGGTCCCGCCGCACCGGGGGGAACATATAGGAGGTGGCGGCCAGACTCAGATCCTGCTCCTTTGCGTACTGCAGGATAAAGGGGAGATCCTGCCCATTATCGGGGGTCAGGGAACAATTCAGTTTTACGGTGATCCCGGCTGCTGACAGACCACGGATGGCCCGATCCACCCGGGAGAACACATCATCCACACCGCAAAGGCGGCGATAGGTGGTGTCGCTTGCGCCATAGAGGGTGATGCTGAGCTTCTGGGGTGGTTTTTGCCGGAAACGGGCGATGGCTTTCTCGTCAATCAGGGATGCGTTGGTATTGACGGACACAACGAAGCCCATGTCGATGAGTTCATCATACAGCGTCCAGAAGTCCGGCCACAGCAGCGGCTCGCCGCCGGTGAGAAGCAAATACAGCAGACCTGCATCCCGGGCCTCCCGGGCAATTCGCCGCCAGTCATCCAGAGTCAGAGGGCTCCGGGAGGCGGATCGCACTTCCATGGGGGATTTTCGCACATAGCACATCCGGCAGGAGAAATTGCAGACCGGAGAGAGTTCAAAGGCACCGCTTAAGGGAATCTGCATCCGGCTGGATTTGGTGTACAGATGGTCGGTCAACACTCTGCTGGGGGGTGTGTCGAGAATGTTTATTTGTTCCATGACTTCTGTAGTTCCTCCTCCAGAAAGTCCACAGCCCGCTCGTCCGGTGTGCAGGCAAATTCATATACAGGGACTGCGCGAAGCAGCTGTATGGTCCATTCAACGGCGCGTTCTACCAGTTTTTCATTCCAGCTGCTCATGGTCAGACCTGACCAGACGGCACGGAAGGCTTCCGGCTGGCTCAGACGCTGCAAGCTGCATGCCGCATCCTGCCGCAGCATGACGATGGCCGAAACCGGGCAGCTGCGGCTTACGTGGCACCGGGATGAGCCTGCGTAAGGAGACCCCCATGCCAGACAGATATCTCCGGACATGGACAAAATGGGGCGGTCGCCGTTGAGAAGCGTGGCGCTGCGGTGGCGGCACCAAAGGTCCGACTGGGTGGACTTCCCGATGCCGCTTCTTCCGGAAAAGAGGATGCCGCCCAAGTGGGTTTCGATGCAGGAGGCATGGAGACAGAGCCGGTTTTCCTGCAGCAGCAGAGATTCCAGACCCAGATGGAAGATGGCGTTTTGCATTTCGGAAACACAATGAGCGCCTTTTTTAAGGTAATCTATCTGAATTTTGTGATTTTCATAGTCATAAGCGGCCAGAGCGTAGGGGGTCAGATCCCGGGGCGCGTCGAAAAAGGAACGCAGATAGCCGCCGTGACCGTCCGGGTGGACCCGGTAGCAGTCGTCTTCATGTACGACCTTTTCCGGGATGTTAGGCAGGTGCTCCACCAGGTGGAAAGCTGCCAGAAAATCCGGTGTGTCGGTTTCACAGAGGAAAGGGATAAATTCCGACCCTATGGCGAGATCCTGTTCTGTCTCGATGGCGACGGTGACTCCGGCCAGAGACAGACAAAAGCGATAGCGCACTGCCATCAGGATATATGCAGCTTGATGGCTGCAGCGCTGTTCTGGTAGCAATAGTGCTCATACTCGTTGGCATCGACAAACTGGCAGCCGATGGCTTCATCCAGAAAAAGGGTCGGCATGCCGGCGAGCTTCTCCGGGTCGGGGGTTGCTTTGCAGTTGTGGGGGTCGGTAGCAAGCTGATATTCCCACGCACAGTCCGCAAGGTGCTGGGACACTTCATAGCGTTCATAAAATAACTCGGGCTTGATATATGCTTTCATAGGTATTACCTCTCGTTCGAATAGAACTACGTATCCTCAATGAGGATATTCAGCTGCCGCATTTGTGCCAGGAAAGCGTCGGTGTCCTGAGCGGCTGCCGATTCGGAGACATCATACTCGGTGGTCAGCGCGGCGATCAAATCTTCTCTGGAGCAGCCGGTTTTCAGTTTCTCATAGAGCATCGCGCCGCTTTCGGACATGGCTACCAGACCTTTTACAGTCATGGCGGCTTCGCCCACGGGGATCAGCAAATGCTCATCGGCTATTTTTCTATAAATAAACAGGCTGCTTATCTTCATAGAACTACCTCTTATTGGCATTTATGAAAAAATGCGCGAACAATGTGTATATATGACATACGGGTCTTCGGATGGGGAGTATCCGGATCCAAATTTTCTCGAAGAAGTCCCACCAGAACTGACCGGGGGATAAGTGCTTGCCGTTTCGATCCGCGGATGTCATGATGGCGATGATCTGATCCGGCTGAATGCCGGGCTCTAAGACGGTCTGGGCATCGCCGACCATGGTGAGGCCTTCTTTGGACACCCGGTATACCCGGTGGAATACATAACCACCGCTTTTGCGCCGGTACAGCACCGCATCGCCCCGGCGTATGGGTCTGCTGGGGCGGGACAGGTACACCGTATCCCGTCCGCCGATGAGGAACGGGGACATGCTGCCGCCGGTGATGACCAGAGGGAGCGATTCGATGGAACTGTCCTCCCGGAGGAGGGCTCGGTATTCCTCCAGCAGGATCTCCGGGGGCAGAATTCTGGTTTTGGTCTGCATGACTCCGACCTCCTGCTGAAAGTGAAATTCCCCCCAAATATTGGGGGAAACTTGGGATGTTGCATAAATACGGGTTTGGGTAAGATTTGTTATTTTATTCTATCACATAAGCATCAGAATGTCTATATAAAACTGATAAAAAATAGGGAAAAATTGTAAATCTTGTCTAAAAATATTGCGTATTGGAGAAACAGGGCAAAACATCCCCCCCACACCGGCGGGTGTGGGGGGATGTATCGTTACTTTTTGATCCTCAGCAAGTAATGGGCATCGTCTTCTCCGGCGATATAGGCGCCGTTTCTGCAAATGGCCTTGAAGGAGGGGATGTTGGTTTTCAGCACGCGCAGGTATATTTCGTCCTCCGGGATGATCGTTCTCGCCACATCCAAGATCAATGCCATTCCCCTCGTGCCGTAGCCTCTGCCACGGTATTCCTTTCGGATGCTGTAGCCGATATGACCGGCACCCCAACGCAGGGCATCCGTCAGATGGTGCCGGATACGAAATTCGCCAACCAGCGTATCCCCGTCCCACAGATAGTAATAGGTCGCAGGCACGAACCAGTCGGGCATACCCACCGGATGCTCATGCATCATCATGGTGGGCAGTGCGGTATCCCGGTAATCCTCGAAAGAAATACCTTCATAGGGGTTGGTCACGCCATTTTCGTCCGCAGGCATAGAAGCAACATATTTCCATTGCGCCAGCGCATCTTCATAGTTCATTTTTCGCAGTTGCAACATGGCTTTGGGCTCCTTCCTCTTACTGTTTTCCGGCCCGTTTTGCGAAATACATTCCGGAATGAATCTGCAAATCAATAGCCCTTACAAAAATCAATGATATTCTTTTTTTCTTCCTGCGCCTTATCCCGCATCAAATTATCGCAGAAAATATCTAAAATTCTCTTTCTGGTAAGCATATTTTCGCCCCAGCTGATTCCCGAAATATGGGGGGTCAATACCACATTTTCCATATTCCTGAGCGGATGCTTTTCCGGTAACGGCTCCGGATCTGTAACATCCAAAACCGCACCTCTGAGCCGTCCATTCAGGAGCGCATTGGCTAATTCGTCCGTATCGACGATAAAACCCCGGCCTACGTTTACGAGGATCGCATTTTCCTTCATTTTTTGAATTCTCTCCGCATGAAACATTCCTGCGGTTTCTTCCGTTCCCGGAAGCGCGATCACTACCACATCCGCGCTCGGCAGTTGGGTATCCAAACTGTCTATTGTATATATTTCATCAAAAGGCAACTGCTTGTCGCTGCGAGTACGACATATTCCAACCGTATAAGCCCCAAAACATTTGAGTTTTTTTGCCGTTTCCCGGCCAATGTTTCCGGTCCCTAAAACAAGAACTCTTTTTCCCTCTAAGGTATCATCGCCCTCGATTCTGCTCCAGCCACCACTTTTTACTTGTTCACGATATGGAATCAACATCTTTATTAATGCAAGAATTCCGGAAATAACATATTCCGAAATAACCGCTCCGAAAGCACCCGAAGCACTCGTGAGAACAACATGATCGGGAAAATCCGAAGCAGAAGTGTATTTATTGGCGCCTGCCCAGGTCATTTGAATCCATCTAAGACTTTTCATAGCATGAATTGTAGCACACGCAGGCTCACCAAATACAATTTCTACATTCTCACAATCCTCGCTTTTGCGGAGTTCTTCCTCATTGTCAAAAAACAAAACATTATCTTCTTTTTCTACAGATGCTAATATTTGCTTCTTCTCCCAGTCCATGCATTGCTTGATAATCGCAATCGTTCTCATCATTTTTCCCCTTCCAGTTCAACAATTAGTTCGGAAAAGATGCCGGAGGTGCTGATAACGTTCTGAGCGTTCTCGTTTTCGGGCAGATCAACGGGTTCGCCATTTTTACGAGTAATGACCGTACACTTTCTGCCGTTGTTCTGCAAGCTGATGTTCTCGCCATTCTTCAGATGCACCACGGTCTTGGCCTTGAACTGGTTCACATCCAGCCGGGGGCAATTGCCGGTCACCCAAACTTCGTAGTCGGTCTTGGCGGTCAGCTCCACGCTGCCCATGACATCCCGGATATAGACCTTTTCGGCGTCGCCGTCATATTCCAGCCGCGCAAGCCGCAGGTCTTCCACATACAGCATCTTGACGGAGGCATCCACCTCGGCATGCTCGGTGAGCTTTTCGGGCAGCAGGAGGGTAATGTCCACGCTCTCCTGAGTCTCAAAGCGGCTGACGCCCTTCTTATTCTGTAGGTCCACATCCAGCTTGCCCTTCTTCTCGTCCAGCTTGATCTTGAACAGGGAGCCGATGTCCTCTAAGGTGTCGGAGGAGAGCCGGATGCGGATCTTCTCGTCGGAGCCGGTCTTCAGGGTGATACTTCTTGCGCTGCCCAAGTTGATGTCGAAGTGCTTCTGGGTGTCGATGTCGTAGGCCGTTTCGCTTTCATAAACAACAGGCTTATTTTCCTGCCGCTTGACCTCGGAGAGCACCAGTTCATCCAAGGTAAGCTTAAACAGCTCAGCAAGAATGATCATATTTTCCACATCGGGGAGGCCTCTCTTGGTCTCCCACTTGGTAATGGCCTGCCGGGACACGCCCATTTTCTCTGCCAGCTGTTCCTGAGACAGGCCCTCGTTGATTCGATACTGCTTTAACTTATCACCAAAATCCATAGTTTTCACCTTATTCCTTAATGAGTGCATATGCCGAGATCTTCCGGATGGGCATACAGAGAATGATACTGATCATCAGATTCAAAATAATTTCCACTGCGGCGAAGAGCATCAGAAAACCCAAGGAGACTTCCATGCTGTGCTTCATAACGCCGAGGGCTTCAAAAATCACCTGAAAAATGCCGGGCATGTAAACAAGTGCCGCCACGCTGGAGAGCAAAATCGCCGCCACGGACACGGGCATAAAAGAACCGGCGGTCTGCCAAATAAGCTGGGCGCTGGTGTAGCCCATGGCCTTGTAAATGCCCAACTCCTGTCTGCGCTTAATGAGCAGGGACTTGATCACGATGTAGAGGATGAACAGGACGATGAGAACCGTCACGATGAAAATCACCACGGTCAGCACCACGGTGATACCCATGTACATGCTCTGGGCTTCCTCCATGAGTTTCTGGGCATTGGCGGTCTGCGACACCATGTCGGCGTAGCGTTCTTCGATGCGGCTGATGAAGGCGGCCGCGTCGGTGTTTTTCTTCAGATAGACGTAAAGAGAGGGGATCACAGGCGCTTCGGAAAGGCTCTCGTAGCCTGCCATGCTGAGGGTACACAGTTCGCCGTTCAGGTTGACGCTCTGGACGAAGCCGGTGACTTGGAAAGTTTTGGCCATATCGCCCAGCTTGACGGTCACGGTGTCGCCGATGTTATAATTTTCAGCGAAGGCGTTTCCTAAGGCGATCTCGTCGGCCTTCTGAGGATTTTTGCCCTCGTAGCACACATCGTTGCGGGTCTTGGAGAAGTCCTCGCAGGCGAAGACAGTTGCGGTCTTATCTCCAATTTTAACACTACCGGTGACATATTGCAATGCGTTTTCTACATTGGGCTCGGCTAGCAGCTTGTTCTGCAGGGCGGTAACGTCGGCATTCTCGGAATAGACGATGACATCGGGGGTCTCGTCAGACAGAGCAGACATGAAGTTCTCGGGTTTGATCGCTACATTGTAGAACAGAGTGCCGGAGAAGGCTACCAGAACCGTCAGCGCAAAGCAGACCAAAAACAGCAGCACATTCTGCTTCTTGCAGGCGAACATCTGCTTCAGCACCAGAAGGATCTGGGTATTGCCACGGGTTTCCGCCAGAGGCAGGGGGTTGCGCTTGCTCTGCTTAGAGCCAGAGTTGCCCCGGAGACCGTCGATGGGCTGGGTCTTCTTGATCTTACCGGCGGAGATGACGGTGAAGAAGGTCACCACCAGAGTCAGGACACCTACAACCGCCGCAAGGCTGACGAAGTCAAAGGCAACCGCAAAGGAGAATCCGGACTGGAAGGTCAGCACGGAGGCAAGAAGGGGCAGGACGGCATAGGACACGCCCACACCCAGAGCGGAGAACAGCAGTGCTACCATGGCGTAGGGCATGGAGATACCTGCAACGATCTGTCCACTCGTGTAGCCCAGAGCTTTCAGCACGCTCATGTTGACGATTTCGGACTCGATGGCGTTCTTGACGCGGAAATTGCTTAAGAATACGCTGACCGCCAGTATGATCAGAGCGAAGGCAGTCAGAATCAGGATTAGCAGATTGCAGACTTGATTACGGGTGGTCTTGACCTTTTGCCGATCCAGACAGGAGAGCATCATAGCGCCCTCCTTTTCCAGTTCCTTACTCACAGTTTCCTTGGTCTTTTCCAAATCTGCACCCTCCCGGAGGGTCAGGGAATACTCCACCACAGCCTTGCCGTCCAGTTCCGCTGCCAGAGCCTGAAAACCATCTTCCGGCAGGTAGGCGCACATCATGGATGCGCCGTAGTTGCCATACTGCATCTCTTCGATGACGCCGGCGACGGTGAAGATGTGGGTCTTTCCGTTCAGCACATAGGTGATCTCATCGCCCACCTGAAAACCGCCGACCACGCAGATGTACAAAGGGACATAAATAGGGTTCTTGACTTCGTTTTCGCTCTCGGACACCATCTCGAAGGTGTTCATCGTCCGGGCATCTTCCAGCTTGTAGAAGACGGTGTTCATGGCGAAGTCGGTGTCCAGAAAGTCCCGGACGGTGGCTTCCAGAAAGAGCGCTTCGTGGCTCTCTGCCTTCTCAATGCCGGAAAGCTCAGCCAAGGCGGCTTCCACGTCGGAATTGTGCCGGAATTCCGGCACCAGAACGTTGATATCCGCGGTGTTCAGCTTTTCGAACTTTGCCACATAGGCAGGATCCACCTGCACCAGCAGGACTGCGGCGCAGTTTAAGATCAGCGCCGTGATTAGAATAATGATGCCGAAGGAAATATAGGAAGAACGATCCTTCTTAAGGTTGTAAGCAACCTGATTCCATACTTTTTTCATATTACCATCCCATCTCCATCAGAAAATCGTTGAGTTTTGCTTCTCTTTCCTTATTTTCTTCGGTGTATCGACCAAGGTCGCACTCACCGAAGATCTTGCCGTCCCGGACGTAGAGCACCCGGTTGCCCCGGAGGGCAGTCTTCTTATCGTGGGTGACCATGATGATGCTCTGTCCCTCGTTGTGTAGCTTCGTGAACACATCCAGCACCGCCATGGAGTTACCGGAGTTCAGCGCGCCGGTAGGCTCGTCGGCGAAGAGAACCTCGGGCTTATTGATTACCGCCCGGACGATGCCGGCCCGCTGGGCCTCGCCGCCGGATACCTGAGAGGGGAACTTTTTCTGGGTGACCTCGGGGATATTCACCAGATCAAACAGTTCCCTGGCTCGCCGGATCACGTCCTTCTTGCTCTCATCGCACAGGGCGCTGGCGGTGAGCACATTGTCCATCAGGCTCATCTTATCCAGCAGGTAGATCTGCTGGAAGACGAAGCCGCAGTTGCGCCGTCTGAAGATAGCCAGCTTATCATCATTCAAAGAAGTGATGGTCTTTCCATTAAAAATGACCTCGCCTGCGGTGGGGCGGTCCATGCCGGACAGAGAATACATTAAGGTGGATTTGCCTGCGCCGGAGCTTCCCATGATGATGGTAAAGTCTCCTTTATAAAGGTTCAAGTCCAGATTTTCAAAAATGGTCTGCTCGGTGTCGCCGGTGCGGAAGCTCTTCTTCAGATTCTTTGCTTCAATGATCGTTTGCTTGTTGCCTTTCATAATAAACCCTCCGTTTGGTGTTTCGTTTTGATGGGGTCATCATACACGAGGGAAGGCCGTAGCACCACCAACAGCCGTTTACAAAGGCTAAAAAAGCATGCTACGCACCGTAGCATCGGGGAAAATAGGCTATTTTCCCCCTAAAAGTGCAGAAACGTTTGGCCCTTCCTCTCAGACAGAATGAGTAGATTGCATTTTCGCAGGCCTTGTGCTATCATGACTAAGTAACCAAAGGAGGTTAACTTATGCAGAATTTTGGAATGTCTATGTTATGGTTCTGGGTGTGCTACGCGATCGTTACCTGCGTTGGCATCCTGCACACCATCTTTAATATCTACGTGCTGAAAATGAAGCCCATGGACGAAAACGGCATGGGCGAGGGTTATGAGAAGACCAAGCCCTGGCATCCGCTGTACAACATCGTCCTGTTCAGCCTGTTCGGCTGGCTGTATATGAATGGTCTTCCGGAGCCGACTTTGGCAGAGGCGCTGATCACCGGTGGAATTTGGGCAGGCATCTGCATCGTGTTCGATGTGGTGGGCTGGGTGCTGATCAAGCATCCCTGGAGTTTGTCCTTCAGGGAGTTCTATGTGGATTATCAGCCCTGGATCACGCTGATCTATATTGCCATTTTCCTTGGCCCGGTGGTGGGATTCTATCTGTGCTAAAAAGGAGCATATTTACATGAAAGAACTTACCTATATTACGTTAAGAGAACAGCCGGAGATGATGGATACCGCGGCTGCGTGGTTCAACGGCAAATGGGGTGTACCCAAGGAAGCCTATCTTGACTGCATGCAGGCCTATCTCAGCGGCGAAACGGAACTGGGCTGGTATCTGTGCCTGGACGGCGAGAAAATTGTCGGCGGCATGGGCGTCATCGAGAACGATTTCCACGACCGCAAGGACTTAAGCCCCAACGTCTGCGCCGTTTACACCGAGGACAGTCACCGGAAAATGGGCATCGCCGGCGAACTGCTGAATATGGTGGTGGAAGACCTGAAATCCAAGGGCATTTCCCCCGTGTATCTGGTCACCGACCACATCGGTTTCTATGAGCGCTACGGCTGGGAATTCTACTGCATGGCCCAGGGCGACGGTCAGCCCGAAATGACCAGACTTTACATTCACAGATAACTAGGAGAACTTTATGAATATTAAAACCGAAAGACTGGAAATTACCAGATTCACTATGGACATGGCGCAGGCCGTCCATCTCAATTCTCTGGACGATGACAACCGGGCATTCAACCCCGACGAGGTCTTTGAAACGCTGGAAATTGCCGAAGACACCGTTGGCTTTCTGATGAGCGTGTACGAAAACGGCGACGGCCCTCTGGTCTATCCCGTCCTGCTCACCGATGGTACCAACGTCGGCTATGTTCAGGCTGTCCCCATGGACGACGGCACTTGGGAGATCGGCTATCACATCGGCAAGGCTTACACCGGCAAGGGCTACGCCAGCGAGGCGGTGAAGGCTTTCCTGCCCGTGATCATGGAAAAGCTCGGTATCACCGAAATGCTGGGCATCTGCGTGGCAGAAAACAAGGCCTCCATCAAGGTACTGGAGAATGCCGGCTTCGTAAAAGAATTCGAAGGCCTGGGCATCTACCAGGACGAGGAGCGCCATATCTGCAAGTACCGCTACACCGCCCGATAACGCAAAAAATCCCGGAACCAAAATGGTTCCGGGGTTTCCTGTATTTGGGGATAGAATATCATCTTTCCATGGCCAGTTCTTTGCATTTCCACTCTTTGCCCAGAACACGGTAGATTTCGGTGGTATCCAGAGTCACATCTTCAAAGCCCACCGCCTTATAGCAGTAATAGGCAGGCAGATTGTTCTCGAAAACACCCAAAGAGACCTTTTTCGCGCCGTAAATTTCCAACGCAAACTTCACGCCCAGCTGCAGCATGGCCTTGCCGCAGCCCTTACCCCGGATGTCGGGGTTCACGATGACGAAGCCGAAGCGCAGTTCCTCCCGGGATTCGCCGGGATTTCGCAGGGTGAAAAAACCCACGATTTTGTCTTCGTCAAAGGCGGTAAAGGGCATCAGCGCTTCCACGAACTTAAATTTTTCTTCCGTGATGGGGTAATCTCCCAGAACACCGGCGCTCCACTTATAGAAGGCTTTTTCGTCCCGGCACCAGGATAAAATCGTGGCGGCATCCGCAGGTTTATAGGGTCTGATTCCAATCATATCGTTCACCTCGCAAGATTGTATCTTTCCAGAGTATGTTTACGCCTTCTGGAAGACCGCCGTGACGCACATATCGCCGCCTTGGACTACCGCGAAGACCTCGCCGTTCATTTTGTGCATCAGCTGGCGGCAGATGTAAAGTCCCAGACCGCTGCCCTTTTCTGTGTTGGCGTTGGAACCGCGCCAGAAGCTGTCGAACATATGGGGCAGCTCCGTATCCGGCAGGCTGCAGCCGCTGTTTCGCACGGTGACCAAGGGGCAGCCGTCCTCCTCGTCAAAGACGAGGGAGATTTTCTTGCCGTCACCATATTTGATGGCGTTTTCCACCATGTTCTGGATCACTTCCACGCTGCGGTCAAAATCACCACTCAGCAGGCAGTCGGAATATTCGCCCACGGAAAACTCCGTTTTGATCAGGGCAAGCTTTTCTGTATAGTACGCCCGAAGCTTTTCTACCAGCGTGGACAGGTAGAACTCGCCTATATTTACCTCCAGACTGAGGAAATCCTCCCGGGAGGCGGTGATGATCTGGGTCACATAGCTTTCGATCTCGTCGGCCTTGGCGTGGATACTCTGGGCAACCTCCAACTGCTTATCCTTATCGGTATACAAGCCCTTGGACAGGGCCTGAGAATACAGCTTGATGGCCGCCAAGGGAGTCTTAATGTCGTGGGACAGGGACAGAAGCAGCATTTTGCGGTCTCTTTGCAGATTCAGCTCCCGCTCCTTCTGCTGCTCCATATTCTCCCGGAGCATATCCAGACCCCAGATAAACTTTCCGAAGAAGCGCTTTTTGCCCTCCTTCAGCGGCTCGGTAAGGTTGCCCTTGGAAAGCGCATAGGGAACATCCTTCAGCCGGTCGAAGGGCTTAAGGATCGTCACCCTGATGTAAAGCATGACTCCAAGGATCAGCGCCGCCATGATCGCCAGTGCAATGTTCACCGTGAGGATTTGTTTGCCCCGTTCCGCACTGTTATCGACAGCGTAGTCAAAGCGGTACAGTTCACCCTCAATTTCCCGGATGGCATAATCGCTGTGAGAATCGTAAAAATCCTCGCCGAAGGGCTTCACGGCGGTGACATAGTCACAGGCGGTCAAATCCACAGCTTCCAATCCATCTGTTTCGACGACCCGGGTAAGCCGGCTGATCTCCACAAGATAGGGTCGGCCGTTGTTGGGATCATCCCGGAAAAGCAGCCCGTTGGCCACCGCGAACAGAAGGATGATCGCCGCCGCGACAATGGCAAAAATTCTGTTAAACGCTTTCATACTGATAGCCCACTCCCCAAACGGTCTGAATTTTCCGGGGCTTTTTCGGATCGTCCTCGATCTTCTGGCGCAGCCATTTGACATGCACCGTCAGCGTCTGCTGCTCCGAAAAGCTGTCGCTGCCCCAGATCCGGTTGAACAGGTATTCCTTGGTCAGAGTCTTGCCTTTGTTCTCCATCAGCAGCACCAGCAGGTCAAATTCCTTTGTGGTCATTTCTATGGGGGTGCCATTCTTGCAGACCGTGCGGCTGAGGCGGTTGATTGTGATGTCACCGCAGGAAAGCTCGTCCACAGCATACCGGCGCTTGAATATGCCTGCGATCTTAGCAAGCATAATGTCAATATCGTAGGGTTTTTCGATATAGTCATCGGCACCGAGGGTCAGTCCGCTGAGTTTATCCTCCTTGCCGGTTTTTGCGCTGACGATGAGGATGGGGGTGTTGCTCTCCTCCCGGATTTTCCTGCATACCGCAAAGCCGTCCATTCCCGGGAGCATCACATCCAGCACGATGAGCTTTGCGCCGTACTGCTCGTATAGCTTTAGGGCTTTTTCACCGGAATCCGCCACGGACACCGTATAATTCTCCCCGCGGAGAAAGTCGCACAGCAAGCCTGCCAATTCCGGATTGTCTTCCACGATCAAAATATCAACCATACTCTATCCTTTCAAGCGGCAAAGGGGCGACCGATGGCCGCCCCCAGTTGTTTCCTTACCAACCCATCTCCATGAGCCAGTTATTCAGCGCTCTTTCGCGCTCCCGGATCTGGGAATTGCTTTCGCATCTACCCAAAGTATACTCGCCTTTGATATTTCCGTCAACAATATACATCACTCTGGTGCATCTTGCGGCAACTTTTACATCGTGGGTGACCATCATGATGGTGGTACCCTCGGCGTTCAGCTTTGCCAGTTCCTCCATGACCTCGCCGGAGGAGGCCCGGTTCAGTGCGCCGGTGGGCTCGTCAGCGAAGATCATCTTAGGGTTGTTGATCATGCTGCGGCAGATGCAGGCGCGCTGCAGCTGACCGCCGGAAACCTCATTGATGTCGTTGTCGGCAATTTCGATGATGCCCAGCTTGCGCATCAGCTCCTGTCCCCGCTCCAGAATCTCCTTGCGGCTCTCCTGGCTGCCGGACTGGACGGCGGGCAGGATGATGTTATCCTGCACAGTCAGGTTCTTCAGCATGTACATCTGCTGGAAGATGAAGCCCATGTCGTTAAGGCGCAGGTCGGCCAGCTCCTTCTGACCCATCTGGGCGATGTTCTTACCGCAGAAAGCTGCCTCGCCGGAGGTGATGGCATCCATTCCGGACACGGTGTACAGCAGGGTGGATTTACCGGAGCCGGAGGGGCCCATGACAGCCACCATCTCGCCCTCTTCGATGGAGAAATTCACATTTTTCAGAACATTGTTCTGGCGCTTGTTCACAATATAGGTCTTGCACAGGTCTTTTACTTCGAGAATCTTCATATCGTTACCCTTTCTTATTCAATGTTGGCAGTATCGGAGGAGTTGATCTTTCTGGTGTACAGCGCGGTCAGGAATGCGCTCAGAGCGGTGGTGGCCAGAATCAGGCCGGGGAAGACCAGGAACATTTCCATGGGGTTGATCAGATAGTCAACGCCCTTATCCAGGCCCATCATCTTGAAAATGGGATCCAAGCACAGGTTGGTCAGCGGAAGTGCCAAGATCTCGCTGATGATCACCGCGATGACGCCCACAAAGACAAATCTCAGAACATGGTAGGCGTAAATTTTGCTGTTTTGGGTACCGATGGCCTTCAGTAGGGCGATCTCACCCTTCTCCTTGGCGATGAAGGAGCGCTCCATCAGCACGGTGACCAGCGCAGTCAACAGGATGGTCAGCACCGCCATCAGATACTTCATGGCATCTATGGCATCGGTCACGGTGAGCAGCTCAGAAACGACCTTTGCGCAGGTCTTGAGCTCACATTGGGGATAAAGCTCCCGAATCACATCCATTCTGCGCTGGATCTCCTCTTCACCGGGATCGTCGAGGAACAGTACCAGCGCATCGGTGACGCCGATAGACTGGATGTAATTGACCGAGGCATCCTCGTGGAGCAGAATGCCATCGCCAATGCTCTGCATGGCCTGATAATAGGCGGTGATGATGTATTCCTGCTCACCATACAGAGTCGTGATGGTAACGGTATCACCGATGCCGGCGTTCAGCTTGGTGGCGGTGATTCTGGTAATGGCGATTTCATTTGCGTGCTGGGGTACAGTGCCTTCGGTGTATTCGTAAAGGTCCATTGTGGTTCCGGTACCCTGATAGACGGTGGGGCTGTGTTCCATTTCTCCATGGGTCACCGGGAGGGTGAACATCGCCTGCTGATGGCAGATTGCGGGGATGCCTTCTTCTGCCAAAGCTTCTTCCAGTTTGTCAAGGTCTTCTTTCATGACCTCCCGGCCGAGTTCACCCATGTACCGATCCGAATTGGTATAGCCGGAAACGGAGACATGGTATTTCGCCCAGCCGAAAGCACCGTTCAGAGAACCGCTCTGCATGGTGCAAACTGTGGAGGAGAGGATCAGCATCATGGACAGGCACAGGACGAAGGTCAGGATCATGATGCTGTAGCGCTTGGGGCTGCTGATGATGTCATTAACAGCCATGAAGCTGCTTGCGGAAAGCTTGGATCTGCCCAGACTCATCAGGCTCTTCTTGCGGAAACGTTCGCCGGTCTGGCCGTTGCGGATGGCATCGATGGGGCTCATCTTCTTGACCTTGCCGGTGCAGCCGAAGCAGAACAGCAGGATGATGCCGATGACCAGCACAGCGCAGAGGAAATTGACAAGGAAGGGGTTTGTGCTGCTCATAATGATGGATTTGGAGGAAACGCTCATGAGCAGACCGCCGAAGGGGAAGCTCAGCGCCAGACCGATAGCCGCGCCGACTGCGGAAATGGCGGCGTATTTCACCAGATACAGGCCACGAATTGTCAGATCGGGGATGCCGATGGCTTTCATCACGCCGATCTCGCGGAATTCTTCGGACAGGGTAAAGGTAATGCTGAAGCGCAGGACCACAAATGCGATGGCAATGAGAATGACGCTGACCACAAGCAGGATACCTGCCAGCAGCATGTCAAAGACATAGGTGAATTCCAGATATGCTCTGTCGCCCTTGACACTGAAGTTTTTGATGGCTTCGCTGATTTCTGTCTGGGTGGTTTCCAGATCGGTTGTATGGATGTAGTAAATGGAACCGCCATAAAGATCCGTGGTGGCTTCGTCGGCGGTGAAGGCTTCAAAGTCCTCAGTGCTGATGATATATTTGATAATGTTGCCTGCACCGAGGGCTGCGTCATGGATGGTGCCTGCCAGAGTGAATTCCTTGCGGACACCCGCCAGATCAATGGTGATCTTGTCGCCGGGTTCCAATTCGTTGGCCTTTGCCAGAACGGCTGTGATATAGATCTGACCCTGAGGAACGGTTTTCAGAATGCTGTGATCGGAGAGGAAATAGTTCTGGGAAAAATAATCATCACTCATGAGGAAATGGGTTCCGCCTTTAATGGGGATAGCATCCGGCTCCAAAATGATATTGTCATTTGACATGACCAGAATGGTTTCGACAGAGTAACTGTCAATGGATTCGGCGGAATCCAGGATTCCGTCAACGTCCACTTCCTGAGCTTTGTTCAGGGTTATGCCGAGATAGTCCGGGGCGTTTGCCATGTCCATGTAACGGGCCAGCGAGGTGGTCACGGTGAGAATATTGTTTGCGCTGGAGGATACGAACATGGTTGCAAGGATCACGAACACTAAGAGGATTGCGTTCATGGCCTTCTTGCGTTTTAGGTCTTTTTTGAGAATGTTACGATACATGTTTTTGCTCCCTTCATCGTTGTGACCGCATTGTAGCACAGCAATTATTAAATAATCCTTAAATGAAAAAAGATTTTTCGGCCCGGTTCAGAGCGGTTGGGTGTGCCCGGATAAAAGAAATAGTCCCCGCCGTTCAGCGGGGACTATTGTGTGCGGATACGGCAGCCGTTGGGGCTGTGGAATCAGTCCTCGAAGGTGAGGATGTCCTGGAATTTCTCCTTGAAGATGGCATAGACAGCTTCCAGAGTTGCCTCGTCGGTGACGGAGAGGTAATTCTCGTTCTCCTCGTCCACGGGCTCGATCTCCAGAATGACGATCTCGGAGGACTCCTCGTCGGCAGGCATCAGAACCAGATACTCCTTGCCCTGGTACTCGATGCAGTCCATGTATTCAAAGTCCACTTCTTCGCCGTTTTCGTCGGTCAGAGTCAGAATGCTGGCCTCTTCCTCTTCGGGAATCAGATCTTCGTGTTCCATAATGATACTCCTTTTCGGTACAATTACTTATTTTTCAGCAGATCATCGATCTGCGTAGCGATGGGGCAACTGGTTTGGTGGGGACAGCTGCCATAGCAGCAGTCCACTTCGGTCAAATTGCCATCTTCCAGCAGGACTTCCACCAGTCGGGGGGCGTCCAGCATGCGGCAGTAGCCGGAGAGGTATTTTTCAATCTCCATGCGGGATCAGTCCTCGATAATGACGAAGCCTCTGGGGCCGACGGTAAGCCAATCCGGGGAGACGATCTGTAGGTTGTAGCCCAGCAGAATCTTGCCGGAGTTGATCTCCCATGTATCGGCGCTGCGGTTGCAGTAGATGCGCAGGGTCTTGCCGTTATAGCTTCGGGTGAAGCCGATGTGCTTGTCGCCGGCCTGGAAGAAACGGATGTCGCCTAAGCGCAGGGCTTCGTGGTCCTTACGGAGCTTGCCCAGGCGCTTGAAGTGGTCCATGAACTCCATGTCCTCACGACCCCAGGGGTAGGTGCGGCGGTTGAAGGGGTCCTTGTAGCCCTCCATGCAGGCCTCGTCGCCATAGTACAGGCTGGGGCTGCCGGGGAGGGTGTACTGGAGGAAGGCGGCGGCGAAGAGACGCTCCCGGGCCACGTCGAACTGGTTCCGGGACAGGCGGCGGCGGGCTTTTTCCTCCCGGCTGCCGTCAAAATCGTCCACCAGAGCGGTGAGGATTCGGGGGGTGTCATGGGTACCCAGCAGGTTCATGTTGCAGGCGACGACCTGAGGGGGATAGTTCTCCACGATGGACATGACCGTTTCTTTCAGAGCATGGCCGCTGTCCCAGCCACGGATGAAGTTGATGATAGCGGTGCGGAAGGGGTAGTTCATCACGGAGTCCAGCTCGGCGTTCGTAAAATACTTCCGGCGGACGCCATAGGCGGTCTTGTTGGAGGCGTCCTCCCAGACTTCGCCCAGAACATAGGCCTCGGGGTTGATTTCTTTGACCCGGTCGTACAGAAGCTTCAGAAATTCATCGGGCAATTCGTCGGCCACGTCCAGACGGAAACCGTCGATGCCGGTGGCCAGCCAATGAGCGATGACGGAATCCTCACCGGTGATGATATACTTGATGAACTCAGGGTCCATCTTATTGACGGTGGGAAGGGTGTCGAAATTCCACCAGGAATGGTAGGAATTGGGCCAATGATAGAAGGTGAACCAGCTGGAATAGGGGGAAGACTGGGACTGGTAGGCACCGGTGCCGGGGAAGGTTCCCTTTTTATTGAAGTACAGGCTGTCGGAGCCGGTGTGGGAATACACACCGTCCAGAATCACCTTGATACCGTGGTCATGGGCGGTTTTGACCATGGCCTTGAAATCCTCCATGGTACCCAGCATGGGGTCGGGGGTCTTGTAGTCGCCGGTATCGTAGCGATGGGAGGAGAAGCTCTTGGAAATGGGATTCAGATAGAGGATGGTGGTTCCGAGGGAGGCGATGTAGTCCATCTTCTCCGCAATGCCACGGAAGTTGCCGCCGAAGAAGTCGTTATTCAGCACCTCACCGCTGGGGGTGGGACGCCAGTCCACTTCCTCGTACCAGTTGGGGTGGACGGTATAGGGCTGCAGTTTGCCGGTGAGGTCGCACTTGCCGGACTTATAGAAGCGGTCGGGGAAAATCTGGTAGATCGTGGCACCCTGCGCCCACTTGGGGGGATTGAAATCGGCAGGGACACAACTGAGCTGCCACATGTCGCCGGCTTCCATATTGGTATCGTCGCCAACCTTGAACAGGCGGAAGGAATTGTCCGGAGTGATGACGCGGAAATAGTAAAAATACAGGCCGGGGTTGGCGATGGAGAAGCTGCCCCGGAAAATATCGTAGGCGCCCTTCTTCATGGCAGGCTCCAGAGTGACTTCCTGAGATGTTGCGCCGTACTCGTGGTTCAGGATGCACAGCACACGGCTTGCCCGGACGGAAGAGGGAACATGAATATTCAGAGTGCAGGTCTGCTCCGGCACCAGAGTGCCGAAGGGGGTCTTGTATTGAGGCTGTTTGCTGTCGAACAGGATTCGCATAGAAGTCTCCTAATCATTTGGTGATCTTCTGGAATTATACAACATATTTGGTAAAAAGGGAAGACCCAAACGAAGGAAAAACCGGGGCATGATGCCCCGGTTTTCGTTTATTTTCCATGGAAGTGTGCCATGATGTAGGAGGTGAGCTGTTCCTTTCTCACCCCGCGGTTCGCATCACACCGGTGATACCCTTGACAGATGGTTTTCAGTCCTGTTTCGTCGTCACGAAGATGGGGTGTGAAAATTCTGTCCGGGAGTAGTTTATCCCGGGGGAGTCTGATTATTCGGAGGATGATATGGTAAGTTTTTGCAATGTGATGATACCGGCGATTCTGGCGGCCAGTGTGCTGCGGCTGCTGTTTCTGCCGGTGAGGTTCATCTGGAAGCTGCTGGTGAATTCCCTGTGCGGCTTTGCCTGCCTGTGGATCCTGAATACCGCAGCCGGGATCACCGGGCTGTATCTGCCCATCAATGCGGTGACGGTACTTGCCGCAGGCTTTTTCGGCCTGCCGGGGGTGGGCGTCATCGCGGTGCTGGAGATGCTGGGATGATTTACTGGTGCAGGTGGACGTTCAGGTGGGGGTAGGTCATGGTGATGTCCTGCTCGTCGAAAATGGTCTTGACCCGCTGGTTCACCAGGAAGTACACATCCCAGAAATCATCGGTCTTTGCCCAGACACGGAGGCTGTACTGGATGGCGCTGTCACCGTAGGTGCTGATCACGGCCTTGGGGGCGGGATCCAGAAGGGCGTTGTCCACAGTGCCGGCCAGAACCAGCGCGTCCAGAACCTTCTGGGTGGGGACATCGTAGGAGGCGGATACCAGAATTTCCGCACGGCGGGCGCCGGTGACGGTGTAATTGACGATCTGTGCGGCTACCACGGCGCTGTTGGGGATGGAGACGATCTTATTGTCCGGGGTGGCCAGCTTGGTGTAGGTCATGCCGATCTCCTGAACGGTGCCGGACTGACCTGCGATCTCCACATAGTCGCCGGAGGCGAAGGGGTGGGTGGTCAGCAGAGTGAAGCCGCCGAGAACGTTGGTCAGCATATTCTGCAGAGCCAGAGAAAGTGCCAGGGTCAGTACACTGGCCAGAGCCACGATGCCGGTGATGTCGATGCCCAGTGCGGAGGCTACCATCAGGCCGAGAAGGACATAGAGCGCCACCCGGGCAAGAGAGATGATCAGGCTGTGGGCGGCTTTTTCCAGCTTGATGGAGGCAAGGGTGCGCTTGAGAAGCGCCATCAGCAGGCGGATGGTCAGAATTCCGAGAACGCAGACCACCAGGGCAGACAGAACGTTGGTCAGAATGCCGGCGCCCAGACCCATGAGCCATGTTTTTAGTTGATCCATATGTAAAATCTCCTTTTTCGTTTTTCGTGGAACATTATAGACGGTTTTTTCCCCGATATCAAGGGGATTGTTGACGAAAACACCTTGTGCGGCAGAAAGTTCACAATTTCGTCGCTTTTTGTTTTCATTTGGTTTATCGGATGTTCAAATGGGAAAGGTATGATGATGCCATGAAAGGTTGCGGAAGCCGTGAGCCGCGGCCTTTCAGGACACAGATCCTCTTTTTCTACCTCTCTTCTTTCCAAACCCCTTTCGCGGATGCCCCACTGTCTGAAAAGACGGTGGGGTTTTCCTCGCTTTTTCTTGACAATTTTTTACCGCGGGGTATAATTGTAATGGAACATAACGAAAAAAGGAGCGGTTTCCTATGTATTATCGCATGAATGTGGCTGGCCTGGAGCGTGATCTGCCCATCTGTCCCGTGACGGAGAGCCTGTATATCGCCGGTTTCGTGATCTTTGGTGATCAGGAATTGACCGTTGCATGCGCCCGTGAGCTGCTGGCCCGGGCACCCGAGTATGACTACATCATCACTGCGGAGGCAAAGGGTATTCCTCTGGCACACGAAATGGCACGGCAGGCCGGTGACAAAAAGTATATCCTGGCGCGGAAGGGCCCCAAGCTGTATATGCGGGATATTTTCAGTGTCAGTGTCAACTCCATCACAACCGCCAAGGAGCAGAAGCTGTACTTGGACGGCGCGGATGCCGCGCTGATGAAGGGTAAGCGCATCCTGATCGTGGATGACGTGATCTCCACCGGCGAGAGCCTGAAGGCGCTGGAAGCTCTGGTCGAGAAGGCAGGCGGCGTGATCTGCGGCAAGATGGCAATTCTGGCAGAGGGCGACGCACAGGTGCGGCCCGACCTGATCTATCTGGAAAAGCTGCCCCTGTTCAATCCCGATGGCACCATTTTGGGCTGATTGGGGTTTACATCCAGAATCTGACATGATATGATATAAATAGTTCTGCGGCACAGCTGCGGAAGATAAGAAGAAAGAGAGGAAAAATACTATGCAGTGTCCCCATTGCGGTAACTATGTAGCAGACGGCACTTCCTACTGCCCCAGCTGTGGTGCGCCTCAGACAGCACCTGCTGCACCGGCCAATCCTTATGGCAATCCGAATCCCAACTCCAATCCCTATGGCCAGACCAACACCAATCCCTACGGTCAGCCCAATCCCTACGCAAATCCCAATCCTTACGCTAACCCCAATCCTTACGGCGCTCCCTACGGCGGCTATGCAGGCCCCAAGCCCTCTGTAGGCTTTGGTGAGGCTGTCAAGCTGTACTTCACGAATTATGCCAACTTCAGCGGCAGAGCCAGAAGAAGTGAGTACTGGTATGCATGCCTGTTTGTCAGCCTGATCAGCCTGTGCCTGAGCTGGAGCACCATCCTCAGCGCCATCTGGAGCCTGGCAACCTTCATTCCCACTCTGGCGCTGTTTGTCCGTCGTATGCATGACCTGGGCAAGAGCGGTTGGTGGTATTTTATCGGCCTGATCCCGCTGGTTGGCGGTATCCTCCTGCTGGTCTGGGAGTGCACCGACAGCGATCCCCGGCCCAATCAGTACGGCCCCAGCCCCAAGTATTCCTAAAGCGTATATCAAAACAGCACTGCCAAAGTGGCAGTGCTGTTTTTGCGCGGTTAGGATATGCGCAGTCAGGCGGATGAGGATTGCGATTTTGGGGTTTACATCCAGAATCTGACATGATATGATATAAATAATTCTGCGGCACAGCTGCGGAAGATAAGAAGAAAGAGAGGAAAAATACTATGTAGTGTCCCCATTGCGGTAACTATGTAGCAGACGGTACTACCTACTGCCCCAGCTGCGGTGCGCCTCAGGCAGCACCTGCTGCACCGACTTATTACAACAATCCCAATCCGGAGTCCAACCCCTATGGTCAGCCTGCCGGTAATCCCAATCCCTACGGTCAGACTGCCGGTAATCCCAATCCTTACGGTCAGCCTGCCGGTAATCCCAATCCCTACGGCCAGCCTGTGACGAATCCCTATGGAAATCCCAATCCTTATGGACAGCCTAACCCCTACGGCAATCCTTACGGCATGCCCGACCCCAATATGAAGCAGGCTCAGCCTTATCATGGACTGGCAATTGCTTCTCTGGTCTTGGGTATCCTGTCCTTCTTCTGTTTCGGTCTTATTGCAGGCGGTTTGGCAATCGTATTTGCTGCCATCGCGAAGGGCAACGGCAACAAGAGCGGCGTGGCAACAGCCGGTTTGGTCTGCGGCATCGTTGGCTTCGTGCTGACGCTGATTAGCCTGACAGTGATATTATAAACTACCAAGAAGGCATTTACTGCAGTACCCCTCGCCCGGGCGGCGGGGGGTATTTGAGCATCAAAGAGGTGTGGATGTATGGAAAAACCGTTGGATCGGTTCCAAAGAACGGTGTTGAAAACCTATCTGTGGATTCTGGGAATCGGTGGAGCGTATGTATTATGGATCAAACGCACCGGTAAGGGCCTTGCATGCGCGGTGAATGCGTCTACCGGGCTGCTGTGTCCCGGGTGCGGAAGTTCGCGGATGTTTCTTGCGCTGTTGAGATTGGATTTTGGGGCGGCGCGGAGGCATAATCCGGTAGTGCTGGTACTGCTTCTTCTGTGGAACTTGATCGCTGGGGCGGTTTTTTGGGGAAAACCGGCATTTGTGCGGAGAGCCGGATTTCTATACGGTGCGTTGTTCGCAAGCATCGCGGCGCTGGCTGTATTTGGCGTCGTGCGAAATTTCTGAATACGAATGCGGCACTGCCAGAATGGCAGTGCCGCATTTTTTCTGGATCACGATCCCTCAGCGGAAGAAACTTTCTCAGCGGCCTTCCATATAATCGGCGGCACGGAACTTCATCTTGGCGAGCAGTTCGGAAAGAAGCGCCTTCTCGCCTTCGGTCAGATCGCCTGTGGTGCAGCTCTCCCAACGCTTGAGAATGTCGGAAATCTGGGGCAGGAGGGCATGCGCCTTCTCGGTGGGGTAGAGTTCCATGACGCGCTTGTCCGTGGGGGAGGGCTGACGGGTGATGAAGCCCTCTTCCTCCAGAACCGCGGCCTGCCGGGCTACGTTACTCTTGTTGATACAGATGATCCGGGCGAGCTTATCCTGAGAGATGCCGGGCTGGGCGCAGATTTCGGTCAGATAACTGGCATGGCAGGCTTTTAAACCCATAGGGGACAGGCAGTCCAGCCGGTATTGGGCGCCGCAGCGGGTGATCTCGGTCATATCTTTGATGATCTGGGACATAGGAGGGCCTCCTTTGAAAGGTTGCGTGTGCAACTATGATAACATATTGGGAGGAAATTGTAAAGGCTGGGAGTTTTTTTATTTGATCGTGACGGTTGCACCGAAAGGTGCAACTTTTTTTCGTTTCCGGGGTACGGATGAAAGGGAGGGAAGCTATGGAAGAACACAAGCAGGAGCAGTCGCTGAAGCAGCGCATCAAGGGTGGGAAGATCTGCCGCTCGGATGTGACCAGACGGCTGGCGGAACTGGCGTTCGGAAAGGCCAATGACTGCGTAAGGCTTGCGCTGGAGGATGATCCAAGGCTGGATAAGCTGGACTTAAGCCTGCTCAGCGAGGTCAAGCGCAATGACAAGGGGACGGTGGAAATCAAGCTCATTGACCGGCTTCGGGCGCTGGAACAGCTGGCACTGGTGGCGGAGGAGGAAAAATCGGATCTGGAATCCTTTTTGCAGGCGCTGCAGGTGGATGAGGGATGAGCTATCGGGCGTTTTCCCGGAAGCAGCGGAAAGTGCTGACATGGTGGGTGCCGGGGAATGGGGACTCCGAAATGGAGGCCATCGTCTGCGATGGGGCGGTCAGGTCGGGGAAGACGATGGC
>JAGKTU010000136.1 GCA_021153265.1 Clostridia bacterium
CTTCAAGGGACACTGTGGGTGTATTTTGTTTAATATCGAGGAAATAGAATTTACAAAAAACAGCAGCGAAGCGCAATGTCAGACGGCACATTGTGGGAGGCGCAAACTGCACTTTGATTTCGGGGCTTCTGCCTCCCCGACTGCACAGTCATGTGGGTGACCGCAGACTGTGGGCGGAGCAACCGCACATTGTCGTAGCTTTGTTTGAAAGGCAGGATTCCTGCTTTTGAAATAAGGCCATGACAACAGTCACAGCCTTTGTAAATTGAACTTTGAAAACTTCATCAGTAAAGCCCCTGGTTGTCAACTGCAGCACGGATGGTTTCGGCATCAATCGTTTTTCTGTCCTGCTGGGAACCAATGGTCAGGGCATCTGTCATAAGATTATCAATCAGTCTGGGATTGCCCTGTGTAAAACTATGAACGGCAGCAAGAGCTGCTGTGTCAATGATGGACAAGGAAGCCCCTGCGAGTTTTAGCTTATGCAGGATGTATTTCGAAACTTCGTCATCGGATAAGCCGGCATAGTTGTAATGAACGGTGATGCGCTGGCGCAGGGCTTCATGAACCGGTTTGCGCAGTGTGTCATTTAAGTGGGATTCTCCGCACAGAATCAGGGTGAAACAATTCACGGAATCGTAACCGTAATTCATGAGCATCTTGATATCATTGAGAATTCCGGTTCCCAGATACTGTGCCTCATCAATTGCAAGAAGCAGGGGCTGGCGTTTCTCCTTGTACAGGTAATAAATCTGTTCCTGAATGGCACGGAACATGCCGGTCTTTCCGCCTTTGTCAGAGACTCCGAGAATGGCACAGAGCTGTTTGTAAAAATCTGCGACACTGATTGTGGACAGACAGATGTATTCCATGTGAAACAGGCTTGGATTCATAGGAAACAAAGTGATCTTTTTCTTTCAGCTGTTGTTTGTCGAAAGGGTTGAAGGATAATCCGTAGTAGGAGTTATACATTAGTTTCCACCTCCTGCCCTTGAATAATCGATTGCCGGAAGGTTGTTACGCTTTGCATGGCAGTTATCATTGCGGTCTGTTCTGCGGACAGGGAACTTTTTATCCTCATACAGGATGTAGGCAGAGTTCATGTCATCCGGAAGATAGCGGACATCCACCTTTGCAGAAATGAACTGCATGGGAACATCATAGCAGATGCTGTCAATGGTAATAGTGGAATCCTTGCGGACTTTGCGGGTAATGCGGTTATAAAAACAGTCATCCAGCCATTCATGGGAGAGAGGCTTTCTGGGATGTTCCTTTGTGGCCTCATAACGTTCCAGCGGAACACCGTCAATGCCACGGTGGAAGGTGGTGTTGTAGGAGCGCATGTAATCCTTCAGGAGTCCGTTAAACTGTGCCAGGGATGTAATGGAATCCATGTCCAGAGTATAAAGCCAGCGTTCCTTTAAGGTACGGAAATGACGTTCCACTTTGCCTTTGCTGGCCCCATCACGGACTTTCGTATGTAATAGAAGGATGCCAAGGGATACACAGATCATGGAAAGCTGTTCATTTGAGTAGCTGCAGCCGTTATCCACGTACAGTTTATCGGGAATTCCGTAGGTGGCAATGGCATCTTTCAAAACTTTCTGGAAGTTGCAGGCATTATCATTGTAGAACAACTCTCCACCAACAAGAAGTCTGGAATGGTCATCAATAATCATGATGACATAAACCCGTCTGGATTTTCCATCTTCCGTGATGTAGGGAAGATAGCAGGTATCGGCCTGCCAGATTTTTCCGAATTCGTCTTCTTCATAGGCTTTCCGGTCTCTGAGATTAGGGTCTCTTGCAGATTTGAGGTCGTTGTGACGGATGAAACGCTGGACGGAATCCACACTTACTGTAGCCGGGATAAAGGAATTCCTGATGAGAAAATCATGTATCTGCGTGGCGTTCATGCGTGGGAAATCTTTTTTGAGACGGTAGATTTCATTTATTGCTTCATCGTTAAGTGCACGGGACACCCCCTTGTCTGATCTGGTATTAGGCATGAGAGCATCAAGTCCGCCAATAGTGTACTGGGATTTCCATTTTTCCAGTGTCTTATAGCTGTAGGTGACGGTGGAGCCGTCCGGCAGGGTAAGTGGTTTTTCGGTAACGCGCTTGTAATAAGCGGTAGCCGAGGCATCAGGATAAAGCCCCTGGACAACAGGGGCAATGAGTGCGAAGCGGAACTGTGCCACTTCAGCGTCATGTCTGGATGTTTCAGTATCTTTGCTCATGAATAAGCCCTCCTTTTTCGTTTTGTTTCATCATAAAGGAGCCGGAAAAGAAGAACCATACTCCGGTCGTGTGGTCAGAAAAGAAAGATATCGGGAGCAAAAACCGTCTGCCGGTACCGTGCATTTTTGGGAGAGGTTAAAACCGGATTCCGGTGGGACTGCAGGAATGAGTAGGCAGTGAGCCGGATGAAATCCATGGAAAAAGAAGAATAAGAATCCAACAGTACGAGATGCCTGTAGAAAGAGTTATTGTCTGTTTCGGAATCATTCAGTATGCCAAGCCACTGTTTCTTGTGAGATTTCCAGAGAGTCAGCCATTTATGGAACTGTTTTTCCGAGACATCAAAGCGCTCACAGAGCTGTTCGATGGTATGAAGCCCCGCAAAGTACTCCCCCAGGATAAAGAGTATGAAGAAGAGACTGTAGCTGGAATAGGGAACGATGATATCCGGAAGGATAGCATGGGCGTGTTCACAGCTGTCGCAGAATACGCGCATGATGCAGAGATTCTCTTTCTGCTTTCTGCCTGACAGGAAGTCAATGATGGATCTGCCATAATAATCGTGGATGTGACAGTTTCCGGCACTTCCACAGATGGGACATGTTTCCAACTCGGGCTGAAACTGCTCCATGTAGGAGTCAAAAAGAGATTTTGATGAAGTTTTTATACGAATTATCTTGCATAAAAGTAAGTTTTTTCTTATCATAATAATTGCTTAGCGACTGTTTATATGTAGGTCATAATAATTAGGACATAGATCCTGCGAGGAACCTGCTTACAGCGCTTGTGGTTGAGAGAAAGAACGAACTTTGGTCAGGGCTGTTCTTTCTCTTTTTATTTTCAGTTGCAAAACTGACTATAAGGGAATCGGAGAGAATGGTCAATAGGACAGAAAAAAACGTGCCGTAAAATACAGCACGCAAGTATAGATAATGTAAAGGAGCTGCCGAATTTAATCTGCGGTAAATCTGCCGTAGGTGGGAACTATAATTCGACGCGTGACACTTGACGAGGATGAGTCAATTGGTTTGCTAAGGGATTTTTGCAAAGTAGAAGAATATCTGGTGTTCCCTTATGCTGAAACATGCAGAACCGGAAATCTTGGAGCACGCGGAAGTTATATAGCGAGTGGCAATTTAGCAAAGGATGTTTCCCGTTTACATTCGTATATTTATGGAACCCAAGGTTATGTTCCAACGGAAGCAGTTACCACTTATTCATCGGAAATAGATGAATTGATAAAGGAGTATGAACGCTAAATAACAATGATTTTATCGGTTGTATTGTACAGCAAGACATAATAGAACTGCATGATATCTTAACTATTTTGATAGCTATTGTAGTAACGGAAAACGAACTACTTAAGAGGATAAAAATGTTTTGTACAAATTGTGGAAAAGAAATTAAAGAGGGCATACG
>JAGKTU010000081.1 GCA_021153265.1 Clostridia bacterium
GGTACGCTGCTCCAAGGGTACTTATATCCGCACCCTCTGTAAGGATATCGGCGAGGCTCTGGGTTGCGGCGGCTGTATGGCTGAGCTGCGCCGGGTCAGTGCCGGTGAATATACCATTGCGGAAGCTGTTCCTCTGCAGGTACTGCTGGAAACGGAAGATCCCGGTCAGTATCTGCGTACTGTGGATACCATGTTCCGCAACTACCCCGAAGTGAAGTTGACCCCTAACCAGGAAAAGCGCTGCCGCAACGGCAATGCTTTCTCTGTGAAGCTGGCAGAGGGCACCTATCGGGCCTACAGCCAGAGTGGAGAATTCCTCATGCTGGCCAAGGTGGAAGATGGAGTTATGTCAACCATTAAGAGTTTTTGGATCGTATGAATAACGAAAATAGAATTTTTGCCCTGGGGTTCTTTGATGGCGTCCATCTGGGTCATCAGGCGCTGCTGCGGCAGTGCTGCGCCTTGGCTGCCCAGGAAGACTGCCAGCCTGCGGCGCTGACCTTCGATACGCACCCCGGCGCCCTGCTCCGGGGGGCGGCTCCCGTGCTGCTGAATACCCCCGAAGACCGGCTGCGGCTGCTGCGGAATTTCGGCATCGGCCCGGTATACACCATGAAATTCGACCGGGAGACCATGAACATGGCATGGCAGGACTTTGTGAAGCTGCTGCTGGACAACGGCGCGGCAGGCTTTGTCTGCGGTGACGACTTCCGGTTTGGCAGAAACGGCGAGGGTAACGGCGAAAAGCTGGCCCAAATGGCGAAAGAACTGGGTCTGCCATGCGTCATCGTGCCGGAGCAGACGCTGAAATGTACCCGGGTATCCAGCACCTACATCCGCGCTCTCATCGAAGGCGGCGAGATGGCCACTGCGGTGCGGTTTTTGGGCCATCCCCACATCCTTACCGGTCAGGTGGTCCACGGCCAGAAGCTGGGCAGAAAACTGGGCGTTCCCACCGCCAATCTGCGGCTGCCCGAAGGCTTGGTGACGCCGAAGCTGGGCGTGTACGTCTGCCGGGCGCAGCTGGGCGGACGGTCTTACGCCGCCGTGACCAATGTGGGAACCCGGCCCACGGTGTCCGGTGTGGGCATCACCGTGGAGAGTTGGTTCTTGGACTACGAGGGCGACCTCTACGACCGGGAGATCACACTGGAATTTTATAGGTTCCTCCGCCCGGAGATGAAATTTGCCGATTTGTCGGCACTCCAGACACAGATTCGGGAAGATGCCCGGGAAGTTCGGGCGTACTTCGATGTTATGTAAACAAAAAGGAAATCTTAAGCTCTCCCCTCTTGTATTGTGGGGAAATTTCATGTAAAATAGAGAAAAGTATGCCCGGGAAGGAGGCGCACCATGGAAAATGAAGAACTGAATTGGCGTCGCCAGGAACGGGAGCGCCGCCGTCAGCAGCGGCTGGAGGAAGACCGGAAGCTGAAGATGAAATTGCTCATCGCGGCAGCGGTACTGATCGTCAGCGCCGTGGTCATCGTGCTGCTGGCAAACGCCTTCGGGAAGAAAGACCATAAGAACACCGAAAAAGAGACCGAAACCACATCGGCCGCGGAAAAGGCCACCGAGGAAACCACGGAAAAGAAGATCGTGGGCGTGAAGGATGAAAGCACGGTAATCCATATCAAGGCCGTGGGCGATCTGAACGTTACTGACAGCGTGATATTGGCCGGCGCGCGGTCTACCGGTTACGATTTTACGGACTGCTTCATGGATGTGGCGCCGATCCTCTCTGATGCGGATCTGACGGTGGTCAATCTGGAGGGCAATCTCTGCGGCGAACCCTACGGAACCAAAACCACCTCCGCGCCCATCGAACTGGCTTACGCCCTTCGCTCCGCCGGTGTGGATCTGGTGCAGATGGCAAACTCCTGTTCGGTCAACAACGGTATGAGCGGTCTGCGAAGCACCCTGTCCGCCCTGCGCAACGCAGGTCTGGAGCCTCTGGGCGCTTACGCCGACGAAGATGAGTTTGATGAAATGCAGGGCTACACCATCTGCGAGGTCAACGGCGTCAAGGTGGCTTTTGTGGCCTTTACCAAGGGCGTGGGCAGCCGCGGCTTGCCTGTGGGCAGCGAAATGTGCGTAAATCTTCTGTATGAAGATTATTCCACCACCTATGAAACGGTGGACAAGGCACGGATCAAGAGTATTCTGAAGAAGGTCAAGGGCGAAAAGCCCGACATCACCATCGCCCTGCTCCACTGGGGCAGCGAGTACAACGATGATCATGCCTCCACCCAGGAGACCATCGTGAAGCTGATGACCGATAACGGTGTGGATGTGATCCTCGGAACCCATCCCCATCTGGTGCAGCAGATCGAATATGACGCGGAGACGGGACAGCTGATTGCCTACTCTCTGGGCGACTTCTTCGGCGACGGCAGCCGCTCCGGCAGCAATTACTCCGTCATTCTGGATCTGGAGATCACCCGGGACGAAAGCGGAAAGAAGACGCGGGTCACAAATTACACCGTTACCCCAATCTATACGCTGAAGGAGGAACAGTGTGACGGTCAGCGCCGGGTGGTGCGCATCCGGGAGGCCATGCTGGCCTACGACAACAATTTCGTGGACAAGATCACCAAGGATGCCTACGATGATATGGACTACTCCCTGAAACGCATCAAAGCGAGAATCAAAGGTGAATAAAAAACACGCTGCGTAAGCAGCGTGTTTTTTTATGGTAATTACTCTGCGGAGAATTCTTCCTTGCTCACGGAGCAAAGGGGGCATTCGAAATCTTCGGGGATGTCCTCCCACTTGGTGCCGGGGGCAATGCCGCCTTCGGGGTAGCCGGCAGATTCGTCATATTCCCAGCCGCAAACGTCGCATACATATTTCATAGTAAATTCCTCCTTGATGGTTTCTTTCTTTAGGTTGTTTGGATTGTAGCACATTATGCATGAAAAGACTGTGACTTTCTCACGAAGGGAAAATATTTTTTGACTTATGGACAAATGGGGATTATACTGGAGGCAACAAGGAGGGCGAAAGTATGGATTTTGCGAGCAGTTTTCCCATCTGGAATAAGTTAAATGCCGAGCAGCAGCAGCGGCTGGAATCCGTATCGGAGTTTCGGAAAGTGAAAAAGGGTACCATCCTCCACGACGGCAGCCCGGAATGCTTGGGCATGCTGCTGGTTTGCGCCGGACAGCTCCGGGCGTATATTTTGTCGGAAGAGGGCCGGGAGGTCACCATTACCCGGTTCTTCGAGATGGATATCTGCCTGTTTTCTGCGTCCTGCGTCATGCCCAATATGCAGTTTGACGTCTTCATTGAGGCGGAAAAGGACAGCGAGATTTGGGTCATTCCGGCTTGTCTGTACCAGAATCTGATGGACGAGTCTTTGGCCATCGCCAATTACTCCCACAATCTCATCACCAACCATTTCTCCGAGGTCATGTGGCTCATGGAGCAGATCATGTGGAAGAGTTTTGATAAGCGGCTTGCCAAATTCCTGCTGGAGGAGTCCCGACTGGAGGGTACCGATTCGCTGAAGATCACCCACGAGAAAATCGCCAACCACATGGGCACCGCCCGGGAAGTGGTGACCCGGATGCTCCGCTACTTCCAGAGCGAGGGCATGGTGAAGCTGACCCGGGGCACGGTGGATATTGTGGATGCGGCGGCGCTGGAGCGGCTGGATACTTAAAACGGTCAACAGGTGCAGATCCTATTTGAAAAAATATAGGAAAATCAGTCGATAAACTTGAATTTGGAGAAGTAATACGCAATTCCACTCAGATTCTCCCAATAGGGGATGTTGTTTTTCAGAAAGAAGAGGTATGCTTTTTCTGCAAACAACAAACGGAGGTAGACAAAATGAATCAACAAGCAACCGGAAAGTTTATCGCACAAAAAAGAAAAGAGAAAAACCTTACACAGGAACAGCTGGCAGAAAAACTCGGCGTATCGAATAAGACGGTTTCGAAATGGGAAACGGGCAAGTGCATGCCCGATTATTCCGTCGTCAAAAACCTGTGCGAAGAATTGGAAATCACAGTTGCGGAGTTAATGGATGGCGAGTGCGCCGAGGTGAAAAGCGTTCGCGCATATGATGACGAGCAAATTATGGATTTGCTGAAACGTACACAGGAACTGGAAAAGCAAAAGAATTTGCTCTATGGAATCTTGCTGATCGTGATGGGACTTGCCCTGCAGGCGCTTTCTCATACGTTGGGCGGCTCCAGTGTAAAAGACTTTTTCTCTGGACTTCTGCTGGGAATCTCCATCGGCGAAATGCTGGCCGGTGTTTATGTAGTTGGGAAATACATGGCAGGTCGATAAATTCCAATTTGGCGGCGAGTCGCCGCTGACAATGCGTGCGCGACTGGTCTGTATTCGTCACTGCCCTGACCCGCTCGGTATCGTTACTGCAGAACAGTTAAACAAACTTGAATTTGACAAAGGAGTGAACTACATGAAAAATCGCGTCAGTAGAACCAAAAATAGATTAGCAATCATTCTCGAATTGTCCTTTATATGTCTCGTTTTTGTAGGTTTTGGGTTAAGAAGTAAAGTCCTTATGTATGCTTCATTTCTTCCGTTTATTGCAGGCTTTATCCTTATGTTATCTACCAATCGCTGTCCTCGTTGTGGCGTGTATTTTCGAGGACTGTATTGGTCAAAATCAAATGCTGGTTATTGCAGAGAATGCGGAGAATTGATTGAGTTTGATGATTGTGAGAACTAACAGTTGTTATGCCAATTCCAATTTGTCGAACTGTTCCGCAGGAACGATACCGAGCGGGTTAGGGCAGTAACGAAGCGCACCGCACCGAGCACGAACTGTCAGCGGCCACTGGCCGCCAAATTCCAATTTGTTGAACAGATAAAGTGCGCGCAACTATGTGCGCCTATGCAAGATAAAAAGCCGCCGCGGATGATCCGCGGCGGTTGTGTTTTTATCCAAGGGCGACGTCCAGAACCATCATCAGGGTGAATCCCAGAGCGAAGAAAATCGTGCCGACATGGGAATGCTCGCCTTCTGCCATTTCGGGGATCAGTTCCTCCACCACCACATACAGCATGGCGCCGGCGGAGAAAGCCAGAAGATAGGGCAGCACCGGCACCAGCAGTCCGGCCAGCAGGATCGTCAGCACCGCGCCCAGAGGTTCTACCGCGCCGGAGAGGACACCATAGCTGAAGGCGCGGCCTTGCCGCATGCCCTGGCTCTTAAGGGGCATGGAGATGATCGCGCCCTCCGGCAGATTCTGCAGGGCGATACCAAGAGAAAGGGCCAGCGCCGAGGCGGCGGAGATGCTCTCGTTGCCGCTGAGCCAGCCTGCCGCCACCACGCCCACCGCCATGCCCTCGGGCAGGTTATGGAGGGCAACGGCCAGCACCATCATGGTGGATTTTCCGAGGTTGCAGGCAGTTCCCTCGGGGCATTCGCTGTTTAAGTGCAGGTGGGGGATCAGCTTATCCAGCAGCAGCAGGAACAGGAAGCCTGCCCACACGCCGATGAAGGCCGGCAGGAAAGCCAGCTTTCCCAGATGCGCCGACTGGTCCATGGCCGGGATGATCAGACTCCACACCGAAGCCGCCACCATGACACCGGCGGCAAAGCCGGTCAGCAGCCGCTGGAGGGCCAGGTTCATCTTGCCCCGGAGGAAAAATACAAAGGCAGAACCGATGGCTGTGCCGAGGAAGGGCAGCAGCACCACGGCGAGAATGGAAATTTTCATAAAAAGACCTCCTTGGGAATCTTTCTGGTATGAATTTACTATGTTTCCATAGAAAATTCTGTGACAAAGTTACTGTACTTTTGGGAAAAGAACGTGTATAATACCCTCAGAATCAAGAAATAAGGAGAATGACTATGACCATCACCAACGATATCCGCTATGTGGGCGTGAATGATCACGAAGTTGACCTGTTTGAGGGTCAGTATGTGGTGCCGGGCGGCATGGCTTACAATTCCTATGTAATTCTGGACGAGAAGATCGCGGTCATGGACACCGTGGACAAGAATTTCGGCAGCGAATGGCTGGGTAACATCGCCGCCGTCCTGAACGGACGGAAGCCGGACTATCTGGTGGTGCAGCATATGGAGCCCGACCACTCCGCCAACATCGATGTGTTCCTGAAGGCCTATCCCGAGGCAACTGTGGTGTCCTCCGCCAAGGCTTTTACCATGATGAAGAATTTCTTCGGCACGGATTATGCCGACCGCCGCGTCGTTGTCGGCGAGGGCGATACCCTGTCCCTCGGCAAGCACACCCTGACCTTCGTCACCGCACCTATGGTTCACTGGCCCGAGGTCATCGTGACCTATGATGCTTACGACAAGGTGCTGTTCTCTGCTGACGGCTTCGGCAAGTTCGGCGCGCTGGATATTGAGGAGGACTGGGCTTGCGAGGCCCGCCGCTACTACATCGGCATCGTGGGTAAGTACGGCCCTCAGGTGCAGGCGCTGCTGAAGAAGGCTGCCACTCTGGACATCCAGACCATCTGCCCCCTCCACGGCCCGGTGCTGAATGAAAATTTGGGCTACTACATAAATCTGTATGACATCTGGTCTTCCTACCGCGTTGAGAGCGAGGGCGTGGTCATCGCCTACACTTCCATCTATGGCAACACCAAGGAAGCCGCCGAGCTGCTGGCAAAGATTCTGGAGGAAAAGGGTCAGAAGGTGGCGCTGAACGACCTCGCCCGCTGCGACATGGCGGAAGCCGTGGAGGATGCTTTCCGCTACGGCAAAATCGTGCTGGCTACCACCACCTATAATGGCGATATCTTCCCCTTTATGAAGGAATTCATCCACCATCTGACGGAGCGGAACTTCCAGAACCGCACCATTGGTCTGATGGAAAACGGCACTTGGGCGCCGGTGGCGGCGAAGATCATGAAGGGCATGTTCGAGAAGAGCAAGAACATCACCTTCACCGAAAATACCGTAAAGATCCTCTCTGCTCTGAATGATGACAGCCGCTCCCAGATCGATGCGCTGGCTGAGGAGCTGTGCAAATAAGTTTTTCGAAATATCCCCGGATCGATGCGATCCGGGGATTTCTTTATGCTTCGGATTCCGGCGCTGTATCGGACTCGGCTTCGGGGGTTTCTTCCGTTTCCGCTTCTGTTTCTGCTTTCTCGGCAGCCTTGGCGGCGACGGCGTTGCACCAGAGGTTGGCGCTGTCATGGGCTTTCAGATTCATATAGAGCAGCACGGCGGTGGCGGCGAAGCAGCTCACTGCGGCCAGCAGCTGGCTGACCCGGAAAGGTCCCCAGTACAGACTGTCGGTGCGAAGTCCCTCGATCATGCACCGGCCGAGGCCGTACCACGCGGCATACGAGAGCGCGATCTGGCCGTCATACTGCCGCTTCTTGGACAGGAAGTGCAGTCCCAGGAAACCGGCGAAGTTCCAGAGGGATTCATACAGGAAGGTGGGGTGGTAATACTTGGTCAGACCCGTCATGCTGTCGGTCAGACCCATCCGCAGGAAAAATTCGGTCTCAGCGCCGAAGGCCTCCCGGTTGAAGAAGTTGCCCCAGCGGCCGATGCACTGACCGATGAGGAAACCCAGTGCAACCAAGTCCAGAAGAGCGGAGATTTTGATTTTCTTGAACCGGCAGAACACGATCACGCCCACCAAAGCACCGATGACGCCGCCGTAGATAGCCAGACCACCGTTCCAGATGTACAGAATTTTAATGGGATCGGCGGAATAGCTCTTCCATTCAAAAATGCAGTAGTAAAGCCGGGCGCAAATGATAGCGAAGGGTACTACCCACAGCACACCGTCGATGAGATCGTCCTCGGTGATGCCGAACTCCTTGGCGCGCTTACAGCCGTAGAGCACAGCCAGCAGCAGACCGAAGGCGATGATGATGCCGTAGTAGTGGATCTGCAGAGAGCCGATCTGGAGCATTTTGCCGGGGTTCATCTCCAGACCCAGACCGGGGAAGTAGATTTCTGTGTAGTTATTCATGGATATCCTCCTCATGGGGTGTGATGACGGACAGGCTGCACCGCTCCTCGGTGACAACACGGGAGAGGAAACGGCGGATGTCCTCGGAAGAGATCTGCTCGTAGATGCCGGGGAAGGCGAAATAGTCAAAGCCGGAATAGTAGTAGGCGCAGGTACGGAAGCAGGTGGAGTCGAAACTGTCCAGCTCCCGGATCCGGCGGCCCAAGGCACTTCGCTTCATGCGCAGGAAGCGGTCTTCCTCGATGCCGTTTTCCGCGATCCGGGCGGCTTCTGCGATAATTGCATCCCGTACGGATTCCGGGTCGTCGCTGTCGCCGGAGATGATCAGCATGGCGCAGTCGTCCACCGCCTCGAAGCCGCCGCCGAAGGCGGAGTCAATAAGCCCATCCTCATACATCTTCAGATACAGCCCGGAGCTTTCGCCAAAGAGGGCTTCCGCGGCAAGGTCGGCAACCATTTCCTCTTTCACGCCGATTTCGCCGTTGGGCAGGCTCTCGGCTTTGAAGGCCATGGAGAAGGTGGGCATGGCCACTTCCATGGTTTTTTCCGTGTATTTGACGGGGGTGGTCATCTCTTCCGTGGGGAAGGGGGCTTTGATCGCCACTTCCCGCATTTCTTCGCCCAGAACTTCCAGCGCGGCGGTGCGGACGGATTCAGCGTCCACGTCGCCTACCACGCAGAGCATCATGTTGCCCGGGGTGTAGAAGGCCTTGTGGCAGAGATTCAGAATTTCGGGAGTAATCTGGCGAATGGTTTCGGAAGTACCCAAAATCGGCACCCGGATGGGGTGGCTGCGGAATGTGGAGGTCATGAGATTCTCAAAGACCTGCGTATCCGGGGCATCGGCATTCATACCGATCTCCTGATCGATGATGCCACGCTCCTTTTCCACACTTTCTGCCGTGAAACAGGGGGTGGACACGAATTCCAGCAGCAGCCGCAGGCACTCATCAAAGTTTTCCGTGCAGGAAAAATAGTAGGCAGTCAGATCGTAGCTGGTGAAGGCGTTGGTGATGGCGCCAAGGGCGGCAAATTCCGCGCTGACGTCCCGATTTCCCGGCATATCGAACATTTTATGCTCTAAATAGTGGGCAACGCCGGCGGGGGTGGTATGTTCTTCACCGCCGAAGGTGAATTTTAAGTGCATGGCGCCGTAATCTGTGACGAAGTAGGCCAGCTTCCGGGAGAAACCGGGTCTGGGGATCACCGCCACCGTCAGTCCGTTGGGGAGTTTTTCCCAATAGACCTGCTCGTCCAGCTTGGGGTAGAAAGTGGGGTTCATTGGCTCACTCCTTTCAGGAAGAAGCTGCTGTGCAGCCGCACAGTCCGGGCGGCGGCTGCCACCTGCGTCAAGGTGACGGCTTCGAGGGCATCCATGTACTGCTTGGGAGTCATGGCCATGCCGCTTAAGGCGGCGGTGGCATAATAGCCCTCGATGGCGCCGGGGGTATCGTGGGTGGAGCGGAGGGAGGAAAGCACCGATTCCTTGGCGGCGGTCAGTTCC
>JAGKTU010000019.1 GCA_021153265.1 Clostridia bacterium
GAATGGGATAACCCTTTTAATGGTACGCCGAAAGGGACTCGAACCCCCGACCTACTGATTCGTAGTCAGTCACTCTATCCAACTGAGCTATCGGCGCATGTGCGTTCCTCAACGCCAAAGTATAATAGCACAGATAAAAAGAAAATGCAAGTACTTTTTTCAAAAAAATAAAATTTTTTTGGGATCTGTAGGTAAGCGGTCCAACGGAAAGGAATCTTGACAGCAAGGGAACGTCTATAGTAAAATAAATAGAAAATCGGGGAGGTATGGCTATGGAACGGCAGTATATTTTGCAGCGGCTTCCGGATGTGCTGCTTCCTTGGTATCGCTTAAACCGCCGGGAACTTCCATGGCGTGCCGACCGGGAGCCATACCACGTCTGGCTCTCGGAGATCATGCTCCAGCAGACCCGGGTGGAGGCGGTGAAGGGTTACTATGCCCGCTTTTTGTCGGCGCTGCCTACGGTGGAGGCGCTGGCTTGCTGCGATGATGATATGCTCCACAAGCTCTGGGAGGGCTTGGGCTATTACAGCCGGGTGCGGAACCTGAAAAAGGCCGCCCGGGTGATCATGGATCAGCATGGCGGCGTATTTCCCGGGGAATATGATGCCATTCGGGCGCTCCCCGGTATCGGTGATTATACCGCCGGGGCGATTTGCTCCATTTGCTCCGACCGGCCTACCCCAGCGGTGGATGGGAATGTGCTTCGGGTGATTTCCCGGATTCTGGATGATCCCACCCCCATCGATCTGCCCACCACCAAGAAACAGGTGGCAGCGGAGCTTGCGGAGGTCTACCCGGAAGCTGCCGGAGATTTTACGCAGGCACTGATGGAGCTGGGGGCTACGGTCTGTGGACCGAATAAACGTCCGGATTGCGGCAATTGTCCCTGTAATGCATTTTGCAAGGGCTTTCAGCGCGGCACTGCGGAGGTATTGCCGGTGAAAAGCCCGAAAAAGACGCGCCGGGAGGAAGACTTAACGGTATTCATCTTAAGCTGTGACGGCAAAGTGCTGCTGCACCGGCGACCGAAGAAGGGACTTCTGGCAGGCCTGTGGGAGTTTCCAAATGTTCCGGGGCATTTGAACGAGCAAGAAGCATTGGCTGCGGTGGAGAATATGGGTCTTCGTCCCCGGGAGCTGCTGCGGATGGTGGAGCGAAGCCACATTTTCACCCACATTCGCTGGAATATGCGGGGATTCTATATAGAAGTGGCATCTGCAGAGGGGAAACCGGACTGGTTCACCCGGGAACAGGTGGAATTACAGGCGGCGCTGCCTACGGCGTTCCGCCAATTTTGGGAGGAGAAGCAGGATGTTTGATTTTCATATGCATACCCGGGTGTCCTTTGACGGACACGATACCGGCCTTGCCATGGCTGTGGCGGCGAAAAATGCCGGATTGCAGGAAATCTGCTTTACCGACCACTTGGACTACGACCCACTGGAGCAGATGGGCGTGATGGCTTTCGACACGGATGTTTACCGTGCGGAGTATGACGGCCTTTCTGTGGAGGGACTTACCATCCGCCGGGGCATGGAGTTCGGCATGACTGCGGACAACCGGGAGCAGCTGCTAAAGGATCTGGAGCGGTATCCGTTCGACTTTGTTCTGGGTTCTATCCACTTTGTGGATGATCTGGATGTGTATTTTGAGCCGTTTTGGGCGGATAAGTCCGTGTTTCAGGCAGAACGCCGGTATCTGGAGGCGACGCTGGAATGCGTGAAGATTCATGACGATTTTGATGTGCTGGCGCACTTGACCTATATTGCCAAAACCCACGCCCATCCCGCCCCCCGGGCGGTGCCGTACGGTGAACACAGGGAGCTGGTGGACGAGATCCTGAAAGAGCTGGTTCGAAAAGGGAAGGGCTTGGAGATGAACTCCAGCGGCGTGGACCGCTGCGGAGGTTTCTTGCCCACGGCAGACTATTTCCTCAGGTTCCGGGAACTGGGCGGTGAGATCGTCACCATCGGCTCCGATGCCCACCGATGCGACCGTGTGGGACAGTATTCCAAGGATGCCTGCCAGATCCTCAGGGAGATCTTTGGCTATGTGTGTACCTTTGAGGGAAGAAAGCCGGTTTTCCATAAACTGTAGGGCTTTTTTGCGCTGAATGATATCACAACGCAACCACATAACGAAAAATAACCAACACCGCTGTCTGCATCAGACGGCGGTGTTGCTACGAGGCTATCTGTTGACTTTATTGCCGGTTAATGATAAACTTACAAAATAAGACAGCACATATGTGCCTTTTAAATGGGGAGAGTACGATGAAAATGAAGTCTTGGCGCAATCGCATCGTGGCGGTGCTGCTTCTGGCTGCCGTGCTGGCGACAATTTGTCTGGGCGGCTGCTCGGTGAAGCGTGAACCGGACTGGTTATCTGAACCGGAACTGCTGCGTACGCCCATCCGGCTGATGCTGGACAGCGTCAGCACGGGAGATTATGCGGCTGCCGGCAAGCAGATGCAAAATCAGCCTGATTTGGACTTTTACTGCCCGGAAAATGCCATCGGAAAGGCCTGCTGGGATGCCTTTATCGGCAGTATCCGCTATGAACTGGTGGGTGAGGGATATGCATGCGGCGATGGGGCAGCCCACAAGATCCGCGTTACCTGTCTCGATCTTTCTGCCATCAGTGAATCCCTGCCGGAACGCGTCAGCGCACTGCTGGAGGCAAAAATGGCAGCCTGCGGCGATATTTCGGAGGTCTACGACGAGAACCGAGAATACCGGCAGGAACTGATCGATGCCCTTACTCTGGAAGCGATCGAAGCCATTCTCACAGAGCAGACCGAGAGCATCACCGTGGAACTGGAAGTTAAGCTGGTTTGCGTGGATGGTCAATGGAAAATCGTGCCGGATGAGAATCTGCTGAAGACCATCACAGGCGGTCTCTGGACAGGCAAAAGCGGCAGTTTTGATGCGTACGTTTCTGCCAATCAGGCGTTGGTGTCCGAACGGGTATCTCAGGTGGAGAAAGTGTTCTGGCTGAATGATGCCGATGTGATCGCACCCAAGCCCAATGCCGCCTGCTATGGCTCTACCAAAGACCCCTCCACACTGCAGTGGCTGCTGGATGATGCGGCAGAGCTATTGGGCGGACAGAAAACACTCTTTACGACCGATACTGAGATCATGCCCGGTTCAGAGGTCGTCTATTATCTGGACGAAACCATTCTGAGCATTACCTGGCGGCAGTACATCAACGGTGTAGCGATGGCTATGAGTGAGATCAAAATCGCCCATCCGTCCCAGTTTCGCCGGTACTTGGTGGACGATACCTACGGAGTGACCCAACGGGAATACGGCTCGGATCTGGCGGCTCAGGTCAACGCGGTTACAGCCAGCAATGCGGACTACTACATCCGCCGCCCCTATGGCATTATCGTATATCAGGGTGAAGTACACCGGGTGAACAAGAAACTGGATGTCTGCTTTGTTGACGATCAGGGTGATTTGATTCTGGTTCATCAGGGTGAGATCACCGATGAAGAAACGGCTAAAAAGTTCGTGGAAGACAACAATATCCGATTCAGCATGGCCTTTGGCCCCATCATCGTCGAAGACGGCAAGAATGTAACACCGCCCCACTACAGCATCGGTGAGATCAACGGCTATTTCCCCCGGGCGGCCCTCGGAACGTTGGGTGAATTGCACTATCTGGTGGCAACCAACGGAAAAACACCGGAATGCAGCAACATGCTGCGCCTTACCATGATGGCAGATCTGATGATCGCGTTTGGCTGCGACAAAGCCTACAATCTGGATGGCGGCCAAACGTCGCTGATCGTGACGAACAACCGGGTCATGAGCTATTTGTCATTCAGCTATGAGCGGAAGGTCAGCGACATCATTTATTTCGCAACCGCAATTCCGGATGGTTCCGGCTCATAATCCTGACAAGCAACACCCGAAATCACACTTAAAAGGAAGAGGGAAATGAACAAAAACAAGATACTGAAAACGATTCTGGCATTTCTGGGCATTTTTGCCGCATTGACCGGAATCGCGCTGAGTTTATGCTTCCAGAATTCCCAGCCCATCCTGCTCAAGCGCTCTGAGGGCGTTCAGACCCGTGTCATCGGCATGATGGATGCGGTTTGTGCAGGGGATTACACTGCGGCGGGGCAGCAGATGTACGGAACACCGTCTTTTGGCCCTGACCGGGAGGCGGCAGAGGATGTCAGTGCGCTGTACTGGGAAGCGTTCTCGGAGAGCATGACCTATGAACTGGTCGGCGAGTGCTATGCGCAGGAAAACTACATTGCACAGAAGGTTCGCATTACCTGTCTGGATTTTGACAGCGTGACGGAGAATCTCAGAGAGCGGTTTATGACCCTGCTGGAGAAAAAGATCGCCGAGGCTCAGGATACCTCCGAAATCTATGATGAAAACAACAATTACCGGGAAGATATGGTCATGGAGCTGCTTTTCCAGGCAGCGGAAGCCTGTCTTCAGGAAGATGCCGAAATGGTTACCGTGGAGATCGTCGTAAAGCTGACCCATGAGCAAGGTCAGTGGTGGGTTCTTCCGGAGAAAGAACTGCTGGAAGCCATTAGCGGCGGTATTTTGAAATGAGAGGGGTGGAGCCAATGCAAGATGGCAATGTAGCGCAGCCGGCCAATTTAGGCCGAAAGATCCTGAACGGAACGTTCGGGGCGGTGGGCGCAACCGTGTTGTTACTGCTGGCATTTATACTGGCAGGCGTTATGCTGTTTGCGTCCGGTTCTGCTGCCGGAACTGCATCCAGCACCGGTGACCAGCTTTTAATGGACAGCTATGATATGTACATGACCAATGAGATCAGCGATGCGCTGGACGGTGTTCTGCAGATCGATAAGGTATACTGGCTCAACGACAGCAATGTAATTGCGCCGAAGCCGAATCCGGAGTGCTATGGACGCACATCGGATCCTTCTTCTCTGCAGTGGCTGCTGGATGAGGCAGCTCCGCTGATCGACGGACAGGAACTGCTCTTCTCGCTGGACGTGGAGCTGTATCCCGATACGGAAGTCATATACTATCTGGATGAGACGATTTTTTGCATTTCCTGGCGGATTCTGATGGATCAGGATATGTATACCTTCAGCGAGGTGTTCATTGCCCATCCTTCCCAGTTCCGCAGATACTTAGCCGATGATACCTATGGTTCCAGCAAGCGCTATTACGGTTCCGATATGGCCAAGGCGGTCAACGCAGTGTCTGCCAGCAACGGTGACTTCTACCAGTTCCGCAACGACGGAATCGTGGTATATAAGGGCGAAGTCCACAGAGCCAACGCCAATGCGGACATCTGCTTCGTGGACGATCAGGGCGATCTGATCTTTGCGCGCAGAGGCCAGTTGAAAGACCAAAAGGCCGCGGAAGCCTTTGTGGAAGAGCACAATGTTCGATTCAGCATTGCCTTTGGCCCGATTCTGGTGGAAAACCACAAGGCTGCGGATATTGGCGCATATCCTCTGGGTAACATCGATGGCTACTATCCCCGTGCTGCCATCGGCACGCTGGGTAAACTCCACTATTTACAGGTGGTGGCGGGCTACACACCGGATCCCAGACCTACCCCCAACATCTGGCAGTTCGCAAAGAAGATGGAGTCCTTCGGCTGCGAGAAAGCTTATGCGTTGGATGGCGGCCAGACGGGCCTTATTGTGGTAGGCGGCGAGGTACAAAACTATTTGAGCTACGGTTCCGAAAGAGTGGTCAGTGATATCATCTATTTTGCCACGGCAGTTCCGGACGGAGGTTAAGCACATGGAAAGAATTGCTTTTATTTACGGTGATATTTTTATTTACTGGCACTCCGTGATCCTGACCTGCGGCATCCTGACGGCGATTTTTCTGTTTTTGGCTTTTTGGCTGGATCGGGGCGGAAAGCTGCTCAGCGGTGCTGGGGCTGTGGTGGTGAGTTTCCTGCTTTCAATCGTGTTGTCCCGTTTTATCCACTGGTACAGCATGAGCTCCACCTATGCGAGTTTCCATACGGCCATGACGGACTATACAACCGGCAGCTTTGCGCTGATGGGTGTGTTTATCGGCTGCATTTTGGCGGCATGCCTGCTGCGGCTTTTCAAGGTTCACAACAAGCTTCTGACGATGCTGGACAGTATGGCGCTGGCAGGTGCCTGCGGCATTGCGGTTGGCAGATTGGCAGATCTGTTCACCAATGCGGATCTGGGCATGGAGGTCGGGTTTAGCACCGGACTGCCCTTTGCGTACCCGGTGGTGGATATGCTGACCGGCGAGACGACCTACCGGCTTGCTACCTTCATGATCCAATCCATGGTAGCCGGTGTGCTGTTTCTGGTGCTGATGGTGGCTTATTTCCGGCGCCGTCAGGGAAAGTGTGTACTGCCGGAGGGTGATATTGCACTGCTGTTCATTCTGGTTTACTGCGCAAGTCAGGCGCTTCTGGACAGTACCCGCTATGACTCCCTGTTCTTCCGGGGCAACGGTTTTGTCAGCATTGTGCAGGTCCTTTGCACTGTCGGTGTGGTAGTGAGTATCGTTTGCTTCTCTGTCAGAATGGTGCAGAACCGGGGCTGGAAATATGGTTATCTTCTTATCTGGCTGCTGATCGCAGGATCGCTAGGCGGCGCGGGCTATATGGAGTACCATGTCCAGCGGCATGGTCATCAGGCGGTATTTGCCTACAGCATGATGACCCTTTGCCTTGCGGCTGCGGTACTTCTGACCTTGATCATTCATAGACTGTCGCTGAGAAAACTGAAGTTCGCTGCGTAAATGAAATACTTAACAACCGGCACGGCAAAATGCTGTGCCGGTTGACTTATTTTCGAAATTGCGTATAATATAATAGAATTATTATGGACTACTATGGCAGGTAACCGATTATGGCAACAAAAAAGCAACAAGAACAATACGGAAATTCCAGCATCTCCATGCTCAAGGGCGAGGATCGGGTGCGTAAACGCCCTGCGGTCATCTTTGGCTCCGACGATCTGGAGGGCTGTAAGCATGCGGTGTTTGAGATTCTCTCCAACGCCATCGACGAAGCTAGAGAAGGCCACGGTGATACCATCATCGTCACCCGTTATGAAGACCTCTCCGTGGAAGTGGAGGACTTCGGCCGCGGCTGCCCCGTGGACTGGAACGAAAAAGAAAAGCGCTACAACTGGGAACTGGTGTTCTGCGAGATGTACGCCGGCGGCAAGTACGGCGAAAATGGTGAGAACTATGAGTACAGCCTTGGCCTGAACGGCCTGGGCTCCTGCGCCACCCAGTATGCCTCTGATTTCTTCGATGTGACGGTGCGCCGGGACGGATTCCGTTACGATCTCCACTTTGAAAAGGGCCGCATCAAAGGCCAGATGAAGAAAGAACCCGCTGACCGGAAAAAAACCGGCTCCTGTTTCCACTGGCGGCCGGACAAGGAAGTGTTCACGGATATCAATATCCCTGTGGAGTACTACCGGGACGTTCTGCGCCGGCAGGCGGTGGTGAATAAGGGTGTCCGCTTCAAGTTCCGCAATCAGGTGGGCAAGCGCTTCGAGGAAGAGGAATACTGCTACGAGGACGGTATCAAGCAGTATATCGAGGAGATGGTGGGGGACAATGCCTTTACCATGCCGGTCTTCTGGGAAGCCGAGCGCCGTGGCCGGGATGCGGAGAACCGCCCGGAGATGAAGCTGAAGATCACGACCTCTTTCTGCTTTAGTAAGCAGGTCAGCCATGTGGAATACTACCACAACTCCTCGTGGCTTGAGTACGGCGGCAGCCCCGACCGGGCGGTGCGCCTTGGCTTTACGGCAGCCTTCGATAAATTCCTCCGGGACAACAATAAATACACCAAAAACGAGGGCAAGATCCTCTATCAGGACATCCAGGACAGCCTGGTGCTGGTGACCAACTGCTTCTCCACCATCGGCTGCTTTGAAAACCAGACCAAAAAGTCGGTCAATTCCAAGTTCACCCAGGAAGCGATGACGGCTTTCTTCAAGGAAAAGCTGCAAATCTGGTTCATCGAGAACAAGCAGGAGGCTGAGCGTGCTGCGGAGCAGATCCTCATCAACAAGCGCGCCCGTGAATCCGCCGAGAAGACCAAGAGCAGCATCAAGAAGAACCTCTCCGCCAAGGTGGACATCGCCAACCGGGTGCAGAAGTTCGTGGACTGCCGCAGCAAGGACGCCAATCTTCGGGAACTGTACATCGTGGAGGGCGACTCTGCGTTGGGCAGCGTCAAGCAGTCCCGGGACGCGGAGTTTCAGGGCATCATGCCTGTTCGCGGCAAGATCCTCAACTGCCTGAAGGCGGACTACAATAAAATCTTCGCCAGCCCCATTATCACCGATCTGATGAAGGTCCTGGGCTGCGGCGTGGAGGTTCAGGGCAAGAAGGCCAAGGAACTGAGCAGTTTCGACATCGACAATCTGCGCTGGAACAAGGTGGTCATCTGCACCGATGCTGACGTGGACGGCTTCCAGATCCGCACCCTGATCCTGACCATGCTCTACCGCCTGTGTCCGACCTTGATCCGGGATGGCTATGTGTATATCGCCGAGTCTCCGCTGTTTGAGATCAGCTACAAGGACAAGACCTGGTTTGCCTACAACGAATCGGAAAAAGCCCACATCCTGCGCCACGATCTGAAGGATAAGAAGCCCATCAAGATCCAGCGCTCCAAGGGTCTTGGCGAGAACGACCCGGAGATGATGTGGATGACCACCATGAACCCGGAGACCCGCCGCCTCATCAAGGTCATGCCCGAGGATGTGGAGCGCACCGCCCACTATTTCGATGTGCTGCTGGGCGACAACCTCACGGAACGTAAGAATTTCATCGCCGAAAACGGCGCAAAATATCTGGAATTGGCGGATATTTCTTAATATAAGGAGTGCATTATGGCACGAAAGAAGCAAGAAGCTGAAAAGAAGAAAAAAGTAAACACCGACGGCGTTGTGGGTCTGGTGGGTTCTACCACCGAGCAGGCGATCACCGAAACTCTGGAGATCAACTACATGCCCTACGCCATGTCGGTGATCGTATCCCGTGCGATCCCTGAGATCGACGGTTTCAAGCCCTCCCACCGGAAGCTCCTGTACACCATGTACAAGATGGGCCTGCTCAAAAAGGACCGGGTCAAGTCTGCCAATATCGTCGGCCAGACCATGCAGCTCAACCCCCACGGTGACGCCGCCATCTATGAGACCATGGTGCGCCTTGCCAAGGGTAACGAGACACTTTTGCACCCCTTTGTGGACTCCAAGGGTAACTTTGGCAAGGTCTATTCCCGGGATATGGCCTACGCAGCCTCCCGTTATACGGAAGCCAAGCTGGATTCCATCTGCGAAGAACTCTTCCGTGACATTGACAGCGACACGGTGGACATGGTGGACAACTATGACAGCACCCTCAAAGAGCCTGCCCTGCTGCCCACCACCTTCCCCAATGTGCTGGTGTCTGCGAATCAGGGCATCGCCGTCGGTATGGCCTCCAATATCTGCTCTTTTAACTTAAAAGAGGTCTGCGACACTGCCATCGCTCTGATGAAGAATCCCGACCACGATATCTTGGAGACCCTCCCCGGCCCGGATTTCTCCACCGGCGCGGAGCTTCTGTTTGATGAAGCTACCACCCGGGAAATTTACTCCACCGGCCGCGGCAGCTTCAAACTCCGGGCCAAGTGGCGTTACGTCAAGGAAGGCAATCTCATCGAAATCACTGAGATTCCCTATTCCACCGCCACCGAAGTCATCATGGACAAGGTTGCCGAGCTGATCAAGGCCGGTAAGATCAAGGAAATCGCTGATATGCGCGACGAGACCGACTTGGGCGGTCTGAAGCTGACCATCGACTTAAAGCGCGGCGCGGATCCCGAGAAGCTGATGCAGCGGCTGTTCCGCCTCACCCCCTTGCAGGACAGCTTCCCCTGTAATTTCAATATTCTCATCGCCGGTATGCCCAAAGTCATGGGCGTGGGTGAGATCCTGGAGGAGTGGACGGCATGGCGTACGGATTGCGTCAAGCGTCGCTTGTTCTTCCAGATCGGCAAGAAGGAAGAGCGGCTGCACCTGCTGAAGGGCTTGGAGAGAATCCTGCTGGATATCGACAAGGCCATCGCCGTCATCCGGGAGACCGAGCAGGACAGCGAAGTCATCCCCAACCTGATGATCGAGTTCGGTATCGATGAGATCCAGGCCAATTATGTGGCGGAAATCAAGCTGCGCAACATCAACAAAGAATACATCCTCAAGCAGACTAAGGCCATCAACCAGCTGGAAGATGAAATCGAAGAGCTTCAGGGCATCCTGAATAGCTCCAAAAAGCTGAAAAATGTGATTATCAAGGAGCTGCAGCAGGTTTCCGAAAAGTACGGAAAGCCCAGAAAGACCGAGATCGTCTACGAGGTCGCAGAAACCGTCGTGGAAGACGAAACCGAGCAGATCCCGGATTATCCGGTGACGGTCTTCGTGTCCAGGGAAGGCTATCTCAAGAAGATCACCGCCCAATCCCTGCGAATGTCCGGAGAGCAGAAGTTCAAGGAAGGCGACAGCCTTGCATTCTCCAGGGAGAGTACCAACCGGGGCGAAATTCTGGTTTTCACCAATAAATTCCAGTGCTACAAGTCCCGGCTTTCTGACTTTGACGATGGAAAGGCATCCCAGCTGGGCGACTATCTGCCCCAGAAGCTGGGCTTCGAGGCGGATGAGAAAGTGCTGCAGGTGATCCTTACTGTGGATTATCAGGGCATGCTGCTGTTCTTCTTTGAAAACGGCAAGGCAGCCAAAGTCCCCATGAACGCCTATGAAACCAAGACCAACCGCCGCAAGCTCACCGGCGCTTACTCTGACAAGAGCCCTGTGGTGAAGATCCTGGCGCTGACAGAGGATCAGCAGATGGCGGTCTACTCTACCGACGGCAGAGCAGCCATCTTCTCCACAGCCCAGCTGCTGCCCAAGACTACCCGCAATACCCAGGGTGTGGCGGTACTGACCCTGAAAAAGAAGGCCACCTTGCTGGATGCTGTCATTCTGGAGGAGAGTGGCATCACCAACCACAGCCGCTACCGCACCAAGACCATTCCCTCTGCCGGCGCAGTTTTGAAGCCGGAGGATTCTCCCGATAAGCAGACCGCCTTTGACATCTAAGGAGGAACGTTATGCATAAAATCTGGCAAAAGATCGGCTGGCTGCCGGCAACGATCATAGGCAGTACCATTTTCGCTCTGGGTTTTGCTTTCTTTTTGCAGCCCAATGATATGAATGCCGGCGGTATTTCCGGCCTTGCCATGGTGGCGGTGAAGCTGATGGGCTTTGGCTCTGTGGGTACGCTGTCCATTTTGATCAATTTGCCCCTGTTCCTGCTGGGCGGTTTGAAGATCGGTAAACGGTTTTTTGTGGGATCGCTGCTGGGTATGGTCCTCAGCTCTGTGCTGATCGATGCCTTTGCCGCCATCCAGTTTCCCAAAACCGAGCCGCTGCTGGCCACGATGTACGGCGGCGTCCTCTGTGGACTGGGTCTGGGCGTGGTGTTTATCTTCGGCGCTTCCACCGGCGGTTCGGATATTCTGGTGCGGCTGCTGAAGCTGCGTTATCGGAATGTCCCCATTGGCCAGATCTCTATGGTTTTTGATGGGGCAGTGGTGCTGCTCACAGGTCTGGCCTTTGGCGATGTATCCAAAGCGCTGTATACCGGCATTACCGTGTTCGTCTGCGGACAGGTCATTGATGCGGTGGTCTACCGCTTTGACTATTCCAAGGTGGTACTGATCATTTCTTCCCACCATGAGCAGATCGCGGAACAAATCGGCAAAAAGCTGGATCGGGGTGCAACCTACCTCCACGGCGAGGGTACCTATACCCACAACCCTACCAAAGTGGTGCTGACCGCGGTAAAAAAGCAACAGGTGGCAGAGCTGAAGGAGCTTGTCACCAGCATTGATCCCAACGCGTTTATTATCGTGCAGGAGGCCCACCAGGTTCTCGGTGACGGTTTCTCTCGCTACAGCAAGGATTCCCTGTGATTTCGGAAAGGAGGGGCGCTATGAAACGAAGATTGCTGATCGTAATGTTAGCGATGAGTCTGCTGTTCTCCGGCTGTAACTGGATGGATGGCGAACATGTATCCGTGACGCCTCACCGGATCCACAATCAGACGGTCTCGGACATCAAACTGTCCGCATCCAACGAAAAAGAACTGGAAACGGCGCTTGCTGACCTCATTGCCACGGGCAAGGAAAAGGGTGTCATTTTTGTGGGCGGCTATGATCAGGGTCAAGTGGAACAGGGCATGGAGCAGACGGTGGAGCGCACGCTCTCCATGACGCCCTTGGGCGCTTATGCAGTAGAAGCCGTGGATTGGGAACTGGGCAACAGCGGCGGCAAGCCTGCCATTGCTCTGGAGATCACCTACCGCCGCAGTTTGACCGAAATTCGGGGTATCCATCGGGTGTCGGATATGGATGCCGCTGCCCGAACCATTGAAGAAGCCCTTTCTGATCATGCGGCCAGCCTTGTGCTGGAGGTTGCGGTCTATGAAGATGCGGATATTCACCAGCTGGTGTCGGATTATGTCCAGCGATACCCTCAGTATGTGATGGAAACGCCGGAAGTGACCGTAGGTGTCTATCCCGAATCTGGTCAGACCCGGATCGTGGAGCTGAAGTTCACCTATCAGAACAGCCGGGAAACACTGCGGCACATGCGTGAGCAGGTGGGCAGCATGTTTGCTGCAGCGGAACGCTATGTAAACAGCGATGATGCTGACGGCGTGAAGTACGCGAAGCTGTACACCTTTCTGATGGGTCTGTACCGCAGTCAGGAGACATCCATTACCCCGGCCTACAGCCTTTTGCAGCATGGTGTGGGCGATGCCAAGGCATTGACCACGGTTTATGCCGCCATGTGCCGTCAGGCAGGGCTGGAATGTCTCATGATCACCGGAACCCGGAACGGTGAGCCGAGATATTGGCTGATCATCTGCGACAACGGCGGCTATTTCCATGTGGACCTGCTGCGCAATATGGAAATCGGGGCCTTCCGTAGATTTACCGACGGCGAGATGAACGGCTATGTCTGGGATTATTCGGCATATCCTGCCTGTTTGGGTTTCCCGGCTCAGCCTGCGGAAGAAAATCCCCAGGAGCAGATCTCTTTCGATGCGGAAACCTAGCTTCGGAAAAATTTTTCGAATAATGTAAAAAAAGGACTTGACATTTTATAAAATGCTGTTATAATAAGCCATGTTCCTCGCGGGTGTAGCTCATCCGGTAGAGCGCCACCTTGCCAAGGTGGAGGTAGCGAGTTCGAGCCTCGTCACCCGCTCCATAAAAAACAAAAGCCATCCCATTGGGATGGCTTTTGTTTTTGCAAAATTTCAACCAAGAGGATCGAACAATCCAATGCTGCGCGGGAGAGCGCCGCCAGCAATGGAAGGGCGAGCTGCTCCACAATTTTTCCTCATATCTGTCAGAGAAAATGCAAACGCAGCACGTCACCTGCCGAATCAGAGCAGAACGGATATGCAACATAGGAGAATGTATTTCATGAATATCACGATCCAAGACCTACAATCCTACCTTTCCCACCGCTACAGCGGCTGGGCCACGGAGCAGAGTATGTTTATGAAGCTGGTGGAGGAAATCGGCGAGGTGGCAGAGGTCTTAAACAAGCGCGCCGGGCGAAAATTTTCCTCTGAGGAGGATCTGCAGACCCAACTTGGTACAGAACTTGCCGATATGCTCCACTATATCGTAGCCATCGCCGCCATCAACGATATTGATTTGACGCAGGTTATTCTGGAAAAGGACAAGCTGGCTTCTGTGAAGTACCACCATGATGTGAATCTGGAGACCTTTCTTACTAAAACAACGGACTAAGTAGACGGTCTGACTGAAGTGCGCTCGCTTCGCTTCCCGGGGAACAGGGGCGAGAGTTGACACGGATTTTTTCCTGTGATAAACTGTAGCAATACAAGGAAATGTTAAAGGTTGGGTTGCGGACAATGGAAGATATCAACATTCGCTTTAAGGATATGCCCCCGGAGGAAACCGTAGAAAAAATACAGGGGATTCTCAAGAGTCTTGGAATTACGCTGGAAGAAAAATGGACGGATTCCGGCATTGAAAATTGCTGCAGTGTGCATGTGTATGTAAACGGCGTGTATCCTTTTTTCACAAACGGCAAGGGCGTTTCAAAAGCTTTGGCACGGGCCAGTGCATATGGTGAATTTATCGAGCGGCTGCAATGCGGTTTGTTCCTTTATAAATTTCAGTCCATCACCCGTGATTTTGGAATGAATCTTCAGAGTTATGCGCCGGATGGCAAATATATGACCATGGCGGAACTGGAGGAAAGCGGCGAGTGGATGGACTATGTGATCCAGACCTATGGCAATTCGCTGACCAAAAAGAAACTGGCAGAACAGTGCAGAGTCTATGCCTGCACCGACGAGGATAAAATTTGGACGATTCCGTTTTACAGCCTCTTCGAGAAAAAGTATGTCTATCTCCCGGCGGGGTTTGTGGAGCATATCTATTCGGCAAACGGATGCTGTGCCGGAAATACCCGTGAAGAGGCATGGGTCCATGCGCTTTCTGAAATGATGGAACGCAGAAGCACCATTACCATGCTTACCGGCGGAAAATCGGCACCTGTGATTCCGGAGGAGGTGATCCGCCGGTATCCTGTGGCATCTAAGATTCTGGACACCATTCGTGCCAGCGGCAGATACGACATTCGTATTTTCGATTTCTCTCTGGGGACCGGCCTGCCTGTGGTGGCCACCCGTATTATTGACAAAAAGAATCATGGATATATCGTCAACATTTCTGCTGAGCCGGTTCTGGAGATTGCCATTGACCGTACATTGACCGAAATTTTCCAGGGCAGAAAGCTGGATACCTTCGGATCCCTCCATGACGGTGGTACATTGGAAGAATGCGGCCCGATTCCCGTGGCGCACAATGTGCTGAATCAGATCGAAAACGGCAACGGCGTATTTTCGCTGGACTTTTTCACGGAAGAACTCTCCGGCACCCCGGAATTCGTGGAGTTTGCAGATCATCGGGGGAAAAACAATCAGCAGCTTCTGGAGTATATGCTGGACCTGTACCGCAAGCTGAACCGTCCGGTCTATGTGCGCAACAACTCCTTCCTGGGATTCCCGTGCTATCAGTTTGTGGTGCCCGGTTTCTCCGAGACCCGGGGTTTGCGGCTGATAGAGCCGGTCTGTGAATATGCGCTGGGCGATGCCGTGCAGAAGGCATTCCGAAATGTGGCAGAAGCAGATGTGAGCGAGCTGATGATGATGCTCACATTCCATAAAAAGATCAGCACGGCCTTCAGCCGGAAGCATAATTTCCGCGGTTTGGCCGGATTGCCGATGAGCAATACCCATAACCGGGATCTTATGGCGATCACACTTTCCTGTGCAGCCTACCGGCTAGGTCGCTATGCTGCTGCGCGGAGCTATTTGGCAGGTGCCATGGGCGAAAGATCCGTAGAACCGCAGGATAAGAGTTACTTCCGATGCATAGATCGTTATCTCAGCCTGAAGGGCGCCGGGGTGGCGGATGACCGGATTCGCTTGATTCTGGAGAAATTCTACGAAGAGCAGACGGTTGAAAAACTGTATGGCTGTTTGGACTCCGGAAAGACGCCCCATGATCCCTATCTGGTAAAGTGTGATACGGAAAAGTGTGCAGACTGCCGCTACCGGGCAGACTGCGCTTATGCGCAGACCAGACATATCATCGCAGCCGCGGGTGAACGTTACCGTTCTTTTACCGATGGCCAGTCCGAGGCACATTTTGCCATCTGACAGTCATACAGAAAGCACCCCGTTTCGGGGTGCTTTTTCTTTTCACACACAGGAAAGACATTTGAATGCGTGTGCCGGATACTTTGGAAAAAGAATACAAAATACCGGTAAATTACCGATAAAATCTTCCAATTTCGCAGGTTGACAACCCGGAAAATCCCCGATATACTAAATATAAATCTCATAATGGGAGATTGTACGGAGGTTTGTCAATTATGGTCAAAAAGTGGAATGTTACGATTCCGAAACTGTCCGGCGACAAGGAGCGGCGCGCCTACATCTATCTGCCCGAATCCTACGAAAAGAACCCGGACAAGCGGTATCCTGTCATGTACATGTTCGACGGACACAATGTGTTCTTCGATGAAGATGCCACCTATGGCAAGTCCTGGGGCATGAATAAATATCTGGTGGAGAACAAGAAGGAACTGATCGTGGTGGGTGTGGAGTGCAACCACGAGGGCAACAACCGCCTCATCGAGTATTCTCCCATGACCTACCAGAATTCCGAGCATAACAAGATCAAGGGCAAGGGCAGCGTCTACATGAATTGGCTGGTCAATACCCTGAAGCCTTACGTCGATGCCAACTATCGCACTCTGCCGGACCGGAGGAACTCCATCATCGCAGGTTCTTCCATGGGCGGCCTGATGGCTCTGTACGGTGCCACGGTCTACAACCATGTGTTCCAGCGGGGCGCCTGCTTAAGCCCCAGCCTGTGGGTCGCACCCGGCAAGGTGCTGGAAATGGTTGCCCGAGCCCATATCCGCCGGGATACCACCATTTATATGGATTACGGCGAGCTGGAGATGTTCAACCATGCTGCCAATCAGGAGGCCATGATCTCTACTGCCCATCTGCTGATGACCAAACGCGTGAATCTTGCCCTGCGGATCGTTCCCGGCGGCAACCATTCGGAGGTATCCTGGGAGAAACAGATCCCCATTTTCATGGAGTGCCTGGGGCTTTAATTTACAAACCGAATATTTAGGAGAGATATTATGGAAATTCGCTATGAAAAGCATTGGAGCGGCCACCTAAACCGGGAAATGGAGTTCAAGGTCTACGGTCACAGCGGCAAGCCTGTCATGTTCATCCCCTGCCAGGGCGGTCGTTTCTGGGATTTTGAGAGCTTCAAGATGATCGACTACTGGGCAAAGTGGATCGAAGAGGGCAAGTGCATGGTCTTCTCCATCGACTGCATCGACAATGAAGCTTGGGCCGCCATTGGTGCCGACTGCCGCTGGCGAATCGAGAACCACGAGCGCTGGTATAACTACGTCACCACCGAGATGGTTCCCACCATTCACCACATCTCCGGCCGCCGGGATATCCTGACCTTCGGCTGCTCCATGGGCGCCATGCATGCAGCAAATCTGTACTACCGCCGTCCCGACCTGTTTGATTCCATGTTTGCCATCTCCGGTCTGTACGACAGCAAGGAGTTCTTCGGCGACTACTGTGACCATCTGGTCTACCATAACTGCCCTGTCTATTACCTTGCCAACATGGCCCCCGATCACCACTACATGGGCCTGTACAACAGCCAGAAGAGCCTGGTTGTCTGCGGTCAGGGCGCATGGGAGGAGCCTCTGGTTGCCTCTACCCGCTGGCTGGACACCATCTGCTGCCAGAAGGGTATCCGCACCCGGTTTGAGTACTGGGGCTTTGATGTGGATCACGACTGGCCCTGGTGGTATAAGATGGTGGATACCTACGTCCCCTGGTTCTTAGACTGAGCAAGAGGAATTCCTTGCGCTGGCATTATGCGATCATGAAAGAATTGAGAAGGAGAGAGCTGTCATGAAAAATTTCGTATTCATTTCCCCGAATTTTCCCCTGACCTACTGGAAGTTCTGCCGCGAGCTGAAGAACAACGGCATGCGGGTGCTGGGTATCGGCGACTGCCTCTACGATGAGCTGATGCAGGAGCTGAAAGACTCCATGCATGAGTACTACCAAGTCTCCAGCCTGGAGAACAATGACGAGGTGTTCAAGGCAGTCGCCTTCTTCACCTTCAAGTATGGCAAGATCGATTGGCTGGAGAGCAATAATGAGTACTGGCTCATGCGTGATGCATGGCTGCGTACCGAGTTCAACATCACCACCGGCCCCAAGCTTCACGAGATGGACAAGATCAAGTACAAGTCCGCCATGAAGGAATACTACGCCAAGGCAGGGCTTCCCACCGCTCGTTACCATCTGGTGGAGGGTTACGACGATGCGCTTAACTTTGCCCACATGGTCGGTTATCCCGTGGTGGTCAAGCCTGACAACGGCGTCGGTGCCAACAATACTTACAAGCTCCGCAGCGACGAGGATGTCCGCTGGTTCATCGATACCAAGGACGATAACGTCTACATCATGGAGGAGTTCGTCAACGGCTACGTCCAGACCTATGATGCCATCATTGACTCCAAGGGTCAGCCCCTGTTCGAGTCCGGCAACATCACGCCCCTGTCCCTGATGGATATCGTCAACGAAAACGGCGACTCTGTCTACTATCTGGTAAAGGACCTGCCCGAGAAGGTTCGCTCTGCCGGTCTTCGTACTGTGGAGTCCTTCGGCGTCAAGAGCCGCTTTGTCCATCTGGAGTTCTTCATCCTCAACGAGGATCAGGAGGGCTTGGGTAAGAAGGGCGATGTTCTGGGCCTGGAGGTCAATATGCGCCCCGCCGGCGGCTTTACCCCCGAGATGTACAACTATTCTCAGGAGACTGACGTCTACAAGATCTGGGCGGATATGATCGCCTTTGATTGTAACACCAAGAGCATCGGTAATCACCACTTCTGCGGCTTCTACAGCCGCCGTGACGGCAAGCACTATAAGCTGGATGACTACGAAGTCATGCTGAAGTACGGCCACAAGATGGTCATGTGGGGCCGTATTCCCGAGGCACTCTCCGGCGCCATGGCGAACCAGATGTATGTTGCCAATTTCGACACCGAGGAAGAGATGATGACCTTCTTCGACGATCTGGCAGCCCAGTATTGAGAAAACAGTTAAGCGCAGAGCAATTTCGCTCTGCGCTTCTTGTTATTCCGTTCTATGGATGGAACGCTCCGAGTCGAAACCCTCCGGATACCGCTTTTTCAGCTTCTCAATGTTGGCGGCAAACACATCCTCCAGCTGTAAGTCCAGCGCCGTGGCTGTTTCTGCCAGATACCACGCGATATCGCCCAGTTCTTTGGCCAGCTTCGCTCTGTCCAGATCGTGTCCCTGTGCCAGCCACTTCTTCACGATGTCGATGGCCTCGCCGCTTTCGCCGCACAGACCCATCACGCCGTTGATCAGCACATCTTTCTTATCCAGTTCCGGGTTTAGGGTAGTCATGGCCAGCTTCTGATATTCATTGACGGTCATTTGTGTTCCTCCTCGTGGCGCAGCAGCCAACGCTTATTGTGCAGCCCTCCGTCATAGCCTGTAAGCTGCCCGTTTGCCCCGACACAGCGGTGGCAGGGAATGTGATGATGGAAATGGGATTGCGCCCTACAGCGCCGCCCACGGCCTGTGGGGACATGCTGAGACTGATCTGTCGGGCGATCTGGCCGTAGCTCCGGGTCTGCCCAAAGGGGATGGTCAGTAGAATCTCCCACACCTGCTTCTGAAACGCAGTTCCGGCAGGGGAGAGGGTGAATGAGACGGGCGTTTTTCGGCCTGCAAAATAATCATCCAGCCATTTGAAGGCTTCCGTAAATACAGGAAGTTCCGGGCGGCATTCGTCCACCACGGGCTGGTTTTGCGTGTCCAGATAAAGACCGGTCAGCGCGTCACCGTCAGACACAAGCAGAAGTTCCCCAGTGGCGAAGGGCAGGTAACCCAATAATCCATACAATACCCCTTGAAATTAGCATATATGCCCATTATATCCCCGATTTTTCCAAAAGTCTATAGAAAAACACATATTGATTCTTTTGTCACTATTCGATATAATTCTGGAAGAATCCACTTTTTAAGGAGCTATTTATGAGAGAAGAGATCATCGGGCAGTCCTTTGACGAGGAACGTGCCCTGTATAACCTGTCCCATGCGGATGTGATCGACTGCGTCTTTGCCGGCCCTGCCGACGGTGAATCCGTGCTGAAGGAGGCTCGGGATGTGTCTTTGGAGAACTGCAGCTTCTCCCTGCGGTATCCGCTTTGGCATGTGGAGGGCTTTCAGCTTCATGATTCTAAAATGGATGAGCTGACCCGTGCCGCCATCTGGTATGCTAAGGACGGCACCATCACCGACAGCGTTTTGGGCGGCATCAAGGCCGTCCGGGAGTGCGAAAACATCGTCATTAAAGACTGCAGCGTCACATCCGAGGAATTCGGCTGGATGAGCAGCCGCATCCGGGTAGAAGACAGTACCCTTGCCTCCCAGTACATCTTCTTTGGCAGCCGGGACGTGGCTTTGGACCGGGTGAAGATGACGGGTAAATATTCCTTCCAGTACATGGAGAATCTGACCATCTCCAACTCCGTGCTGGACACCAAGGATGCCTTCTGGCACAGCAAAAATGTCACCGTTACCGACAGCATCGTCAAGGGCGAGTACCTTGGCTGGTTCTCCGAGGGTCTGACCCTGAAAAACTGTAAGATCATCGGCACTCAGCCCCTGTGCTACTGCAAGAATCTGAAGCTCATCGACTGCACCATGGAGAATACGGATCTGTCCTTCGAGTATTCCGATGTGGAGGCCACGATCAGCGGTCATGTTCTGTCCATCAAGAACCCCCGCAGCGGCCACATCACCGTGGATACCGTGGATGAGGTGCTATTTACCGACGATACCGTCATGGATTGTACCGGAAAGGTTATCATCCGGGAGAAATAAGATTAAGACCTCCCCTCTGGGGAGGTCTTTTGCAAAAAAAGATGAAAAAAAGAAAAATTAGGTCTTTACAAACGACCAAATCTCTGCTATAATCTCAACTGTTCCGAAGAACACATGGCCCTGTGGTGCAGTCGGTTAGCACGCCAGCCTGTCACGCTGGAGGTCGACGGTTCGAGTCCGTTCGGGGTCGCCAAATTAAACACCATCCGTAAGGATGGTGTTTTTTGTTTTTCCAATCGGCAGGAGAGTCCTGTTGTAGGATCCTTTTCTTTATGGTATAATCCAAAAAACTTGATTTTTTGAAGGAGATGAAACTCCGTGACTGCAAAAAAGAAAATCATAATCGGGATAATTGCAGCGATCTTTCTTGCGCTGGTGAGTTGGACGATCTGGGGTAATACGGCGCTGGAACTGAACTGCTACACGGTTACCGGTGAAGAATTGCCGGAGGCGTTTGACGGTTTTCGGATCGCCCATGTTTCAGACCTGCACAATACTGAGTTGGGCCAGAATAATGAAAAACTCATTGCCATGATTCGCGATGCCCGGCCGGATATCATTGTGATCACCGGCGATCTCATCGATTCCCGGAATACGGATATTGCAGTCGCGCTGGAATTTGCAGAGCAAGCGATGCAAATTGCTCCCTGCTATTATGTAACGGGCAACCACGAGGCACGGATCTCTTCGTATCCCAAGCTCAAAGAGGGTTTGACAGATCTGGGCGTGTTTGTTCTGGAAGATGCGCGATTGGAAATTACCCGTTCGGGAGAAAGCATTGTCCTGATGGGCGTGGACGATCCCAGTTTTGAAGAGGACTACTTATTTGGTGATGCAGAAACGCTCATGGAAAACAAACTGACGGAACTGATGGACGAAGAGGACGGCTACACGATCCTTCTTTCCCACAGACCCGAATTGTTTGAGATCTACGCCGACAGCGGCGTGAACCTGATTCTCAGTGGCCATGCCCATGGCGGCCAGTTCAGATTGCCCATTGCAGGCGGCCTGGTGGCACCCAATCAAGGCCTGTTTCCTGAGTATGATGCAGGACAATACACGCAGGAAAACACTTGTATGATCGTGAGCAGAGGCGTTGGTAATAGTATCATTCCGTTTCGATTTAACAATCGCCCGGAAGTGATCCTGATAGAATTGAAAACGGCGCAATAGTTTGAAATTTTCCGATACATAAAAATGATGCCCGTAATTGTTCACACTTTATTTGCGATTTATTTGGGTGCCTGCCATATAATATTCTTAAGAAAGGCAGGTGTGCCATCATGGGCGCGGCAGAGAAAAAAAGAAGTGGAAACAGTATCCTTCGGGTGATTTTTGTTGGAATATCCCTGCTTTTGCAGGTGGGGTGGCTGTTGGTGACGATTTTGGAGCTGAACCGCTATTCCACGCCCATATCCCTGATGTCCAGCGTCATTGCGTCTATTGTGGTGCTGCGGCTTTACAGCAAGAATACCAACAGCGCATTTAAAATGCCTTGGATCATGCTGATCATGGCCCTGCCAGTGATGGGTTTGAGCTTGTATTTGATGGTAGAGGCCAGCGGTTCCACCAAGCGCAGCAAGCGGAAGATGGATTCAATTCGCACCCAGCTTCGCGGCGAGCTGAATCAAGATTCCCAAGTGATGGAAATCCTGCGCAACGAATCCCCGGCAGTTGCCAACCAGTGCGGCTACCTGTGGAACCATGCCCACAGCCCTGTGTACCGCAATACCCGGACGGACTATTACGCCGAAGCCAAGGACGCGCTGGAAGCCATGAAAATCGAGCTGGAGAAGGCAGAATCTTTTATTTTCATGGAGTATTTCATTGTGGAGGATGCCCAGAGTTTTGAACCGATTCTGGACATTCTGGTGCGAAAGGCCGCGCAGGGTGTGGAAGTAAGGCTGATGTACGATGATATCGGGTCTGTCGGCTATGTAAATCTGAAATTCGCCCGGCGCATGAATCAGCTCGGCATCCGCTGTCAGGCCTTCAACCCGGCGATGCCCTTTCTGAACTTCTTTATGAACCACCGGGATCACCGCAAGATCACCGTCATCGACGGTAAGGTGGCATTTACCGGCGGATATAATCTGGCAAATGAGTATTTTGGCATCACCGAACCCTTCGGCAAGTGGAAGGACACCGGCCTTCGGCTGGAAGGTGAAGCGGTACAGAGTTTGGCGGCCACCTTTTTGGAGATTTGGAGTGTCAGCACCCGGAAAACAGAGGACGTAAGCAGATATTTGAATATCTGCCACAGCGTCACCGCGCCGGGCTATGTCCAGCCCTTCGGTGACGACCCCTTGACCGATGAGCGGTGTGCCGAAAATGTGCTGCTGAATATGCTGGGCAGGGCAGAACGGTACATTTACTTTATCACACCCTATTTGATCATCACCGACGAAATGAACCGGGCTCTGGGACTTGCTGCCAAACGGGGCGTGGATGTGCGGATCATCACCCCGGGCATCCCGGACAAAAAGACGGTCTATGCCGTCACCCGATCCTACTATGCCGGTCTTGCCCGGCAGGGCGTCCGGATCTTTGAGTACAGCCCCGGTTTCTGCCATGCAAAGCAGTGCGTCTGCGATGACAGCAGCGCCATGATTGGAACTTCCAATTTAGACTACCGCAGCCTTTACCTGCATTTTGAGAACGATGTGTTCCTCTATGACTGCCCTGCGGTGGGGGACATGGCGAAGGATTTTCGTGAAATGTTCCCCCAATGCCGGGAAGTGACGGAGAAGTACCGTACCGGCCGGTCGGGAATCCTGCGGATGTGGCAGTGTATCCTGCGGCTGTTCGCGCCCATGCTGTAACAAGAAGCCCGAGCCGGTAAACGGCTCGGGCTTTTCGTTATACAGGTTCGTCATCCACCAGCCGGTTCTTTCCAAGCTGGGCTTTGTGGAAATAGACACCGGTGAGCAAACTGCACAGCAGCCAGCCGGCAGGATAGCTCATGGCAATGGGGATGATCTCGTTGCATACCCGGGACATAATGAACAGGTATACCTGCCGGAATGCTACGAAGCTGGTCAGCATGAACACCATGGGCGCCTTACTGTTGCCTGCGCCCCGGAGTGCGCCGGAATAGATCTGATTAAAGCAGCACAGCACGTAGAACGGTGTGATCCACCGCAATAGCATCGAGCCGTATTCCACGACGCCGGGTTTGTCGTTGAAAAATGCTACGATATGGGGCGAGAAGATCAGCACCGGCACCATCAGGATCAAGGTGGAGGCCAGCCCCAGTATCAGGGACTGCCGCACGCCCTGCTTTGCCCGATCCACCTGATTGCTGCCCAGATTCTGTCCAACGAAAGTAGTGGATGCCAGAGAGATAGATTGCATGGGCAGGAACAGCAGCTGATCCACCTTGGCGTAGGTCGTCCAGCCGGACATACAGTCCGCACCGAAGAAATTGATGTAGGACTGCACAAAGATGTTGGAGAATGAGGTGATGGCCATCTGAATGGCGGCCGGGATGCCCACCCGGAAGATCTTTTTCAGAATATCCCAGTGGAAAGACAGTGCGCAAAGCCGTAGTTTGATGCATTCATCGGTGCGCAGCAGGGTGACCAGCACCAGAATTGCGGAGGTGCATTGAGAGATCACTGTAGCCAGCGCCACGCCCTTTACACCCATGCGGAACTTCAGAACGAACAGAAGATCAAGCACCGTGTTCATCACAGCGCAGACCATGAGAAAATAGAACGGCCGCTTGGAATCGCCCACAGCCCGGAGGATACCTGCACCGATGTTATACACCATCAGACCGATGATTCCGGAAAAATAGATCGTAAGATACGCGGTGGATTCCGGCATGACCTCTGTGGGAGTCTTCATGAGCCTCAGCATATAGGGCGTCATAAACAGACCGATGCCGGTAAATGCTACGCCAAGCACCAGTGTCATGGCCATGGCGGTGTGGACCGTGCGCTTCACATCTTCGGGACGATGGGCGCCATAATACTGACTGATGACCACGCCTGCGCCGGAGGAAAGACCAATGAAAAAGCCGATGAGCATATTGGTGATGGGGCCGACCGAACCAACGGCGGCAAATGCCTCGTTGCTGACGTACTTTCCCACCACCCATGTGTCCACCATGTTGTAAAGCTGCTGAAAAATATTGCCGATGAGCAGAGGGAATGCGAAGAGAATGATATGCCGGGTGATATTGCCCGTGGTCATATCCACATCGTTGCCCTTGCGCAGGGAATTTTGCCTGATAGCCATAGATAATTACTTCCTGTTTTGATGATTGCCATATTATAGCAGAAACTAGATGCAAGCGCAACTATAATTCCAACAAATCACCGGGCATGCGTCTGCACACCCGGTGTAAAGCGTTTATTGAGCCATGGAAAGGCGCATTTTCTTTTTCCACTTACCGATGGAGAATACGATCACGGACAAAACCATGCCCATAACCCAGCTGAACATCAGCGAACCGAACAGCGCGGCAGGCTGACCATGGGGATTTAATTCATTTCGGGTCAGCCAGGCGAGTCCATAGGCCACGGGAATCCGAATGAAGATGGTGGAAATGAAGGATATCCACATGGGACTCACCGTATCACCGGCACCACGCATGACGCCGCCCAGCACCTGGGTCACGGAGACGCAGATATAGCCCACTGCCATGATCCGGATCATCCGGGTAGCCAGGTCAATGAGTTCTGGGGTCGAGGTAAACAGACGGAAAAGATAGGGACTAAACAGCAACAGAATCAAAGTGATGGTGGTGGCGAATGTGGCGGCGATGATGGTGCCTTGCTTCACACCCTGGTTTACGCGGCCAAATTTCTGTGCGCCCACGTTCTGTCCGGTGTACACGCTCATGGCCTGTCCGAAGGTCAGGTTGGGCATCATGGCAAAGCCGTCCACACGCATAACAATGACGTTGCAGGCAATGACAGTCTCGCCCATGGCATTGGTCAGATTCAGCACCACCATACCGGCGGTGGCCATGATGGCCTGGGTAATGCCGGAGGGGACACCGATGCGCAGGATCCTGCCTGCCATGGAGGGGACCAGTTTCATGGTCTTCAGCCCCAGATCGAAGTGTTCCTGCATTTTTGCCAGTTTCAGATAGCAGAACACCGCGGAAATACCCTGAGAAATTACCGTTGCCAGAGAAACGCCTGCTACGCCCATTTTCTGGACAAACCACAGATCCAGCACCACATTCAGTGCCGCGGCGATGAGCAGGAAGCCAAGGGCGGACATGCTGTCGCCCAGACCGCGGAGAATACCGGAGAGCATATTGTAGAAAAAGAAACCCACAATGCCAAGGAAATAGATGTTCAGATACTGGGCGCACCAGTCGATGATGGAAGAGGGGGTACCCAGAAGCTTCAGCATGGGCATGGTGATCAGCGGGCCAACCACCATGATCACGACAGTGGCGATGACGGACAGGGCGATGCAGTTGCCGATGGCTTTGCTCAGACCGTCCCGGTCTTTTGCGCCGAAACTCTGGGATACCACGATGCCTGCGCCGGTGGAGATTCCGACAAACAGTGCCAGCAGAAGATTCAGTATTGGCATGGCGCTGCCTACGGCGGCCAGCGCATTGTCACCCACATAGTGGCCGACGATCACCGAATCTGCCGTGTTGTATAACTGCTGTGCCAGATTTCCCAAGAGCATGGGGATGGAAAATTCCATGATCCGCTTCCAAGGCGCACCCAGAGTCATATCCTTTGCCGCGAAGAGATTTTTCAGACTCAAAGAAGACGTCACTCCTTAATAATATACATATTCTATTCTATTTTAGCGGATATCTCGCCAAAAATCAAGCCAAAACCACCTCGTTGACGGATCGCTGCGGCTGTGATAAAATGGCGTCATCCAAAAAGAGGGGGGATTACCCATGCGCACGGAAAACATAGAACTGACGGTGCTGTGTCTCGTCCACAGGGGCGAGGAACTGCTGCTGCAAAACCGGGTGAAGCAGGACTGGCAGGGCTATGCCATGCCCGGGGGTCATGTGGAGCCGGGGGAATTCATCGTGGAAGCGGTGATCCGGGAAATGCAGGAGGAAACCGGACTGCATATCCTCAATCCGAAGCTGTGCGGCGTAAAGCAATTTCCTATCGATGGGGGACGCTATCTGGTGTTTCTCTTCGAAACCGAGGAATTTACCGGTGAATTGACTGGTTCGGAAGAAGGGGAGATGACCTGGATTCCCAGAAACCGCCTTCACGAATACAAAACCGTGGATGATCTGCAGCAGATGCTGGACGTGATGCTGAAACCGGAATTGACGGAGTTTCAGTACATTATCGAGGATGGAAACTGGCTCGTCAAGCTGTTCTGATATAACACAACGTTGACAATTGACAGGAAATATACTATATTGTACTTAGCAGAAATGTGTATTACCCTCAATTTATATAAAGGATAAGGTGATTTACATGTACATGGAAGCCTATAACCGCTGGCGCAACGCCAATCTGGAAGACCCTGCTCTGACCGCCGAGCTGCAGAAGATCGCAGGTCAGGAAGACGAGATCAAGGATCGTTTCGCCGTCAGCCTGAAGTTCGGCACCGCCGGCCTGCGTGGTGTTCTGGGCGCCGGTACCAACCGGATGAATATATACGTTGTCCGTCAGGCCACTCAGGGTCTGGCAAACTGGGTCAAGACCCAGGGCGGCAAGCAGCTGGTTGCCATCTCTTACGACAGTCGTATCAATTCTGATGTGTTTGCCAAGACCGCAGCCTGCGTTCTGGCTGCCAACGGCATCAAGGTCCGCATTTACGATGCGCTGATGCCCGTTCCCGCTCTGTCTTTCGCCACCCGTTTCTATGGTGCCAACGCCGGCATCATGGTCACCGCTTCCCACAACCCCGCCAAGTACAACGGCTACAAGGCCTACGGCCCCGACGGCTGCCAGATGACCGACGATGCCGCCGCTGTTGTCTACGCCGAGATCCAGAACACCGACATTCTGGAGGGTGCAAAGCTGATCTCCTGGGAAGAAGGTATCGCTTCCGGCATGATCGAGTATGTCGGTGACGACTGCAAGGAAGGTCTGTACGATGCCATCAAGGCCTGTCAGGTCCGTCCCGGTCTGTGCAAGACCGCTGGCCTGAAGCTGGTCTATTCTCCTCTGAACGGCTCCGGCCTGGTGCCTGTCATGCGGATCTTGAAGGATATCGGCATCGATGATATCACCATCGTCCCCGAGCAGCAGTATCCCGACGGTAATTTCCCCACCTGCCCCTACCCCAACCCTGAGATCTTTGAGGCTCTGCGTCTGGGTCTGGAGCTGGCCGAGAAGTCCGGTGCCGACCTGATGCTGGCCACCGACCCCGATGCTGACCGTGTCGGCATCGCCATGAAGTGTCCCGACGGCACCTACGAGCTGGTCTCCGGTAACGAAGTGGGCGTCCTGCTGCTGGACTACATCTGCGAGGGCCGCATCGAGAAGGGTACTATGCCCAAGAATGCCGTTGCCGTTAAGTCCCTGGTTTCCACACCCCTGGCCGATGCGGTCGCCGCCAACTACAGCGTGGAGATGCGCAACGTCCTCACCGGCTTCAAGTGGATCGGCGATCAGATCGCCCGTCTGGAAGCTGCGGGTGAGGTTGAGCGCTTCATCCTTGGCTTTGAAGAGTCCTACGGCTATCTGGCCGGTCCCTATGTCCGTGATAAGGATGCTGTTGTGGGCTCCATGCTGATCTGCGAAATGGCTGCTTACTACCGCTCCATCGGCTCTTCCATCAAGGAGCGTCTGGAAGCTATCTATGCCAAGTACGGCCGTTATCTGAACAAGGTGGATTCCTTCGAGTTCCCCGGCCTCTCCGGCATGGACAAGATGGCTGGCATCATGGCATCTCTGCGCCAGAATCCTCCTGCTGAGATCGGCGGCTATGCCGTCGTGAAGGTTACTGACTACCAGAAGACCGAGGAGACCGGTCTGCCCGCAGCCAACGTTCTGGTTTACGGTCTGGAAGGCGGCGCAACTGTCATCGTTCGTCCCTCCGGTACCGAGCCCAAGATCAAGACCTACTTCACCACTCTGGGCAAGGATCTTGCCGAGGCAGAGGCACAGAAGAAGGTTCTGTCCGACGCTCTGAAGCCCATCCTCGCCTGATATATTTCATAAATATGGCAAGCGGCTCATTTGAGCCGCTTGTTTTTTGCGTTTTCTTGACATTCCATGGTAACTGTGCTACCTTTATAAAGATTTGTGTCGAAAATCAATGTTTTGGAGGAGAGAATATGAAAAAGGGAAATGCCATTGCGCTGCTGCCCATCGGCGTGTTTCTGGCGATCTATCTGGGCTTGGGACTGACCTTTGAGTATGTCCTGAAAATCGAAATGGGCTTCTATAATATTCCTATTGTTATCGCTTTTCTGGCTGCGATCTTAGTAGCCTGTCTGCAGAACCGCAGCCGCAGTTTCGATGAGAAGCTGGAGCTGATGGGACAGGGCGTGGGTGACAAGAATATCATCACCATGCTGCTGATCTTCCTCACTGCCGGCGCATTTGTTGGCGTGGTAGGCCGTTCCTCTGCCCAGAGCGTGGCATATTTCATGCTCAGCATCATTCCCTCTCAGTATGCTGTGGTGGTGCTGTTTGTGGTTGCCTGCTTTGTGTCTACCGCTATGGGTACATCCGTGGGTACGATCACCCTGCTGACCCCCATCGCCGTGGAAGTGGCGCAGGCATCCAATTTTGATGCATCTCTGTGCGTGGCTACCGTTGTCGGCGGCGCCATGTTCGGTGACAATCTCTCCTTCATCTCTGACACCACCATCGCCGCCTGCAACGGCCAGGGTTGCGCCATGAAGGATAAATTCCGCGGTAATTTCTGGATCGCTCTGCCCGCTGCCCTTGCAACCATCCTGCTGGTTCTGCTGCTGACCGCCGGGAATGAGACTGCTCCTGTGGCGCAGGAGTACAATCTGCTGCAGATCCTTCCCTATGTGCTGGTGCTGCTGGGCGGCATCGTGGGTATCAACGTCTTTGTGGTGCTGCTGGCAGGCATCCTCTCCGGCGCGGCCATCATGCTTATCACCGGCCAGACTGCCGCAACGGATCTGCTGTCCAGCATGGGCTCCGGCGCTGCCGGCATGTTTGAGACCAGCATGGTTGCCATTCTGGTGGCTGCTATGTGCGCACTGATCCGGGATTACGGCGGATTTGATGCGCTGCTTGCCTTTATCCGCGGCCTGTTCAAGGGTAACAAGGGCGGCCAGCTGGGCATGGGTCTGCTGGTAGGCGCTATGGATATCGCCACCGCCAACAATACCGTGGCCATCGTCATGGCAAACCCCATCGCTAAGGAAATGAGCCAGGAATACGGCATCTCCGGCAAACGCGCCGCCTGCATTCTGGATACCTTCTCCTGCATTTTCCAGGGTGTGATCCCCTACGGCGCCCAGATGCTGGTTGCCATCTCCGCCGCCGCTGAGATGGGCGCGGTTATGTCTGCGTTCGACATCATGCGCTACCTGTTCTATCCCTACCTGCTGCTCATCAGCAGCCTGGTGGCTATCTTCCTCGTCAAGGAAAAGAAGTAAAAAATGATCCCCCTTTCCTGCTGTGCGGCAGTGAACTGCCCCAGTTTGTGCGGACAGCACAAAAAAGAACCCCTATGTAGGAAATATTAAGTTTATGCGGAGTGGCGCAGCGTCAGCGGCGCCACTCCAG
>JAGKTU010000137.1 GCA_021153265.1 Clostridia bacterium
CACCATCACCAAGGCTCAGATCACTGAGATCGCCAAGACCAAGCTGCCCGATATGAACTGCCCCACTCTGGAGGCTGCTGAGAGCCAGGTTGCTGGCACCTGCCGCTCCATGGGCGTCACTGTCGTCGATTGATTTTTGTAATCCGGGAAGATTTGCACCCGGAAATGTGGGAGGATTATTCCGCATCACCACTTTTAGGAGGATAAATTAATGTTTAGAGGCAAAAAGTATCAGCAGAGCGCTAAGCTGATTGACCGCTCTGTTCAGTATGATCCCAACGAGGCCCTGGATCTGGTTGTGAAGGGTGCTTCCGCTAAGTTCGACGAGACCGTCGAGCTGCACATCAAGCTGGGCGTTGACTCCCGTCACGCTGACCAGCAGGTCCGTGGCGCAGTTGTCCTGCCCAACGGCACCGGCAAGACCCGCCGCGTTCTGGTCTTCACCAAGGACGCTAAGGTTGAGGACGCTAAGGCTGCTGGCGCTGACTATGTCGGCGGCATGGATCTGGTTGAGAAGATCACCAAGGAGAACTGGTTCGAGTTCGACGTGGTCGTCGCTTCCCCCGACATGATGGGTATCGTTGGCCGTCTGGGTAAGGTTCTGGGTCCCAAGGGTCTGATGCCCTCCCCCAAGGCTGGCACCGTGACTCCCAACGTCGGCGCTGCTGTTAAGGAGATCAAGGCTGGTAAGGTCGAGTACCGTCTGGACAAGACCAACATCATCCACTGCCCCATCGGCAAGGTGTCCTTCGGCACCGAGAAGCTGGCTGAGAACATGGACACCCTGGTCAAGGCTGTTGTCAAGGCTAAGCCCGCTGCAGCTAAGGGTCAGTATATCCGCTCCTGCACCGTGGCTTCCACCATGGGCCCCGGCGTCAAGGTCAGCACTGCTAAGTATATCTAAGTTATATACGTATACCCCCGGAAGGTTCGCCTTCCGGGGGGTTTTATGTTATAGATTTCTTAAGTTTTTGTGTACAATATTGATTTCTTTTCAAAGTTCTGCTATATTTAAATTACAGTAAATGGAAGAACAATCCGAACTGATTTCGATTTCATTTAAAAGGAGGTTTCAACATGAAGAATCGTACAACCCTACTGGTCTCTTTTGCACTCTGCGCCCTTGTGATTGCCCTCCTGACCGGACTTCTGGGATATCATCTCGGAAACACAACGCCTCCCACCCCTTCCACCGAAGGAAAGCGCCCTATGATCACCGTGGACGTTGATCCAGATGCCGCAGCAGCATACTTTTCCACGCAGGAGCTTAGCAACCGGGTGGACAGCAGCATCCAATACTCCGGTATTGCCAACGTCTGCATCCAGATCGGTGGCGAAACCATGAAATTGGAGGATGCCGTTCGGGATAACCGAATCACCGTAGATGAAATTTGTGCTTACGCCAGACTGGATGCAACCGACGGCATTTGCCGCGAGAGCTTCGTCACCGAGCATAGTCTCACCCGGTTTATCTATCGCTACGATGAATTTGAGCTGATCTTTCTCTACGATGTATACGAAACCCCCGACGGAAAGCAGCATTTATTCAAGAGCCTAACTATTTGTGAACCCGGTGGTCACGAAACCAGTTCCCCCTCCTACATGGATGATACCGCCAAGTATCCCACCCGGCTGGACCGGGAAGACTGGGGTCTTACCCTCACCGCAAGCGGTGCCACCCCAACCCAGCTCACCATTGATACAAAGCAGTCCGGTGGACAGCATTTCGGCGATCTCGTCACCGAAGGCTATGACATCTATTCTCAGGACACCGGCGAGAGGATTGTCCCTCCGCGCGGCTACTATATCCCAGAGGATTTTGAACCTGCTCACACCATTCTGCAGAATGGCGAATCCAGCTTCACCATTGACTGGGCTAATGTCCACGGCGAACTTCCCAGTGGTTCTTACGTATTGAAGCTCTGGATTAACGATGTGTATGACGCCTCTACCGTCCATCCTTTGGCAGATAACTTCCACGACACCCAGACCTACTACATCGAGTTTACCATCCCATAACCACCAAAACAGCCCCTATCAAGCAAGCATCTACGAGGTTATCGTTATGAAGAAAGAATACATTTTGTACCTATTTCTCTTCACTTGCATTTTCTTATTTCCCTTTCTGCTGTATTCCATCATTGTCGTCATGCCGAATAGTACATGGCATGGTTTTGGCGTTGACTCATCTGAAAGAATCTATGTAGGTAAATACGACGAGATCATTTGTTATAAAGATGGCGAAAGATTGTCTTCTTTCTCTATCCCCAAATATAAGAATTACTACTTTACCGTTCAGGATGATGATACAATTTGCGTGTGCAATACCACCGATATTGATATTTACAATCTCTCCGGGGATTTGATCGACACCCATGAGGAGAACACCTCCATGTACACCACACTTCAATGGAAAAAGAGCACACAGACACCAAATGGCGATACATATCGTGTCAAAAACATATTGGGCTTCCGAACTATTCTTAAGAATGAACAAAAGATCGTCTACCAAACGCCAATACACGAATTTGTACTATTCCTACTGACGATTATCTCTGTGATTGCTGTCATTGGGTTGTCGATTCTTATGTGTATCTTATATATTCCCAGGAAAATCTGAAACCCAAAGATAAGCGCGACTCTTAAATTTTCGATAATTGTGTTTCAGTTCCCTTAACATCCATTGCTTGGTTCCAATTTCTCATCTATACTCCGAAAATTTCTTAAAAATAATGCTTGACAAACAAGTAACTATGTAGTATATTATTGGAGTTGCCAAAGACAGCAGGTGCCGTAAGGCGTAATCCCTGCCGAGGTGCGCCAATTGTTTTTGATTGTTTGCGTGTCTTTCTGTCTTCTGGCAGGAAGACACTTTTTTATTTTCGGAGGTGAAAATTATGCCCAACGCAAAGGTTCTTGAGAGCAAGAAGGCCGTTGTTGTTGCTCAGGACACCGAGCTGCGTAAGCAGTTCCGCGAAGCAGGCGTCGAGTACACCGTCGTTAAGAACACCCTGACCAATTTCGCCACTAAGAATGCTGGCTACGATTTCTCTAAGGTTCTGAACGGTACTACCGCTATGGCTTCCACCACCGGCGACCCCATCGCCCCTGCTCGTATTGTATGCGAGTTCGCCAAGAAGAACAAGATGAAGACCCTGACCATCAAGGGTGGCGTTGTTGAGGGCTCCGTGCTGTCCGCTGATCAGCTGAACGGCTTCGGTGAGCTGCCCAGCAAGAACGCTCTGGTCGCTTCTGTCCTCGGTACTTTCCTGGCACCTATCTCCAGCCTGGCCTTCGTCCTGGATCAGATCCGGATGCAGAAGGACGGCTCCGCTCCTGCTGCAGAAGCAGAAGCTTAATCGCGTAACCCCACAAACTATCTAACTCACAACATATTTTTAGGAGGATTTTATCATGGCATCTGAAAAGATCACTGCTCTGGTTGAGCAGGTTAAGGAACTGACTGTTCTGGAGCTGTC
>JAGKTU010000082.1 GCA_021153265.1 Clostridia bacterium
GCAGGCGGCTCAGGAGGTCGGTGTCAACCTGACCAACGGCTACAACGGCCACCTGACCAGCCGCGAAGCCGGCTCCGTCGGCGGCCAGATGGTCAAGAAGATGATCGAGGCTTACGAGCAGGGTCTGCAGTAATCCCCCCACAAAAAACAGGCATCCTAATCAGGATGCCTGTTTCCTTATTTCTTTATGAATTCCAGATTTTTGCGGTAGGTAGCGATGACCGCCTCCATGACTGCCGCGCGCATACCGCCCTTTTCCAGTTCACCCACACCCACGATGGTGCTGCCGCCGGGAGAACACACCGCATCCTTCATCTGACCGGGGTGCTTGCCGGTCTGCAGCATCAGCTGCGCCGTACCGATGAGGGTCTGAGCGGCATACTGCAGCGCCTTATCCCGGGGCAGACCACAGGTCACCGCACCGTCAGCCAGGGCCTCCATAAACATGCTCACATAAGCAGGGCCGCTGCCGGCCAGTGCGCTGCCGGCATCGATGAGCTTCTCCGGCAGCCGGTCCAGCATACCGGCAGGTGCCAGCGCCGCTAAAAATTCTGCCAAGTCCGCTTCCTTGACCCGTTCGTTGGCGTCATACAGGATCACGCCCTCGCCAATTTGCGCCGGGGTGTTGGGCATGATGCGGATCATAGGGAATCTGCCCCCGGCCATAGCCTCGATATTTGCCATGGTCAGGCCTGCCGCCATGGTCACCAGAACCACATCCCGACGTCCGCTCAAAATAGGCCGCAGTTCCCGGAGAACCTCCTCCATAAACTGAGGCTTCACACCAAGCACCACGAATTTCGCCTGCTGTGCCACAGTCCGATTGTCTGCCGCGGTGCAGCCCAGCCCGGCGGCAAAGGCCGCAGCGCGCTCCGGATGCTTGGCTGCAACCAGAATCTCTTCCGGTGCAGCCACCTTCACCACCGCGGACGCAATGGCACCGCCCATATTGCCGATGCCGATAAATCCAAATTTCGCCATAGTCATGCCTCCTTGCATTTTCCTTATTCTATCAGCCCTGGTGAAAAAATGCAACGTTTCATTTTCTCGGTGACTTTGTCACTTGCAGAATTTTTCCGATTTGATATACTGTATTCAGAAAAGCACAAGGAGGTATCCTATGAAACCGGAAGAATTGAAGCAAAAAATGGATGCTGCCCATTATATTTACGATGACACGCTGGCTACCGTTCTGGCGGTGGCGCTGCAGCTTGGTCGCCCTCTGCTCATCGAAGGCGCAGCCGGCGTGGGCAAGACCGAGATCGCCAAGGTCATGGCTTCCGCCCTTGACCGGGACTTGGTGCGCCTGCAATGCTACGAAGGACTGGACGAGAGCAAGGCTCTGTATGAATGGAACTATCAGAAGCAGCTGCTGGCCATTCAGGTGAACATGGGGCAAAAGGACTCCGATGCCCTGACCCGGGACTTATTCAGCGACGAATATCTGCTGGAACGTCCCCTACTCAAGTCCATCCGTTCGGAAAAGGAAGTTGTTCTGCTCATCGATGAGATCGACAAAGCGGACGAAGAATTCGAAGCCTTCCTCTTGGAGCTGCTGTCCGATATGCAGGTATCCATTCCCGAAGTGGGTACGATCAAGGCCAAGACCATCCCCTTTGTGGTGCTGACCTCTAACCGCGCCCGTCCTCTGTCGGAGGCTCTGCGCCGCCGTTGCGCCTACCTCTACATCCCCTACCCCGACATGGACAAGGAACTGGCCATTCTCCGTGCCAAGCTGCCCCATGTGGACGACCGGCTCAGCGCACAGGTGGCTCTGGCGGTGCAAAAGCTGCGCAACAGCGAGGCCATTTTGAAAAAGCCCTCCATCGCCGAAACGCTGGACTGGGCCGCCGCGCTGGATGCTCTGGGCATCCGGGATCTGACTGCCGACGCGCTGCGGCAGACCGCAGGATTTATCCTGAAAAACAGCGAAGACATGGCCGTATTGGAGGAAATCGCCGACCAACCCCTTGCACCGCACCACCATTGCGGCCACTGCGGAGGACACCACCATGGCTGACCCCGGCATCTATCTGGAGAAGCTGAGCCTGTTTTCCCGGTTTTTACGGGATGAGGGGTTGATCATCAGCCCGGGTGAGACTGCCGATGCCGCTAAGATCCTCACGGAGTTGGGTTTTCAGGACCGGGAGCAGGTCAAGACCGCCCTGCGTACCGTCTATGCCAAATCCAGAACCGACCAACTGGCCTTTGATCGGGTTTTTGACGCATTTTTCATCACCGAGGAGGAAATGCGCCGGCAGGCTGAGGAGCATATCCGCCGGGAGGCGGAAAAAGAGCAGGCCCGCCGGGAAGCGGAGGAGGAATTGCAGCTGAGCGGCGAGCCTATGGACTTAACCGAGGAGCAAATGGACACCTACGCCTCCATGCCCGAGGATGCCCGGGAGAAGCTGCGCCGCTTCATGAACCGCTACCGCAGTAACGCCGAGCGCAACCCGGAGCTGTACGCCAATTTCATCCACTCCGTCTTCGCCAAGACCCTCTTGGAGCAGCAGATGCTGCTGGAGGATGCCGCCCTCGGTGCGGAAGCCGCCGACCCGGAGGTGGGACTTCTCTTCCGGGACATCTCCCGGTTCAAGGACACGGAGATTCCCAAAGCCATCTCCATCATCCAGACCATCTCCCGGCAAATCACCGGCGAACTCACCGCCAAGCGCAAGCGCAAGGGCAGAAGCGGCAAGCTGGACTTCCGCCGCACCATCCGAAAGGGCTTGGAGACCGGCGGCAGCCTGTACCAGCTTCGCTACCGGAAAAAGCGCAGCCGGAAGAAGCATTTGGTGCTGCTGTGCGACGTATCCGGCTCTATGGTGCAGTTTTCGGAGTTTGCTCTGCGCTTCATCCAGTCGCTGAACCAGATGTCGGAAAGCTCCCGGGTGTTCCTCTTTTCGGAAGAACTCTACGAAGCCGATGCTTTCAGCCTGCAGAATATGGACTTATTCCGCAATTATGTCCGCAGCTGCGGCATCTATGGCAAAGGCACGGACTTAGGCTCTGCGCTGCAGAAGCTCTGTACCCAGTCCCCTGCCGTCCTCAACGCCTCCACTACCCTGCTGATCCTCTCCGACACCAAGACCATCGACCAGCCCCGGGCCTTGGCAGCATTGCAGGAAGCCAAGCGTCTTGCCGGCCGCACCATCTGGCTCAACCCCATCCCGGAACACCATTGGCCCCATATCCGCAGTGTGCAGGCCTTCCGTTCCCTTTGCACCATGGTCTGCTGCAGCACCTTAAGTTCCCTTGCCGCCGCCTGCCGGAGATTGGTGATCCAATAAAAACTGCCCTTCCTCCCGGCAGGGCAGTTTGCTATTCTTTAAGCTTGGATTAATACGCAAATCACACTATTGCTTTCGCTCTGCATTTTAGCTACAATGTCAGAAAGAAGTTACTACTTGTTACTGCCACCGAAAAGGAGGACTGCAACTATGAAGTATCCTGTTTTGCACCGCATTTGTTCCCTCATTCTCGTGCTTCTGCTGTGTTTTTCCCTCAGCGCCTGTCAGACAGCGGACAGCCAGCCCCAATCCCCCACGCAAGTTCCATCCAACTATCCCATTCTCTTTCTGGATGGCATCGAGGGCGACACCCACGCCTATGTGCTGTGCGCCATCGACTCCGGGGAACTGAAACTCGCCGATGACTATCTCTATAACGGCAAGCCCCTTTCCGATTACTTAGATTGTCAAAATGAGGCAGTTTCTTCCGATATTCTGGATACTGCCCAGGAATTCACCTTCATCAATGCCAATGGCATGACTTTCCAGACCGGCATCGACGGTTTGACCTGCACAGACCGGCCTATTGATGAGTCGATTGCGGTATGTGCCGAGGTGGACAGTCAGCCCGGTGAAAAAAGCTATTACTTAGGCACCTACACCGGCGTTTCCCTGCTCCCGGCTGACATGACCGTGGGAGACAAGCTGATTTCCGCCGATCTGGATGGGGATGGACAGGTGGATACCGTTTCCTGGGCATTTACCCCAGCAAATCCCGAGGAATACGGCGAGCACTTCGACTACACCATCACCGTTGCCATGGGCGGCACTTCCTACAACATCGAAAGTGACGAGAATTACCCCTGCGCGGAAGAAGATCTGACGATCTTTGTTGCCGATCTGGACCAGAACGGCAAATACGAGCTGGTGGTGTGCGAAAACAGCCTATCCCGATTCCGGTCTGTCACGGTTTACCGGCTGAATGCCGGTACGGCAGAAGCGTGGCTGACATATGTCATCGACCCCGAGCCTTAAGAATCTCCCTCTGATATTAACAATCCAGCCCCAGCTGAACCGAACCAATAAAACTGCCCTGCCGGGAGGCAGGGCAGTTTACTGTTCTTTAAGCTTGGATTAATATGCAAATCACACTATTGCTTTCGCTCTACATTTTAGCTACAATATCAGAAGGAAGCAAGTTATTACTTATTACTGCCGCTGAAAAGGAGGACTGCAACTATGAAGTATCCTGTTTTGCACCGCATTTGTTCCCTCATTCTCGTGCTTCTGCTGTGTTTTTCCCTCAGCGGTTGCGGCAATAACATCCCTCCCAAACAGGAAGCTGTGGAAAGCCATTTCTGGGACAACTGGTCGGAAATTCAGACGGTTGTGGACTATATGGTGGATTCCGGGTATGAAGACTTCTACATCATGGATGCCAGCGGCGAGGCTACTGCGGATTTGGGGAAGATCACCATTACTGACGAATCTGTTCTGGATGCAATTTCCGCCCTGATATCCGACGGAAACTACTATAGCATCTCAAAAAGCGGCAACACCATCCATTTTGTGCAATGGTGGGGCATCAAAGATATCAATTGCGGAGTTGCCTATTCCATTAACCACACCGATCCACCCGAGGTGCAGTTTTGCACCACCCTGGATCCTTTGATCGAACCCGGATGGTATTATTACGTCGCAGATTACAATAAGTGGCGCAGCAGCCGCTGACAACGAACCATGTTCCGCCCCATCAGATACAGAAAAGCCAGCCCCAACGGGCTGGCTTTTCTGTCATATATTACACAATTTGATACAATTTCCATCTCGATCCCGTTGCCTACGTAGAAACCGCAGATTCCCCTTATGCGGCCGTTTCTCCATATCCACAGTGTGCAGGCCTTCCGCTCCCTTTGCACCATGCTCTGCTGCAGTACCTTAATTTCCCTTGCCGACGCCTGCCGGAGATTGGTGATCCAATCATAACTGCCCTGTCTCCCGGCAGGGCTTTTTTCCATATTGAATTCGGTTTTAATTTAGATTATACTGTAAATTAGAAAGAGGTGCCGCACATGAAACGTATATTCACATGGTCAGATAAGCAATATGAGTCTTTCGCCCTGCTCCTCGTGATTGCCTTTGGTCTGGTGGTCTGTCTGACCCAGGGGAAGCCTTATCCAAAGCCCTATTACGCAACGCCCGCGGTATCCGGCGAATACCCAGCGCTGGAAATGGACGCAGACACGGTGGTCGAAGCCGGAGAGCATCTGTATGTGCTTCTCAATCCCACGCAAGGCATCGTGCAGGTGTATGACCTCAGCGGCACTTATCGGCAGACCCTGTTCTTTGACTGCCATAATAATGGATGCTTTTCCCTTGCAGCATCCGGGGAAACGGCCTATGTCCGGGACAAGGTCGGCAACGTATATGTTCTGAACAACGGAGAATTCGACCGTTTTCTGAAGAAGTCAGACCTGAGCGAGCTTCCCGAGGGTTTGGATTTCTATGCCACGTCATCGTCAGAAGGCTACGAAATTCGAAAAAACACCGTCTGGCGGATCACGGTGGAGGGTGAAGAATGTATCATCCCTGCCCCCACAGTAAGCATTCGGACGATCATCCGCAACGTGTTGCTGGGATGCATTACCCTCATCGGCATTGTGTTGTCTGTTTGGAGGATAAAATACGGCTCCAAAAGAGGTGCAAAATGGTGCCGTTGACGGGACTCGATCTGCATTTTTGCCCTATGGGTAAAAATAATGGTTCGCCTCGGTCGAGCCCTCGGCGGCAACGCTCATCCGCGTTGCATTCGATGGGTTCGAGTCCCTATCCTCACAATAAGAAAAGCGAAACCCCGACGGGGTCTCGCTTTTCTTGGTGCCGTTGTTCTGTTGCGGTGCCCTGTATTTTCGGCGGCGGTCAAAGCCGCCTTGAAAATACAGACCGCTGCCACTCGCTCGGGTCGCTTCCTCTGCCACCGGCAGCGCTCCCCTCGCTCCCAAGACTCTCACCGACCGTTCGATCCCCTACACAGAAAAATAAGAACGGCACGGAAATTACACTGGCGACACTGGTCTACGACGACAATGTTCTGACCACTGTTACGGATGCGGCAGGAAATGTGTATACTTTGGTGTACGACAGCAGCGGCAACCTGGCCAGTGTAAAAAAGAACGATACCGTTCTGGCACAGTATGATTACACCGGCCACAGAGTCACGAAATTGACGGATGTGGAAAGTGGCTATGCAGTTAATTTCGATTACGATTCTCAGGGGCGGATCTCCGGCTACAGAGAATCCGTGGGCGATACTGCCGGTGCAGCGGTTACGGTAAGCTATCCCGGTATGGGACATACGGTTTATCGTGATCATGGTCCGGACCGGCTTCACGAAACTGCCGATGATCTCCTTTGCAACTATCTGTACGATTTTTCCGGTCGTACTATCAATACCTACGTCACCGATAATGATCTCAATATCTGCGGCGCGGCCAATGTGGTCTATACCGAGCAGGATACCACAGGCAAAACCAACAACCGTATCCTGAGGAGCGCATCCACAGGAATTGTTGCGGAGCAGCTCCTTTCCAACGCAGGTTTTGAAAGCGGAAGCTGGACCCATAGTGGCACAGCCGTATCCACTGCCAAGACCCGAACCGGATTCAATGCTCTGGTCGGCACAACAGAAAACGCAGCCACCGTGCAGTGCGCGCAAACCACCTCGGTAACACTCACCGCCGGTAAGACATATACATTCTCCGGCTATGTAAATACCGCCGGGATGAATTTCACCGGGAAGGGCATTTACCTGAAGGTCACCGACGATAGCGGCAAGGCATGGTCGGGCAACCCCATTGCCTATGCAACCGTAGTAAACACGGAGTTCATTGATTCCTCTGCGTTTGGCAACGGCTGGGTGCGACTCAGCGTAACGTTTACAGCCGAAACCAACGGCACGCACACCCTCTCCATCTACCGGGAAGGCGCAACCGGCACGTTCTACGCCGATGATTTCCAATTGGAACAGGGCGAAGCCCCCTCGTCTTACAACATGCTGGAAAACGGCGGTATGAATGATGACTCCGCTTGGACAAAGCGTGCAGAAGACTCCATTTCCGCCGGTACGCTGGACATCGCCGGTGATCCTGCCGGAACGGATGCCCTGGCCTATCAGGATGTCCCTGTGAACCTCCCCGGAAGCCAGACCTATGTGCTTGCCGGCTGGGTCGAGGCAAATGCTGTCCCCGACACGGTCAACACAGCCGCTGACCCGGCGCAGGACACCGTAAAACAGTGCGGTCTTCGGGCGATGCTGACCTATTCCGATGGCACAACGGAGTACCACTACGTCCCCTTCAATACGGATGTGACCACCTGGCAGTTCGTCAGCTATGCCATCATCCCCAAGGAACCCACCAAAACCGTGTCCACCATCCGCATTGTCTGCACCTACGAGAAGAATGTGAACACGGCCAAATTTGACAACATCACCCTGATCCAGGAAGTGGCACAGGCCATGCGCTATGACGAAAATGGTCTGCTTCTGTCTGTCACCGCCACCGGGCAGGGCACAGATGTGAATACCTACTCGGTTTCCAAGCTTCTCCTTCAGACCGTCACGGCAGGTAACGGCACTTATACTTACAACTACAACAACACCAACAACCCCTACCGCGCATCTTCCGTGACCAACGGCCTGACCACTGAGAGCTACAGCTACGACCGCATGGGTCATCTGCTCTCCACCACCATCTCCGGCTCCGGCGGCAAGAAGATCGTGACCTCTGCGACCTATTCCTCCGACGGATACCGCACCGAAACGGTCACCGATGCCAGCGGCAATACCATTTCCTACGCCTACGGTACCGCGGACAGTCTGATGCTGGGCCTGCCCACCTCGGTTACCGCCCCCAACGGCACGGTAACCTCCACAGAATATGACGGTTTTAACCGGGTTGCACAAACGGGTATTGCGAATACTGCGAATTTGTTGTATACTTATGATAAGGGAAACCTGAAAACCATCCAGCGCACCGACAATGCATCCAATACCCAGACCTATTCCTTTACCCACGATGCATTCGGCAACAACCTGTCCATCAAGGTGGGCAACCGCAGTCTTGCGACCTACGAATACGCCCCCAACAACGGCTATCTTGTGAAGCAGACCGATGCCAACGGCAATACGGTGACCTTCGCCTACGACCATCTTGGCCGGGTGAAAACCGCCACCTATGGCCACCTTGACCCGGAAAAGGCCGCCACCTATCCCGGCGACCTGGTGCTGACCTATACCTATACCGGCGAGGGCGCGCTCTACAGCGTCACTGCCACGGAGAACGGCAACACCACCACTTACCTCTATGGTTACGATTCTCTGGGGCGGCTGATCTCCGGCGAGCGGCTGGACAATAATGTTTCCATTCTCCGCACCCGGCAGGCCTATGACGAGGTGAACCGCCCTGTCTATCAGGCATGGCAGGTAGGCGGCACCCTCTACGAAGAGGGCTTCACCTATAATTCCGAGGAAGATGGCTCCCTGAACACCCACACCACCGCCACCGGGCAGACCCTGACCATGCAGTATGATGGCCTCCGGCGGCTGAGTAGTATCGCAAACACCCCTCCATAACCCAATACCGGCATGGATTCTCCATGCCGGTATCCGGGTCAGCAAGCTGGTTAATGGAGTCAAGCATACCTACGTGTACGCCAGCGGTAAACTCCTCCGGGAGACTTACGGAAGTAATACCCTCGACTTCTTCTACTCCACCAGCGGACAGCCCTATGCGCTGAAGCACAACGGCACGACCTACTATTACATCACCAACGTGCAGGGTGACGTAATGTCCATCGTGGACGGAACTGGTGCAGTTGTCGCAGAGTACGAATATGACCCCTACGGCAACATTCTGAGCACCACCGGAACGCTTGCTGATACCCTCGGTGTGATTAATCCTCTGCGCTACCGTGGCTACGTATACGACCAAGAAATTGGATTG
>JAGKTU010000083.1 GCA_021153265.1 Clostridia bacterium
CTGGAGACCTTTGACAAGATCCAGCAGATGTTCGCCGAGGCGCTGAAGGTTGCGGGAGAGAATTACCGGGCACAAAAAAACACCGCCGGAGGCGGTGGGGTGGATCTGTTTTCTGCTAAGGAGGCGGGGGATGACGTTAAATACGATTTTACAAAGCCTTTTTTACAGCAACTTAAAGACTACAAAAGCGGGACATTCCCAGAAAGCGATACATTCATGTTGGGAAAGACCCCGGATGTTTTGACCAAAATCGGACTTGCTCAACTACCTTTGGTTATGGATCGGTCTCATGTTAGTTATGCACTGGATGGATCGTATAAAAAGAACCCTGAACGTGCGAAGGATCACTTCTTATCCGAAACAGATTTGGCTCAGATACCTGACCGAATTGCAGATCCTGTCGCAATCATTCAAGACAGACAGCTATGGCAAAAAAAAGCATCCGAGTATTCCATTGATGTGCTAATCGATATGGAAATCAACGGCAAAAAGACATTGGTCCCTGTGAATATTAATTCAAGAGGGTATATCAATGGCACAGAAATCGATGCAAACAGGCTGCATTCTGTCCACGGAAATACGGATACAATTCAGCGACTTGTTAATGCCCTTAATGAAGACAGCGAAAATAATTACAGTGTATATTACATAAACAAAGAAAAAGCCGCCGAATTCTTGCGACCCACTGGAAATCTAATATCCAGCACTGCCCAAGAACTCGATGGCTTTATTCACAGTGTAACAGATGTAAGGTCACGTGTCAAGATGCGAATTTCTTCTGTTACTGAATCACAGCAATTCAAACGCTGGTTTGGAGACTGGCAGAACCATCCTCATAACGCCAGCAAGGTTGTGAATTCGGACGGTACACCAAAGGTTGTTTATCACGGAAGCTATAAAAATTTCAGTGTATTTGATGGTGCTGCGGTTAAGCATTCTAAGGCACCCGCAGGTGCACATTTCTGTACAGATGATGCAGATGTGGGATATTCATATACAGGTTATAAGCAGATAGCAAAGCCGGGAGGGCATGCTTACCAAGGCGGAATCTACCCTGTCTATTTGAATATCAGAAACCCATATACTGTAGATTTTGAAGGCCATATCTGGTCGGACAAAGTAAATGGGATGGATGTAAATGAGCATGCACTGTATGCAAAGAATAACGGATACGACGGCATGATTGCGTATAACATCGTGGATGAAGGTGGTATGGGTGATGCGGATTGGAATGAATCTGCATCAAAAAAACCAGCAACGGATTATGTTGTGTTTGATTCTACGCAAATCAAAAGTGCCACAGACAATATCGGTACCTTTGATGGAACAAACCCGGACATCCGCTATTCTACCCGTGACACCGAATCCGTCTCCAACCGTTCTCTGCTTGCCAATGCGCTGGATTCGGTGGTGCAGGATGAGAGCGAGAAGCGGCGGCTGGCGGAGTATCGGGAGGCTATCGGGAAGCTGGATGGGTATGAGAAGGAGCTGGCCGGGTATAAAGAGAAGCTCGCTGCCTTGGAAGGCTCCAAGAAGCCTCGGGATGTTAAAGAACGGCGAAGACTCAAGGATGAAGCTATAAAAACCGCTAATCGTATCGACATCTACGACAAGAAGCTGTTGCGGCTGGAGGGTGAAAAGCCCCTGGAGCGGATTCTGAACCGGGAAAGAAAACGCGTACTTGCAGAAATGCAAAAGAAGTACGGTACGATCAAACATGGCGAAAAAGCTGTGCGGGATGACAGCCTGCCGGTGTCCACAGACGGGAAGAACAAGGTTTCTCTTGCTGCCCGGACGGTCAAGGGGGCGGGCGTTACCACGGACGAGCTGGCGGATGCAATCGATGCTGAGGTGGTCCAGGGCGGTCTGACGTACATTCCTCTCACCAACAATAAGACAACCCAGAAAGCCAGGGAATGGCTGGAAAATGAAGGATGGGAGGATGCCCTGCGGGAATGGCACGATGATGTCATCAAATGCAAATCCGGTGCGGATATGTTCGCCAGAGGTGCCGTGCTTCTGAACAATGCGGCACAGGCCGGAAATAAAAAGGTCTGGCGTGATATCCTGTATGACTATCAGTTCCTGAATACGACTACAGCCCAGGGATTGCAGGCATCCAGAATTCTGAAGCAGCTCCAGCCGGAGGACAAGCTGTATATGGTGCGGCGGAGTATCAAGCAGATGGTCAAGGATATGCGTCTTCAGGTGGATATCCAGCTTAATGAGGAACTTGTTCAGGCGTACCAAAAGGCAAAGACCGAAGAAGAGCGGGACGCGATCATGGTGCAGATCCAGCAAGATGTGGCGGATCAGATCCCCTCCACCTTTATGGACAAGTGGACGGCTCTGCGCTATGTGAATATGCTGGGCAACCTTCGGACACAAGTACGAAATGTGATCGGCAACGTTGCTATGATGACTACCACAAGGTTTAAGGATATGGTGGCTGTCGGATTGGAGCAGATTGCTTACAAAGCATCCGGCGGGAAATTCAACCGGACGAAGGCGCTGGCCAATAACCGGGAATTGCTGAAAGCGGCAAAGAATGACTTCGATACTGTAGAGTCGCTGGTGCTGGATGGTGGTAAATACAATGACCAGAGGGCGCAGTCCGCAGAATTTGCAAAGGGTGTCATGGAAAAACAGCGTATCTTCGGTGTGAAGAAGGGTAAATGGTACTCCAAGGGAGTCAATGGTTTGCTGTTTCCGCTGGAAGGGTATCGCAAGCTGACAAACTGGGCCATGGATAAGGGTGACGTTATCTTTTCCAAGGCTGCCTACGGTCATGCGTTGGCCAATTACCTACAGGCTCATGGCGTAAAGACCGGGGACTTTTCTGCCGTAGACCCTGCGCTGCTGGATGATGCCCGGGTGTATGCGGTACAGCAGGCGCAGGAAGCGACGTTCCGGGACACCAACACGCTATCTGGGTGGGTTTCCACATTGGGAAGAAAACCGACTACACCTGTTGTGGGAAGAGTGCTTTCTGAGGGAACGGTTCCATTCCGTAAGACCCCTGCAAATATGCTGGTTCGGGCGGAGGAATACAGCCCAATGGGAATCCTGAATTCCCTCGGAATCAGCTTGCACGGTGCCATGGGACATTCCGGACTGGTGAACAACAAAGGATTATTGGGCAGGATTGCAAAATCCGGTGAGCAGATTACCGGCGCACAGATCGTGGAGAGCTGGGCAAAAACGATAACGGGAACTGGGCTTTTTGCACTGGGTATGCTGCTGAGAAACATTGGCGTGCTTATCGGCGGCCCGGATGATGACGAGAAACTGGATAAATTCGAGGATTTAAACGGACAGCAGAATTATGCGTTTCATATCGGAGATATGTATTTCACGGTGGACTTCCTGTCTCCCTCGGTGATTCCTATGTTTATGGGTGCGCAGATGCTCGATTTGTATCAGGAGAATGGTTTCCAGTTCAAAGACCTGGAATCTGCCTTTACTTCTCTGGCAGACCCGATGGTGGAGATGTCCATGCTGCAGGGTTTGAATGATACTTTGGAGAACGTTCAGTATTCGGAGAATAATCTGATGCAAATTGCTATCAGCGCATCTTTAAGCTACCTGACGCAGGGATTTACTAATTCTATGCTGGGACAGATAGAGAGAGGTGTTGAGGACTCCAGAAGAAGCACCTATGTGGATAAGGATGGGGCAGCACCCGGGTGGCTGCAAAGCGCACTGGGTAAGGCTTCTGCCAAAACTCCCGTCTGGGACTACAACCAGATTCCCTTTATCAATGCCTGGGGTGAGGAGGAGGAGAATCCCACGGTTGCGCTGAACCTGATCTACAATATGCTTTCGCCCTCTTATATCAGCAAGGAAACCAAGGACATTGTATCCAAGGAGCTGACACGGCTGAATGAGGTGCAGAGTGATGTAAATGTATTCCCCTCCACGCCGGAGAAGGAATACGACGGCAGATATCTGACTGCGGAGGAATATGTGGCACTGGCCAGAACCCAGGGACAGACCCAGCGGCAGATCATCGAGAAGATGGTGGATTCCTCGCTGTACGACGGGTTGCCGGATGCTTACAAAGCCAAGGCAGTGTCGCTGGCCTACCAATACGCAAAAGAAAGCGCCCAGATCGAGGAGCTTGGCCGGGAGGGCTTCAGCTCCGACTGGATGGCAGAGATCAAGGGCAACACTGCCGAGGGTATCGTGAAGCACGTCATCAAGGAAAATATCAAAAATATGTACCTGTCTGGGGACATCTCCGCTGACGAGGCAATCAGACGGCGGATCGAGTATCACGGCGATACGGAGGATGAGGCGGCAGAGAAAATCGCCTACTGGGATTTCCAGGTCAAGAACCCGGAATATGCTGACTGGAACGAAAGCATGGTTACAAGGTACAAAGACCTTGATCCCAAGACCGCAGCCCATGTGGAGGATGTGCTGGGCAAGCTGAATCCAGAGGATGGGTATACCAACGTGAGGCCCATTCAAAAGATCGAAGCCATCACGGGAGATTCCAAGCTGTCCGACAAAGACAAGGACACTGCGCTCCGGGCCCTTATGGACGATAAGCTGGAGGCAAAGTACGATGCCGCCCGGGAGATGGGTATTGGATCGGGTCAATTTGCTTTGGCCTATCGAAAGTACCAGGACACCGAGGGCAAGGGCAAGAAAAAGGCAATCCTGGACTATTTCCAGAATACCCTAAAGATCGGGGAATCCGAGGCGAAGGAACTGTACGATCTGTTTGACGGGAAGGAAAAGGAATAATAAGAACCGGGAGCCGCCCATCAACAAAAACAAACCCAAGAAATAATAAAGCACCCGGGGGGATTACCCCTATCCCTCCGGGTGTGTTATGTTTGGGCAGAAAGGAGGAATTACGCAATGAACAGCAGCAATTACAAGCTCTCTCTGGATGTGCAGCAGGCTTGTTCGCCGGTGGTGCTGGAGGGGAAGCTGGGGGATACCAGACGGACCCTTTGGATCTCCCTGACGGATGGGGATGCGCCCTATTCCATTACCGAAGAATGCTATGCCGTATTTACCGCGGCGAAGCCCGACGGGACCTTTATCGCCAATCCCTGCCGGATCCTGGGGAACACCATCGTATATGACCTGACCCCCCAGACCCTGGCGGCGGCGGGATACTGTGACTGCGAAATCAGGCTCTACGGCGCCGATGACGGTCTGCTCACCTCTGCCCGGTTCGGGCTTTTGGTTCACGAGCCTGCCCTGGGGGACGGCGATGTGATCCAGTCCGAGACGGAGGTCGACGCCCTGACCCAGCTCATCGGCGATGCCGCCCAGGTGATCCGGGAAAGCGAACTGCGGAATCTGGAGAGCCGGGTGCTCATCGGAGAGCTGGAACTGCACCGGCAGGATTTTGAACAGAAGGCTGCGGATGCCCGGGCGGATGCAAAGGCTGCGGAGCTGTCGGCCCAGGTGGCGGAAAGCTCCGCCCGGGAAGCGGGGCGATCCCAGCAGGCAGCGGCTCTTTCTGAACAGGGGGCACAATTCCATCGTCAGGCTGCGGAGGATGCCAGCGACGAAGCCCAGCTGGCCCTGCAAATGGCAATCCAAAGTCAGTCGGGGGCGGAATACTGGGCGGGACAGGCCAAAAAGTATGCCCAGGAAGCGGCGCAGAATGGAGGAGGCGGTGGCGGCATCAACCTCGATGCGCTGGATCAGCGGATCGAAGAAGCCATCCGGGAGCACAGCGAGATCGATGACCAGTGCCACCCGGATATCCGGAAGCATTTGGATGCCCTGGATCAGCGGTTCGGGGATCTGGAGCAGCTGGAGACCGAGGACAAGTCCAGCCTTGTGGCGGCGGTGAATGAGGTTCTGGGGAAGGCTGGAACTGGGGATTCTGGTGGGAATGTTGACCTGACTGGTTACGCAAAGGAACAGTGGGTACAGCAAAACTATCAGCCGAAGGGCGAATATCTGACCGCTGTTCCCGAAGGTTACGCTAAGACCAGTGATATCCCCACCAAGCCCGAGGATATCGGCGCACAGCCTTCCGGCAACTATGCGCTGAAATCTGAGATTCCGTCTGTTCCTGTTCAGTCCGTTAATAACAAGACCGGAGCGGTGAAACTGAGTGCTTCCGATGTGGGAGCCAGACCGGATAACTGGATGCCCAGCGCACAGGAAGTGGGAGCACTGCCCGAAACCTACACACCGCCCAACCAGACAGCGGAACAAGTTGGTGCAGACCCCAAGGGTACTGCTACAGCTGCGGTATCTCAGCATAACACGGCAGACGATTCCCACGGTGATATCCGTCTGGAACTGAAAGCAATCAATGAACGTCTGACAGCGTTTTTTGATTCCGACAATCAGACTTTGGACGAGCTGTCCGAGATTGTGGCTTACATCACAAGCAACAAGTCGCTGATTGATTCCATCACAACGTCCAAGGTCAGCGTTTCTGATATCATTAACAATCTGACTACAAACGTCACCAACAAGCCACTGAGTGCGGCACAGGGCGTGGTTCTGAAAGGTCTGATTGATTCGGTCAGCAACAGCCTTGCAAACTATCAACCCAAGGGCAATTATCTGACTGAGGAAAACGACCCCACAGTTCCCAGTTGGGCGAAGCAACCCACGAAACCTTCTTACAGTAAATCCGAAGTTGGTCTGGGTAATGTGGACAATGTGAAACAGTACAGCGCAAATAATCCTCCTCCGTACCCGGTGACTTCCGTCAATGGTCAGACTGGTGCAGTTACAATCGATGTTCCTGCTATTGATGCAATTGAACCCGCTGACGATGATATGCCAAAGGTATTTTTGACTGGTGACGAGTTTTCCAATATGACCAAGGACAAGAACGAGGTCAACATGGAACTGGACTACCGTTCCAAAACAAAGCAGTTCCATGCGTATATTCTGATTAAATATCAGGGGCGTTCTTCCTTGTCCAAGCCCAAGAAAAATTTCACCATCAAGATGTATTCCGATGAAGCAAGAGCATCCAAAGTGAAAATGGCTTTTAAGGACTGGGGACACAAAACACACAAGTATGTGTTGAAGGCAAACTTCATTGACCACACTCACTCCAGAAACATCGTTGGCGCAAACCTTTGGTCTGAGGTGGTGGCGTCTCGAAGTGATTACGACGCCTTGCCCGAAGAGCTGCGCAACAGCCCCAGAAACGGTGCTGTCGATGGTTTCCCTGTCAAGCTGTATGTCAACGGCACTTATCAGGGCGTTTACACATGGAACATCGGCAAGGATGATTGGATGTGGGGACTGGACGAGGACAACCCCAATCATTTTCTGTTGGCGAATGAAGGTGACCAAGGAAGTTCCGTGGTCAATTCCGGTAATTTCAGAAAAGAATGGAATGGCGTGGACGAGTCGCATTGGACTGTTGAAGTAGGCACAAACAGTGATGCCTTGAAAACCAGTCTGAACAACCTGATTACCTTTGTCATGAACAATAATGGCACTGCTTTCCGTTCTGGCATTGGTGCATATCTGGATGTACAGTCTGCCATTGACTACTACATTCACCAGTATGTGATTTGCAATATTGATAGCTTGTCTTTGAATATGCTTCTCGCAACCTATGACGGTAAAGTCTGGCGGTGCGGTGCTTATGACATGGACAGCACTTTCGGCCTGTGGTGGACTGGTGAGAAATTCCTTCCCACAACCTACAAATGCCCGGAAGATTATCAGGACAAGTTCAGTCTGCTGTGGGAGCGTTTGGAAGAAAATTTCTGGACTGAAATTCAGGCACGATATGCTGAACTGCGAAAGACGGTATATTCTCCGGCTAATATGTTCACGCATTTTGAACGCTTCACCGATGTTATCGGCAATGACCTGTATGAGGAGGATCTGGAAGCCTATCCTACCATTCCGCAAGGCTCTACTTGTAACATCAAGCAGTTGCGTAATTTCATTCGTGACCGCCTTGTGTATTGCGACAGCCAGATCACCAACGGCATCCCCGGAACTGCGGTTACCTTGAGTGAAACAGAGCTGACCATCAACAAGGCAGAGAGTAGTTCCACAACCTTGACAGCTGCCAAAACGCCGAGTAATGCTACGGACGATATCTACTGGTATAGTTCCGACACGACGATTGCAACCGTTGCGAATGGCGTTATCACTGCCGTGGCGGACGGAAGTTGCACCATTTACGCAAAGTGCGGTAGCGGTTACGCAAGCTGCGCTGTGACAGTAAGTTCTATTGTTGAGCCTGACGAGCCTGTAGTGTCTTATACCAACCTTGTGCCGACCTCCATCGATAGCAACGGAAGTGTTTATAACGGTACTGGCTATAAGGACGGTTATCGCTTGAGTTCTTCGGGTAGTGTTAGCGATACGGCGATTGCGGAGGCTACTCATACAGGCTTCATCAAGTTCAAAAATGGCGATATCATTCGGATTAAAATCGTAGGCGGATGGACACATGTAAGCGGTAAAGCCGGTAACTACTTGAATTTCTACAATACAAGCTTTGCCCTTGCTAAAGCCGATTACCCCGAAGCCTATGTTGACGGTACTGTTGGCACAACCGAAACGCTGGACGATGGAAGCACTCTCATTACGATGTTTACCGCCAACAATACGAGTCTTACTGCGAACACGGAATATTATCTCCGCATAAGCCTTAATCCCGCAAAGGGTGCAAACCTGATCGTGACGGTCAATCAGGAGATTACATGATGAACGCATTGCATTTAATCTGGGTTATTCCGCTGTCTGCAAGTATCGGCTGGGCTTTGGCTTGCGTTATGATGGCGGCAAAGGAGTAATCCGCATTATGAAGAGAAAGCAGAACAAAGCACCGTCCTTCGGGGCGGTGCCGCTTCAAAGGAGTCATAACTATGAACATCAAACAAATGCAGTGGCAGCTTCGTTTCCTGGGCTGCTACGCAGGGGAAATCGACGGGGACTGGGGCAGGCTCTCTCAGTTGGGCACCATCCGCTTCCAGCAGGAGGCGGGGCTGGAGGTCACCGGGATCTTTGACCGGGCCACCCGGGACAAGTCCATGGAGTGGGTCCGGGCCATCC
>JAGKTU010000020.1 GCA_021153265.1 Clostridia bacterium
GTGTAGGATCCGGAGTGGGCTCGGGGGTAGGTGCCGTGACCCGTGCAACGATCTTATCGCGCTTCTTGTAGATGGATTTTGCTTCGAAGGTACGGGAAATCTCCTGGTCGGTCTCCTTGCTGTAGCGGCAGCGGTAGGTATTGACGATATAGCCGTTATAGGGGGTTTCGATCACATCGCCATCCTTATAGCCTTCGGGGTTGTCTACGGGATGATCCTCGTAGATGACCTCGTGGGGGGTATATCCCACAACCTCTGCATCCATCACGATGTAGTAGTCACGGGTATCGACACCCATGATCTGGATCTTTACATAACCGTCTTCCACCTTGGCGTCGATACGGATGGGATAGTCGGTGTTATTGCGGAATTTGAACTCCGGGCCGCCCCAACTGACGGTGGCATCCATACCCTTGGGGATGTAGCTGGATATGTAGCTGTGGTTTTGACGCACGGTGATCTCCAAATCGGCCAGCAATGCACAGTAGTACAGGGTGGAGGACACCTGACAGATGCCGCCGCCCAGCTCGTCGACGGTTTTGCCGCCGTTGTATGCAGGTGCGCCTTTGTAGCCGGCTTCTCTGGTACGCTCGCCCAAAGCTTCGTTGTAGGAGAATTCGTCACCGGGGCGGAGAATCATACCGTCCAGAGAGGCGCAGGCAAGACGGAGGTTGTTGTTACGGTTGGCGTTGTTGGTGTGCTTGGTTTCATAGCCGCCCAGAACGTCGCCAAAGAACCGGGAGGAGAGCATCTCCGGCTCAATGTACTCCATGGAGATGGTGATGGTGGTGTTGTCGGCGGATTCGTCGATGAGTTCCTGTGCTTTCTGGATATCGAAGCCGTAGCCATAAACTTCCGGAACGATCTCCAGCGTCTCATTGTCCATGGTGGCACTGACGGGTTCCTTTGCGATTTCTTTGTAGATTGCTTCCAAATCCAGAGGAGCGGGATTTTCGACAGGGGCACAGTCCTTGGCATCTACGGTAAAGGTGTTGAAGCTGTAGGCATCCAGAATCTGGTTGTACAGCGCATCCACATCGATGTGACGACCGGGGTTGCCCACTTCCAGCAAGAGCATCTGGCAGGGAGCGTTGGGGTCGAAGTTTTCCGCATTCAGCGCAGGCATATCACCCTTCAGAGAGTAGCCGGAGGGGACATAAGTGCTGTTGAACGTTTCCACATAGGCATCCAGCTGGCTGCGGATGTAAGCTGTGTCCAAATTCAGATAGGGGAGCAGACCGATGTAGTGGGGCTGGGTCTGCACCTTTTCTTTGGCAGCGTTGCGCTCAGACAGAGAACCTACGCGGCCGTAGTCATAAGCGGCGTTCACAGCGGCTTCCACGTCCAAAGTGGCACCGGTGTCTGCGGGGGTGAGAACCACCGTGCCTTCGGGCAGCTCCACCACCATGTCCTGACCTGTGTAGGTATAGGCGGTGGCATTGTACAGGGCACGTGTGGCCTCTTCTTTGGTCATGCCGCCCAAATTAACACCGGCCACGGTGACATTGGAAAGAATCTTGCCGTCGTCGATTCCGCCGCTGAGCAGGAACCAAACGATACCAAAGATGCCGGCCAAAGCAACCAGCGCAGCACAGCAAATGGCGATGATACGAATTTTTTTATTTCTTTCGATGGTAGGGGTAGTGATGCGCTCCATCTGCGCCTCAGCCATCGCCGCCTCAAACATCACTTCGTCGGGATTAACCACCGGTGCCGGGGAACTCGGAAACTCCGGTTCGGGAAGATCGGCAGGGGTGAAGGCCATGGTTTCGCTGGGGAATGCCGGGGAGATTACTTCTTCCACAGGCGGTTCTAGAGGAGCCGGGGTGCGGGGCTTAGAAAACTTACCTTTTGCCATATCAATCATCTCCTATTCTAAAGAGCTAAGAATCCATAATTATCTTCCATACTATATCACAAATTTCAAAAAAAGCAAGAATTAACCTGTTAACATAATATTAAGTTTGCAGAAAGCTTTGATATCTGGCGATAAATGCCTTGCTTTGCTTCAAACTGTCCACGCCGGTTGCAAGCTTCAATCGAAAGGTGGGGAGCTTGGCGTTGGGCAGGAAGGTTACCCGCTTGGAATAGTCGGGGTCAGCACAGAGAGCGCCCACGGCTTCGAAATTCAGATTGGAAAGGGTGAAGAGGACGTCGCCGGCCTTCTGTTTGATGTCCTGAATGCCGGCAGAGCGGGCATTGGCTCGCAGCAGAGCAATGTCGATGAGGTTCAGCACGCCCTTGGGCGGTTCACCGTAGCGATCCACGATCTCGTCCAGCAGGTCGTCGGCATCTTCCTCGCTGCGGATGGCGGCCATGCGGCGGTACAGATCCATCCGTTCCTCGCCCCGGGAGACATAGTTTTTGTCCACATTGGCGGTGACATTGAGGTCGGCAGTGCAGTCGGGGAGCTTGGGTGCTTCGCCCTTTTCTTCCAATACCGCTTCGTCCAGCAGCTTCAGATACATATCATAACCCACGCTCATCATGTGACCGGACTGCTCAGCACCTAAGAGGTTGCCTGCGCCGCGAATCTCCAGGTCACGCATGGCGATTTTGAAGCCGGAGCCGAATTCGGCGAAATCCCGGATGGCGGAAAGACGCTTTTCGGCAATTTCTGTCAGATTTTTGTCCGGTTTATAGGTGAAATAGGCATAAGCGTGCCGGGTAGAGCGGCCGACGCGGCCGCGGAGCTGATGGAGCTGGCTCAGGCCGAAGCGGTCGGCGTTTTCGATGATCAGGGTGTTGGCGTTGGGGATGTCCAGACCGGTCTCAATGATGGTTGTGCAGACCAGTACCTGAATCTCGCCCTCAGACATGGCATTCATCACATCGCCCAGAGCATCTTCGCCCATCTGGCCGTGGGCAACGGCTACCTGCAGGCCGGGGATGCGTCTGCGCAGTGCGCCGGCGCACTGGTCAATGGTCTCGGTGCGGTTGTGCAGGTAATAGACCTGACCGCCCCGTTCCACTTCCCGGCGAATTGCATCATCGATGACTGCGTTATTGTGTTCCATGACGAAGGTCTGCACAGGGTAGCGGTCCGCCGGGGGCTCTTCGATGGTGGACATATCCCGGATGCCAGACAGGGCCATGTTCAGGGTTCTGGGGATGGGGGTGGCGGAGAGGGTCAGTACGTCGATGCCTTTGGACATCTCCTTCAGCCGCTCCTTGTGGCTGACACCAAAGCGCTGTTCCTCGTCAATGATGAGAAGACCTAAGTCCTTAAACTGGATGGTTTTCTGCAGCAGCTTGTGGGTGCCGATGATCAGGTCGATGGCACCGGCCCGGAGTTTTTGCACCGTGGCTTTCTGCTGCTGTTGTGTGCGGAAGCGGCTGAGCACATCGATGTTTACGGGAAACCCCCGGAATCTGGCAACGGCGGTCTGATAATGCTGCTGGGCAAGGACTGTGGTGGGTACGAGAATCGCTACCTGCTTGCCATCCATGACCGCTTTCATGACTGCCCGGAGGGCAACCTCAGTCTTGCCAAAGCCAACGTCGCCGCAGAGCAGACGGTCCATAGGCTGGGGGGATTCCATATCGTGCTTGATATCGGCGATACAGCGGAGCTGATCGTCGGTCTCGGGGTAGGGGAAATTGTCCTCAAACTCCCGCTGCCATGGAGCATCGGGGGAGAAAGCATAGCCCAACTGCCGCTTCCGGGCGGCGTAAAGCTGGATCAGTTCACCGGCCATGTCCTTGGCGGCCTTCCGGGCCTTAGCCTTGGTCTTCTGCCATGCGTCAGAGCCGATCTTGTTCAACCGGACGTTGGCATCCTCGCCGCCGCCTCCGATGTACTTGCTCACCAGATCCAACTGGGTAGCCGGGACGAAGAGGGTGTCGCTGCCCTGATAGGCGATCTTGATATAGTCCTTCACGGCGTTGTCCACTTTGATCTGCTCCATGGCCACAAAGCGACCGATGCCGTAATTTTCGTGAACCACCAAGTCGCCGGGGGTCAGGTCGGTGAAAGAGTTTAGCTTCTGGCGGTTGGTGGCGCCGGTTTTCTTGGAAGGACGGCGCTTGACCTCGGTCTTGGAAATCAACTGACCCTCAGTCAGCACTGCCAGTTTGGAAAGTGGGTATTCCATGCCGTAGGGCAGAGTTCCTTCACTGAGCAGGATCTGACCGGGCTTGGGCAGGGAAGTCAGAGGGATGCACAGAAATGCCGAAATGCCTTTTGTGCTGAGCATTTCCTGCAGAAGTTCGGCGCGGCGCCGGGAACCACAGAGCACCAGACTGCCGAACTCCATTTTCTGATAGTGGAACAGATCCGTGGCGGCTGTGTCCAGGTTACCGCCGTAGCTGGGGAGCTGCTTGGCTGTCATGGGAAGCAGGTGCTTGGGAGGGCAGCTTTCCGGATAGGATGTGCCTCCGAAGGCATCGAAATACATGACGGTGCGTCCTTTTAGGTTGTAGCAGAAATCCTCCCACTGGCACACGTAGTCGCACAGCTCACCGGCAAGCAAGCCGGCCTGCAGGAGGCTGTCCAGCTGCATACCCATATCGTCACAGCGGGCGTTAGCGGTGCGGCGCAGGGCGGCCTGGTCGCAGACGGCGATCCATGCGTTGTCCGGAATGTAGTCCATGGCTGTGGCCATTTCCGGATAAATGAGGGCCATATATCGGTCGGAAGCGGGATTATTCATCCCGTTTTCGTATTTTTCAAGGTCTTTGGTCAATGTGGCGATCAAAGCCTCATTGACGTTCTTACGGCGCTTCTGACGGGCGATCAGCGTATGAATATCCTTGCACAGACCATCGATTCCACCGGCATGGAGGCAGGGCTGGGTCTCGCCCACGGGAAGAACCACCAGCTCATCGATATTCTCCGTCCGGCGCTGGGTGTCCGGATCGAAGTAACCCATGGTGTCCAGCTCGTCGCCGAAGAATTCGGCGCGGACAGGGCGGTCTGAGGCGGGGGAGTAGATGTCCAGAATGCCGCCACGGACGGCAAACTGGCCGGGGCCTTCCACCATGCCGCATCGGGCGTAGCCGGCAGCGGTCAAATTGCGGATCAATTGGTCGATGGGATATTCGCAGCCGGTTTTCAGAGAGAAAGCTGCGTTCATCAAGGTGATCCGAGGCATGGTGCGCTGGCTTAAGGATTCCCATGTCATGATTTGCAACATGGTGCTGCCCTGTGCCAGATCGAAAAGCTGCCGCAGGCGTTTCTGCTCCCATGCACGGGACACAACAGCGGCATCGTAGAGAGTCAGCTCCCGGCTGGGAAGGATGGGGGCGGTGAGCCCCAAGAAACATTTCAGTTCCTCCTGCAGCCGCCGGGCGGCGATATCGTCCTGGCAGATGACCACGGTGGGCCGGTGGATATTTTGATACAGGCCGGAGAGCAAATGGGACCGGTTGATCTGACCGATTCCGGTTATGGCCGCACTTTCGCCCTTGGAAAGGGCATCCAACGCGGCACGGTATTCGGGGATGGACTGAAGGGCTGCTAAAAGCTGCTGCATGATATCACCTCACAGGAAAAATCTTTGCCACAACGTGGCAAAGCGGAAAGGGGGACGAATACCCCCTTTCCGTGGTGCTTTGACAATGTTTACTTTTTTCCGTTATAGCGGTTGGCGGCTTCCGGAACGCCGTGGTCAATGATGGCCAAAGCGGCTTCGCCTGCCCATTCAAGAGCAGGGGTGAGCGCCTTTTCTTCGCTGGCGGAGAAGGTGGACAGAACCCAGTCTGCCAGATCAAAATTGGGGTTGGGCTTGGCTCCCACACCGATCTTGACCCGGGGGAAACTCTGGGAGCCGACCTCCTGAATGATGGACTTGATGCCGTTGTGACCACCGGCGCTGCCGTCGGCGCGGACACGCAGACGACCGGGCTCCAGAGAGATGTCGTCAAACATGACGATGATTCTGGCAGGGGGGATCTGGAAGTAGCTGCTCAGCTGCAGCACAGATTTTCCCGACAGATTCATATAGGTCTGGGGCTTTAGCAGGAAGAGTTTCTTGCCTTTGTAGGTGGTCTGGCAGTACAGGCCCTGATATTTCAGCTTGTCGATCTTGCAGCCCAAGCTGTCTGCGAGGACATCAATGGCGCGGAAGCCGGCGTTATGCCGGGTCTTCTCATATTCCCGTCCGGGATTGCCCAGACCGACGATGAGCCAGTTTTCGCTTGATTTGCCGAACACGGATCAGAACAGGTCAGCAATGGAGGTGCCGCCGTGGATGTGCTCGATGGCGCGGGCAAAGATGGGAGCCACGTCCAGGAACTTGATCTTGCCGCTCTCGGTGTTGGCAATCTCGGGGATGGTGTTCAGGAACAGCATTTCCTTGATGACGCTGTTCTCCAGACGCTCGTAGGCGGGACCGGACAGAACACCGTGGGTAGCGCAGGCGTAGACTTCCTTGGCGCCGCCAACCTCGACCAGAGCCTTGGCAGCATTGCACAGAGAACCAGCAGTGTCCACCATGTCATCGTACAGGATGCAGGTCTTGCCCTTGACATCACCGATGATGTTCATGACCTCGGAAACGTTGGCCTTGGGACGGCGCTTGTCCACGATAGCCAGATTCATGTGAACCTTGCTTGCGAAGTTACGGGCGCGGGCAACGGAGCCGACGTCGGGGGAGACAACAACGAAGTCCTCTTCGTGGTTGCAGGTCTCCTCGGGGAACTTGTTCATGTAGTACTCAACGAAAGAGGGGGCGCCCAGCAGGTGATCCAGAGGGATGTCGAAGAAGCCCTGAATCTGGTTGGCGTGCAGGTCCATGGTCAGGATGCGGTCTGCACCGGCAACGGTCAGCATGTTGGCAACCAGCTTGGCGGAGATGGGATCGCGGGACTTGGCCTTACGGTCCTGACGGGCGTAGCCGAAGTAGGGGATAACAGCGGTGATGCGGCCGGCGGATGCGCGACGGCAGGCGTCGATCATAACCAGCAGCTCCATGAGATTGTCGTTAACGGGCTTGCAGGTGGACTGGATCAGAAAAACGTCTGCGCCGCGGACGGTCTCTTCCAGAGTGACGGAAGCTTCGCCGTCAGCAAAGTGCTTGACAACAGCCTTGCCCATATCGACGCCCAGTTCCTTGCAGATGGTCTTAGCGAATTCGGGGTTGGAGTTGCCGCTGAAGATCTTAATGTTATCACCGTAAGCAATCATCGAATGAAAACCTCGCTTTATTTCTATATTATTTTTTCCACTAACCATAGTGGGACATTGTATTTGTATTATAGCATCCGGTAATGGTAAAAAGCAACTGTCTTTGTGCCGAAAAATTGGATATGGAATAAAAAAACTTATGCCAAACTACCAATATTCCCAGCAGAGCAGAAAATATGGATGCCGAAATTATGTTTGAAAAACTACTTGTGAAGCTTGGGGAAATATGGTATACTAATCTATAAAGAATTTTTCTGAACAGGAGCCTGCTATGAACGATCATATCCGAATTCAAGGCGCGAGAGAGAACAATTTAAAGAATGTGGATCTGACCATTCCAAGAGATAAGCTGGTGGTGTTTACCGGCCTCAGCGGATCGGGCAAGTCCAGTCTTGCCTTCGACACCATCTATGCCGAGGGCCAGCGGCGGTATGTGGAGAGCCTCAGTTCCTATGCCCGGCAGTTTCTGGGACAGATGGATAAGCCCGATGTGGACTCCATCGACGGATTGTCCCCTGCCATCTCCATCGACCAGAAGACCACCTCCAAGAACCCCCGTTCCACGGTGGGCACGGTGACGGAAATTTACGATTATCTGCGTCTGCTGTGGGCGAGAGTGGGCGTACCCCACTGTCCCAAGTGCGGCAAGGAGATTGCACGGCAGACCATCGATCAGATCGTGGACCGGGTGGAATCTCTGGGAGAAGGCACGCGCTTTATTGTGCTGTCGCCTGTGGTGCGCGGGAAAAAGGGCGAGCATCAGAAGGTGTTTGAGGACGCCCGGAAGCAGGGCTTTGCCCGTGTCCGGGTGGATGGCATCCTTTACGATCTGACTGAGGAGATCAAGCCGGAGAAGAACAAAAAGCACACCATCGATCTGGTGGTGGACCGTCTGGTGCTGAAAGACGGCCTGCGCCGCCGTCTGACGGACTCCATCGAAACGGCCTGCGCCCACTCCGGCGGCCTTGTGACCATCGAACTTCCCTCCACCAAGGAAGAACTGAGCTTTTCTCAGAACTACGCCTGCGAGGACTGCGGTATCAGTCTGACGGAACTGGAGCCGAGAATGTTCTCCTTTAACAATCCTGCCGGCGCCTGCTCCCACTGCACGGGCTTAGGCTTCCAGCTGGTGGCGGATGAGGATCTGGTGATCCCGGATAAAAGTAAGTCCATTTTCGGCGGCGCCATTCAGGCTTCCGGCTGGCAGAGCGCAAGGACGGACTCTATTTTCCGGATGTATTTTGAAGCGCTAGCGCAAAAGTATCATTTTTCACTCACTGTCCCGGTGAGCGAGCTGCCCAGAGAGGCACTGGATGTGATCCTGTACGGCACCGGCGGCGAAAAGCTGCGGATGACCTACAACCGGGGCAACGGCATGGGCGTTCTGGAACAGCCCTTTGAGGGTATTCTCAACAATATCAGCCGCCGCTATCGGGAGACACAGTCCGATTCGGCCCGGAAGGAGCTGGAGGAGTGCATGTCCACGGCTCCGTGCCCCGCCTGTCATGGCGATCGACTGTCGGATATCGCCCGGGCGGTGACCGTGGGCGGTTTGGGCATCATGGATTTCTGCCGGATGAGCATCGGGCAGGAATTGAAGTTTTTGAATGAACTGCAGCTGGAGGGCAATATGGCTCTGGTTGCAGAGCAGATCGTAAAGGAGATTAAATCCCGGCTGCAATTTTTGTCGGATGTGGGTCTTAGCTATCTGACCCTCTCCCGGGCATCGGGAACACTCTCCGGCGGCGAGAGCCAGCGCATTCGGTTGGCTACCCAAATCGGTTCTTCACTGATGGGCGTGCTGTATATTCTGGACGAGCCTTCCATCGGTCTGCACCAACGGGACAACGACAAGCTGTTGGGCACGCTGAAGCAGCTTCGGGATTTGGGCAATACGCTGATCGTGGTGGAGCACGACGAGGATACCATGCGCGCAGCGGATTTTATCGTGGATGTGGGCCCCGGTGCGGGCAGCCGCGGCGGTGAGATCGTTGCGGCGGGAACGCTGGAGGCGATCCTGGCGTGTGAGCGGTCCGTGACGGGTCAATATCTGTCCGGGGCGAAGAAAATTCCTATTCCATCCGCCAGACGGAAGGGGAACGGCCAAAAACTTTCGATTCGGGGCGCATCGGAGAACAATCTAAAGGATGTGGATGTGGATATTCCGCTGGGGACGTTGACCTGCGTTACCGGCGTGTCCGGTTCCGGTAAATCCAGTCTGGTCAACGAGGTTCTCAATAAGACCCTCCTTGGTAAGCTGAATCATGCCCGGACAAGACCCGGTGCATGCCGGTGTGTGGAGGGTATGGAGCATCTGGACAAAGTCATCGACATCGATCAGAGCCCCATTGGAAGAACGCCCAGAAGCAATCCGGCCACCTATACGGGACTGTTTAACGATATTCGGGATCTGTTTGCCTCTACCAACGATGCCAAGATCCGGGGCTATGGCCCGGGACGGTTCTCCTTCAATGTCAAGGGCGGACGGTGCGAAGCCTGCTCCGGCGATGGTCTGGTGAAGATCGAAATGCACTTCCTTGCGGATGTATATGTGCCTTGTGAGGTCTGTAAGGGCGCAAGATACAACCGGGAGACGCTGGAAGTCCAGTATAAGGGCAAAAATATATCCCAAGTGCTGAATATGACGGCGGAAGAAGCGGTGGATTTCTTTGAAAATCTGCCAAAGATCCGCAGAAAAGCCCAGACCTTGGTGGAAGTGGGCTTAGGATATGTTAAATTGGGTCAGTCCAGCACCACACTCTCCGGTGGTGAAGCTCAGCGCGTCAAGCTGGCTACGGAACTGGCCAGAATTTCCACGGGACGGACGATCTATATTCTCGATGAGCCTACTACGGGACTGCATGCGGCGGATGTGCATAAGCTCATTGAGGTTTTGCAGGCGCTGGTGGATTCGGGCAACACGGTATTGGTCATTGAACATAATCTGGATGTGATCAAAACCGCAGACCACATCATTGACCTCGGCCCTGAAGGCGGCGACGGCGGCGGCTATGTGGTGGCTTCCGGTACGCCGGAGGAAGTGGCTAGTGTGGAAGAAAGCTACACGGGACAGTATCTGAAGCGCTACCTGTAAGAAAATAAGCGCACCGCTTAACGCGGTGCGCCTGGATCAATTGGATTTGCCGCAGTCAAATGCGGTGGCGGGCAGACTGTCGGAAAGCTCGATGAGCTGGTGATTCCGGCCGCCGGCGTAATCCACGCGCAGCAGCGGAGAACGGACGATGGACTGCTTATTTTCCCGGATGGCGATGGTCATGGTCACCCGGACACCCTGGCCCTCAGGCTGATCCACCAGTACGGTGCCGCCGTGCTGCGCCGCTGCGGAGCGGATCAGCACCATGCCGAGTCCGATGCCGAACCGGCCGTCCTCAATGGTGGGAATGCGGCAGAAACGGTTAAAGATGTTGCCTTTCAGGCTCTCGGCGACACCGTCGCCGGAGTCCTGCACAGTCAGGACCAGCAAATTCCCCTTCTTGGTCAGCTTGGCATCGATGGTGCCGCCGGCGGGGGTGAACTTGATGGCGTTGGACAGAATGTTCAGAACTGCCCGTTCCAGCTTTTCTTTGTCAGCCAGACAGAAGACACTCTGGGGATAGTTTGTGAAGCGGAAATTCAGTCCTGCCTGCTTGATCAGCTCTCCGGCACTGTTGAAGGTGTCCTCCAAAAGGGCGCAGACATTTCTGGTTTCGGTGGGGGCGGCGGCAGCGGCATAGCGGTTGGCATCGGACATGTTAAAGATGATGCGAAGCATCTGATACAGTCCCCGGTTCAGTCGGGCCACCTTTTCGACGGCTTCCGAAGACACCTGCGCAGCAGCGGCAGGGAGCAGGTCGTCAGCGATGGTCATGACGCTGGTCAGGGGCTCCCGAAGCTCCAGCGCAGCCAGAGCCATGGCGCGCAACTCGGTCTGATCCTCCTCCTGCTCCAGAAGGAAAACATCCGTATCTCCCATCCGGGTGACGGAAGCTCCCCAGATCTGATCCGCGATCTTCAAGGTCAGATACAGGCAGCCTCCGGTAAACTCGCCATACTCGGTGTGGCCGGTGTGGAGCAAAGGGGCGATGTCTTCGCCCGGGGTGAGCATACGCAGCTCGGCGGAGGGATTCACCTTTACGATTTTTTGATCCCTTACGCAAAAACCGGGACGGTCCATCAGGTCCAGCATCCCGTAAATATCGTTTGATTGTGCCATGACGATCCTCCTCATGGTGATTATCTTGTCCAGATTCCATAGTTTGTTGCGCCGAAGCATTCGACGCGTTCTGATATACAATCCCTATTTTAGCGAATCATGACGAAAATAGCAAGGAAATTCTACGGCAGGGGTGAAATTTATGTCGATCCATGATGGTCACAGGCAGCGGATGAAGGAACGTTTCCTCGCCGAGGGCCTGGATAACTTTAGTGACATACAGGTTTTGGAACTGTTGCTGTTCTATGCGGTTCCGCGGCAAGATACCAATCCCATCGCCCATGCTCTGCTGGAGCGGTTTGGCACACTGGCGCAGGTATTGGAAACGCCGGTCGCCGAGCTGGAAAAGGTGAAGGGCGTGGGACACAATGCGGCGGTTCTGCTGAATTTATCGACAGAGTTGGGACGGCGCTATCAGGTCAGCAGGATGATGCAGACCAGAATTCTGGCGTCTGTAGAGGAATGCGGTAAGTATTTGGTGCCCCGTTTCTTTGGGCGTCGGAATGAGACGGTATTCATTCTCTGTTTGGATGCCAAGTGTAAGGTTCTGGGATGCGTGGAAGTGGGCGAAGGCAGTGTCAATTCTGCCGGCGTACCCGTCCGGCGAATCGTGGAAACGGCGCTGGCATATAACGCGACGACCGTAATTCTGGCCCACAACCATCCAAGCGGCTTGGCGCTGCCATCCGGGGAGGATGTGCAGACCACCCATCGGGTGGCGGCGGCGCTGAACGCGGTAGAGATTTCTCTGGCAGATCATATTGTGGTGGCGGACGATGACTTTGTGTCCATTGTCCAGTCGGGCTATTACCGCCCGGAATGAGGTGTTTCTATGGATCGATTTCAACTGGTTTCGGAATATAAACCCTCCGGAGATCAGCCGGAGGCTATCGAGGGCCTGGTAAACGGTGTAAATTGGGGTCTGCGGGAGCAGACACTGCTTGGTGTTACCGGATCCGGCAAGACCTTTACGATGGCATCGGTGATTGAAAAACTGAACCGTCCCACACTGGTCTTAGCCCATAATAAGACGCTGGCGGCTCAGTTGTGCAGCGAGTTCCGGGAATTTTTCCCCAACAACGCGGTGGAGTATTTCATTTCCTATTACGACTACTATCAGCCGGAGGCGTACATCGCCCATACGGACACCTATATCGAAAAGGATGCTTCCGTCAACGAGGAGATCGACCGTCTGCGCCATAGTGCAACCTCTGCGCTGTTTGAGCGCCGGGACGTGATCGTGGTGTCTTCCGTCAGCTGCCTGTACGGTCTGGGTGACCCTATCGATTATAAGAGCATGGTCATCTCCCTTCGGGTAGGACAGGAATACCCCTTAGACGATGTTCTGAAAAAACTGGCGGAGATCCGCTATGAGCGCAACGATTTGGACTTTTCCAGAAATAAGTTCCGGCTACGGGGCGATACTCTGGAAATTTATCCTGCTTACTGGTCGGGAAGAGCCATTCGGGTGGAATTTTTTGGCGATGAAGTGGATCGGATCAGCGAGATCAACGCCGTTTCCGGCGTGGCGGAGCGGTATATCGACCATGTGGCCATCTATCCTGCCAGCCACTATGTGGCATCCAAGGAAAAACTCCACCGGGCCATGCTGGAGATCCAGAAAGAGTGCGACGAGCAGGTGGCGTGGTTTCGCAGTCAGGATAAGCTCATCGAAGCCCAGCGCATCGCCCAGCGGACGGCCTACGATCTGGAAATGCTGACGGAGATCGGCTTCTGTAACGGTATTGAGAACTACTCACGGGTGATCCAAGGCCGTCAGCCCGGAACACCGCCCACTACGCTGCTGGACTATTTCCCTGATGATTTTCTGCTGTTCATTGATGAGAGTCACGTGACGCTGCCCCAGACCCGGGCGATGTACGCCGGTGATCGCAGCCGAAAGGATGCGCTGGTGAATTACGGATTCCGTTTACCCTCGGCTTACGATAACCGCCCCTTGAATTTCAAGGAATTTGACGAAAAAATCAATCAGGTGATCTATGTCTCTGCGACCCCTGCTGAATATGAACGCACACGTTCCGGTCAGACGGTGGAGCAGGTGATCCGTCCCACGGGTCTATTAGACCCGGATGTGGAGGTGCGGCCCATTGACGGTCAGATCGACGATCTGATCGGGGAGATCAACGCCAGAACCGCGAAAAATGAGCGGGTTCTGGTGACCACGCTGACCAAGAAGATGGCGGAGGATCTGACGGTCTATCTCCAGAAAGCCGGTATCAAAGTCCGCTACATGCACTCGGATATCGGCGCCATGGAGCGCATGGAGATCATCCGGGATCTCCGAATGGCAAAATTTGACGTACTGGTGGGCATCAATCTGCTTCGCGAGGGTCTTGACCTGCCGGAGGTGAGCCTTGTTGCGATTCTGGATGCGGACAAGGAGGGATTCCTGCGGAGCGAGACCAGTCTGATCCAGACCATCGGCCGCGCCGCGCGGAACGCCGAGGGCAAGGTGATCATGTATGCGGACAAAGTCACCCCTTCCATGCGAGCTGCCATCGACGAAACCGCCCGCCGCCGGGATATCCAGAATGCCTACAATCAGGCCCACGGCATCGTCCCCAAGACGGTGATCAAGTCCGTTCGGGATCTGATCGAGATTTCCTCTCCTACGGCGGAGCGGAAGGGACGCAGCGGCGTGAAGATGACCAAGGCGGAGAAGGAAAAGGAGATCGCCCGTCTGGAGAAGCAGATGAAGGAAGCAGCCCGGATGATGGAGTACGAATACGCGGCACTGCTGCGTGATCAGATCATCGAGCTTCGGGGAAATGGACTATAAGGAAATCCCCTCCGGGAATAACCCGGGGGGGATTGCTACATTGCAAGGATAGTAAGAGGATTACTTCTGCTTCTTGCGAGCGTTCAGCTCCTCGGTCATCTTAGCGAGGGTCTTCTTATCGATGTTGTAAATCAGAGAAACACCAACAAACTGGCAAACAGCGCTGAACATATAAAGACCAGCAACCAGCCAGCAGAGTCTTCCTGCGGTTTCAGCGGACTGACCAACGGTACCCAGAGCGGAAACATAGCCGATCAGGGGAGTGCCCATGATAGCGATGACAGCAGCGGGGCCAACGCCCTGAGCCAGCTTGCGGAAGAAGGAGTGCAGTGCGTATACAACGCTCTCCTCGCGCTTGCCAAACTTCCACTCCTGATAGTCGATGGCATCACCCATCATAGCCCAGGAAACGCAGTTGTAGAAGCCCATGCCCAGACCGAAGAAGACCAGGCCGATCATGTAAACGATCAGCTGGATGTTCTTGGGACACAGGGGGAATACGCACATGATGCCACCGCCGATCAGACCGGCAATGGAACCGATGGAAGCGACTTCTTTCTTGCCATACTTCCGAACCAGTTTGGTAGCGAAGGGCATGAAGAGGAACATAGGCAGGAAGCCGACCATCATGATCAGGCTGGACAGACGGGCCTGACCGAAGTGGGTTGCAAACATAATCGTGTTAGCGGTGGTGGCGGACTGCATACCAAGGAACATACCCATAGCAGCGATGGTGCAGCCGACAGCGGGACGGTTTTTCATGAAGGTGCCGAAGGACTTGATCAGGCTGACCTTCTGGCCCTCTTCCTGGTTGAGCTGTGCGTACTCATTACCACGGATGGTGATATTCTTGATCATAAAGATAAAGCATACAAAAGCCAGAACGCCCATGATCAGAGCCGCCCAGAATACCTTTTCGCCCAGCAGGACTTCGATCTGATTGCCGGTCAGGGGGCTGAGAACCTGATCACCGGCCTTATAGGCTTCGCCGGTTAAGGGGTTGCTGAGGAATTTTTCGGGGGCGAATGCGCTTTCTGCACCCTCGGGAATTTCGATCTTATCCAGGAACCAGGTGGGATTTTCGGGATCGAAAGTGACCTTGTTCCAAATCAACAAATTCAGAATGACACCGGGGATTACGCCGCCGAGAGCGCCGCCGATGGAGCGGAATACGGAAAGCTGCGCTCTCTCACCGGCATCCTCGCTGACCAGGTTCAGCATAGTGCCGTAGGGAACGTTTGCCATGGTGTATGCAGCGTCCCAAATCACATAGCCCAGGATGAACAGCACAGCCTTAACAAAGGCGGTGGCACCAGGGAAGGGCATGAACACAGCGGCGCCGCCAACCAGCAGACCAAGTGCGCCGATCAGGATGTAGGTTTTGTACTTGCCAATCTTATACTTTCTCTTGTCGTTATCGATGAGAGAACCGATGATGGGGTCATTGATCGCATCCCATGCCTGAACAATCACCAGCAGAATAGAGAAGATGCCTGTTTCCATCATCATGTAAACAAGCCAGAAAGTCTGTACGGTGCTCTTAAGGCCGAAACTCAGGTTACAGCCAAAGTCACCGGCTGCATAAGCGATCTTGTCGCGCATGCCAAACTTCCGGTAGCCCTTGCTGTCCAGGGTAACGGGTTTCTTTGCCATTTTTCTTCCTCCTTAGTTTGTGCGAGAATAGCATCCCACTTCAATGAAACAATTATAAACTATGAACAGTTTATTAAATAGGGGCAAAAATGATATTCTGTGACATGGGCTGATGATTTGTTGCGCGCATATTTTGTAAAGAGTAAACAAACGGTTGATGTTTCGGTGAAAATATGTTATACTATTGTCATAAAAGCAGGGGGCGGTTTGAAAATGTATAAAATGTGCAAAACGGAGCAGTCAGCCCGGCGGCAGCAGGAACTGGAAGAGGGGCTTTTGCGGGCTATGAGCAACTGCCATTATGAGCAGATCTCTGTCAGCGACCTGTGCGATAGGTGCGCTATTCCCCGGAAGGCATTTTACCGCTATTTTACCGGTAAGGACGGCGCGCTGTATGCGCTGATTGATCATACGTTGCTGCAATATGAGGGGTTTCAGATGGCAGAGTTCGGAATGGAGGCACGAAGCTATCAGTCGGATCTGGAGCAGTTTTTTCGGTTCTGGCTTCGGCAAAAACCGTTGCTGGATGCGCTGAAGCGCAGTAATATCAGCGGTATGCTGGTTACCCGGGCCATCGAACATGCTTTGTCGGATGTGGGAATGCCCATCCGTTTTCTGCCCCAGCAGGACCGGGCGGCGCGGCGGCATGCCATCATGTTTGGTGTGTGCGGCTTGATGTCCATGGTGCTGGACTGGCACGATAGCGGTTATGATCTTTCGCCTAGAGAGATGTCGGTGATTGCAGCTAAGCTGCTGACAGAACCGCTGTTTACCCGTGTGGATATTCGGTGATCATGCCTGCCTTTGTGAAATGTATGCAAAGGCAGGCGTTCCTTTTTGTGACAGGGGTGTCACAGTTGTGCCGATTTGGAACTTCCCTTCATTTTTGCGGATAATTTATAATTATGATACGGAGAAATCCGTAGATTTATCCATAATACAGTAAGGAGATCGATACCAATGGCTCAATTTGTAAAACTGCAGCAGTCCGGTCTGGACGCGCTGCGTCAGATGGATCCGCGCCTTGTTTCTTATAACGTCGAGATGACCGAAGTTACCGGCGGTACTTTCTGGAAGGCATACACCGAGGCTCAGGTGGATGGCACCGAAGCATTCCCTGTAATCAAAGACTGGTCCAACATGGGCAATCTGCAGCAGTGGTACGATCCCATTGATACCACCAATCCCAGACTGATCAAGCTGGCTAAGGATCTGGGTCCTGCATGGATCCGAGTTTCCGGCACCTGGGCAAACAAAACTTACTATGATTTCGACGGTAAGTATGAGGGTAAGGTTCCTGAGGGCTTCCAGAATGTGCTGACCAAGCAGCAGTGGCTGAACCTGCTGGATTTTGTCAAGGCTGTGGACGGTAAGCTGCTGGTTTCCATCGCAAACTGCCCCGGTATCCATGCTGCGGACGAACCCATGCCCTTTGAGCAGGCTGACCTGTTGTTCAAGACCTCCAAGGAGTATGGCGTACCTATCGCCGCTGCGGAGTTTACCAACGAACCCAACTTGATCGCACTGTCCGGCCTGCCCCAGGGCTATACCGCTGCGGATCACGCCCGTGACCACGATCTGTTCGGCGCATGGCTGAAGGAGAATTATCCTGAGTGCCTGTTTGTCGGTCCCTGCACCGTTGGTGATATCGATATGTTCGGCACCATGGAGGGCGCAGGCGGCGGCATGGCAGCCGGTTTCGACATGGTCACCACCGAACAGCTGCTGGGCGAATATAAGTCCCAGATGGACGTATTCAGCTATCACTATTACAATGGCGTTTCCGAGCGCGGTGCGGCCATGGGCGGCCACTGGCCCTATGAGGCTGTTCTGAGCGAGAAGTATCTGAGTGTGGCGGCAAGCTGCGCCCGCCAGTACACCGGCAAGCGGGACAAGTACGTTCCCGGCGGTCAGATGTGGGTCACCGAGTCCGGCGATGCCGGCTGCGGCGGCAATACCTGGGCTTCCACCTATGCTGATGTGCCCCGTACCCTCAATGAGCTGGGTGAATTCTCCACCGTGACCGACGGTGTGATCTTCCACAATACTCTGGCATCCTCTGACTATGGCTTCCTGAAGCACGGCACCTTCCTGCCCCGTCCCAACTATTTCGCAGTTCTGCTGTGGAACCGGCTGATGGGCCAGACCGTGTTTGCCTCCGGCATTCCTGCGGAAGAGGGCAAGCATGTCTACTGCCATTCCCGGAAGGACGGCAAGGATGGCTATGCCTATCTGATCATCAACAACTCCTGGACGGAGAAGACCACTGTGGAGCTTCCCGGCGAGGCAGAAGCCTATATCCTCACCGGCAACGGTAAGTTCCGCGCCCGCACCATGCTCCTCAACGGCAGCGAGCTGGTCCTGGGTGAGAACGACGAACTGCCTGCTCTGGAGGGCGTGAAGGTCAGCGGCACTGTGGAACTGGAACCCGGCAGCTGCGCATTCTTCCTCGTGTAAGAAAAACAAAAATCGTGCTGTGGAAACACAGCACGATTTTTTTATGCTTTATTTACTTCCTTTACCGTTAGAATATCCTCATTTACGGTAAAACGGATATCGTAGCCGCCGAAAGTAAGTCCGTAGACCCGGTCGGGCTTTCGCTGGTAGGACGGGCGGGGGTCATGGGACAATACGCCGATGGCGGCGCTGCGCTTATCCTCCGGGAGGATGGTGAGCAGTTCCTCTGGGAAGTGGACGTTCAGCAGGAATTCTCCTGCGGTGTCCGTAAACCCGCCGGCGGCATCCGGATGGCAATCGCCGTAGGGGATGTAGGGCTTGATGTCGAAAATAGGCGTTCCGTCCATCAGATCCGCACCGCCTACATGGAGAACGGTGCCGTATTCCTGCGTATGCTCCACCCCCAGAAGCCGGACGCTGGAAAGTCCTAAGTTATTGGGCCGGAAAGGGGAACGGGTGGCGAAGACACCCATCCGGGTGTTGCCGCCCAACCGGGGTGGGCGTACCGTAGGAGACCAACCGGTGCGGACGGCTTCGGAGAACTGCCAGATGATCCACAGGTGGGAGAAATCCTCAATGCCGCGCAGAGCGTCGGGGTTGCGGAATTCCGGCTCGAAGACAATGGTGGAGCGAAGCTCCTCTACCAGACCGGATTGCCGGGGAATGCCGAATTTAGTGGCGAAATCGCTGTGCATCCGGGCGATGACTTGAATGTTTACGTCCATATTAACCCCTTATTTTGCGCATACTGAAGGTTGCGGTGAACAAAATTGCAAGGATCAGACTGATGGCCGCACCGGCGGAAGCTCCCAGATAATACGACAGGGTCAGTCCTGCGATGCCGGCTGCCAGTGCAAAGAGAACGGAAAGAAGATGGTACTGCTTTAAGTTTCTTGCTACATTTCGGGCGGATGCTGCAGGCAGCACCAGAAGGCTGTTGAGAATCAGAAGACCCACACTGGAGATGGACAGGGTGACAACCACGGCGATGGCCACGGTGAACAGGGTCTGGGAGGTCTTCACCGGGATACCCCGGGAGGCTGCCAGCTGGGGATGGATGGCGGTGAGGGTGAGCCGGTTGGCGCACAACACCCAGAAGACGATGACTGCCAACAGAGTCAGTGCCAGCAGACCAATTTCGCCGGGAGTGATGGAGAGAATATCTCCGATCAGATATTTATTGTACTTGGTGAAGCTGCCGCCCCCCATTGTGGCGGCGAAGATGCCCAATGCCACAGCTGTGCTGGAGAATACACCGATGAGGGTGTCCGCTGCCTGGTCGCTGCGTCCCCGGACGTAGGAAAACAGCAGGGCGAAAACCACGCTGAAGATCACCGCGGCCCAGATGGGGGCTGCGATGCCGCAGATGGCGCCAATGGCGATGCCGGTGAAGGCGGAGTGGCCCAGAGCATCGGAGAAGAAGCTCATCCGGCCGGTGACGATCATGGTGGAGAGCAGCCCGAAGAGGGGAGCCATGAGAAGAATCGCCAAAAGGGCGTTCTTCATGAAGTCCCAGCGGAGCATTTCCAAGGGAAACAGCTCACAAATAAAGTACCAGAGGCTCATGCTTTGCCTCCTTTCATATGAAAAGCGGTGCGGAATTCTTCGGAATTCAGCACAGTTTCCGGGCTGCCTTTAATTTTGATGCCGTGGTCGATGAGAACCACCTGATCGGCATACCGGGGCAGCATAGAGAAGTCATGGGTGGTCATGAGGATGGACAGGTCGCAGGTCTTGCGGATCTCATCCAGCATATCCATCAGCGACTGCATGCCCTCCACATCCACGCCGGAGAGAGGTTCGTCCAAAATCAGAATGTTGGGCATGGGCTCCAGCGCCAGCGCCAGCAGAACGCGCTGCAGCTCGCCGCCAGAGAGAGTACCAACCCGCTTGTCGATGAGGTCCGCGCCGTGAACCATGTCCAGAGTCTCCAGAATATCCTTCCGGGCGGCCTTGCTCAGCCCCAGAAAGGCAGGACGGCGGCTCTGGCAGCAGGCAAACAGGTCTGCAACGGAAATCGGGTCGCTGGGGTCGAAAGCGGGACTTTGGGGAACATAACCGATCCGGGGCTTCCGGCTCCGCTCACCGGGGGCGGAGAAGGCGATGATGCCGTCGTATTCTCTTTGACCGAGGATGGCCTTCAGGAAGGTGCTTTTGCCGGCACCGTTTGGTCCGATAAGAGCCACCATTTCGCCGCAGTGGACATGGAGGTTCACATCCTTGAGAATGTTGTCACCGCCGATGCAGACGGACAGATTCTGCACCCGCAGGCAGCAGGAATCTCCGCAGCCGCCGCCGTGAGAAAACAGTTTCATCCAAGAACCTCCTTTATAGTGTCGATATTGTGATACATTGCGTCAAAATAGCTCTTTTCGCCCATGGCCATGTCCAGTGTACCGATGGAAACACCGGTCTCCCGGGCGATCACGTCAGCGGCAGAGACACTTCCGTTGGTTTCAGTAAAAATAGCGGGGAGCTTATGCGTCCGGACGATGCTGATGAGATGTTTCAGTTCCTGTGCGGAGGCTTCGCTGCCGGACTCTTCCTCTACAGCCTCCAGAATGGTCAGATCAAAGGCTTCCGCAAAGTAGGCGAAACCGTCATGGAAGGTCACTAGCTCCCGGCAGGAAAGCTGGGACAGCGTCTCTTCGCCGTAGGCCTGCAGCGCATCCAGATCGGCGAGCAGGTCATTCAGATTGGCCTCGAATGTCGCTCGGTACTGGGGGAATTGGACGCATAGCCCGTTGCAGATGTTTGTTGCCATGATCTTGGCGCTCTCCGGGGCAAGCCAGGTGTGGCTGTCAGCTTCGTGGTGGTGATGATCATGGTCGTGGTCATGTTCCTCAGCACATTCGGCAAGGGCGATGCCTGCGGAACTGTCGATGACATCCCTGCTTTGCAGGAGGTCGTCCATGAATTCCTCCAGACCTGCGCCGGAGATCACCACCAGCTCGGCGGCTTCCACAGCGCGAACCTGATTGACGTTCAGGGAATAGTCGTGGAGACAGGATACCGGCTCCGTTACCAGTCGAGTGACGGTAATGTCCGTGCCTTCGCACAGCCGCAGGGTAAATTCATACACAGGACGGGTGGTGGCGGCGATGGTAGCGCTTTCCTGCCGGACAGCGCAGCCGGAAAGCAGAAGCAGAATAACCCCCAAGAGGGCAAAAAGACGTTTCATAAGCATGATCCTAACGAAAAGTGCAGATATTTGATGTCTGTAGGGAAACTAACAACTATTATATCACATATGTCAAGAAAAAAGCGCCTGCGGATATTTCCGCAGGCACTTGATTATGTAGGCAATTAGTGGGTCTCCAGCCATGCGTTGACCTTGGTCTTAGCCAGACGCAGGATGTCCTCAGTGGGGTAAGGGGAAGCCTCGCCACCGCCAACATGCAGGAAGTACAGGCCGCTGGGAGTCTGGTACAGGTCTTCCTCGTAGCCGGCGGGATCGCCCAGCTCGCCGAAAGAATAAGCCTTGATCAGAGTAGCAGTCTCGGTATCGTACTCCTTCTTGCAGATGATCTTCTTCATGAGATGAACCTCCTTTCACAGGTGTGTCGCACATGGTGGTTATTATACACATTTCTGTCCAGAAATCAAGCACAAAAACGGAGAAACCAAAACTATTTCAAAAACTTTGTAAGATAGAACGGTAAAATGACGGTCGGAATCCAAAAACCGTTGTGCATTATGCACAACGGTTTTCCTGCTTATTAGGGGATGACCCGGCCCTGAGGGAAGGTTCCGTCACTGCAATAGACCTTGGTTTCACCGGAAATATAGCTGGCGTACAGTTCGTACCATTCCTCATAAGTACCATCGTACATGATGTGTTTCAGCTCACGGCAACCCCGGAAAGCGTTGCGCCCGATGGCGGCAACGGAGGTGGGGATGTAGATGGCTTCCAGATTAGCGCAGTCTTCAAATGCGCCGGAACCGATCAACTTGACACTTTCGGGAATTGCTATGCCGCGCAGATTGGAGCAGTCGGAGAAAGCCCCGGAACCGATCTCTTCCAGCGTATCAGGAAGGTGCACGGTAGTGATGGTGTCGTTGCCGGCAAAGCAGTTCTGTGCAATACATGTCACGGGTTCGCCATCCACGGTTTCCGGGATGGTCAGCTCCTCGGAACCTGTGTAGAGCTCAGCATCAAAGTATAATGTGCCGTCCTCATTGCGGAACCAGGGGGTGTCACTCTGGGTCTGGGCGGTGTCATCCTGGGGCAGGGCGAGTGCCTTACCGGGGCCGAAGAAGAACAGCAGAAGTCCGGCAATCAACAGCAGCGTCATGATGATGACAGGCACCCGGCGGCGGCCCTGCTTGGCGGGGGGGACGTCCTTGACCTCCGGGACCGGTACCACCGGCGTGGGCGTGGGGTACTGGGGCGCGGCAGCATGAAGCGGATGGACCGGGTAGGGAGGATAGGCTCCGTAGGGATTGGGCGTATACGGCACCGCGGGCATCCGGGGGTATTGAGGATACTGAGGATATTGAGGATATTGAGGATATTGAGGGTACTGAGGATATCGGGGAGCCGGTGCGCCATAATAGGGGTAAGGCGGATACTGGGGGGCTGCACCGGGATAGCCGTAGCCATACTGGGGATAGGGTGCTCCGGGATAGGGCTGCACAGGAGGTGTGTAGGAACCGGATTGCACGGGGATTGCCGCGGGGTCGTCGCCGGGCAGTACATAGGGATCGGAGGCCTTTTCTGCAGCTGGCGCCTCTGCCACCGCAGCCGCAGGTTCCTCTGCCACAGCGGATCCTTCTGCCGTCGAGGGGAGTTCCTCGGAAGCTTCTGCGAAGACGGCTGGTTCAGCAGAATCGGGTTGTACGGGTTCTTCAACAGCCGGCGTCTCGGCGGCAGCATGCACTGCAGTTTCCTGGGAAGACGTATCCGCTGTTTCTTCGGCAGAAGTGGATACAGGCTGATCGCAGAACGTCTGTGCAGGAGTCAGCTCAGAAAGAGGGGGCGCCTCTGTGGACATATCCGTGGTGGCAGAAACCATGTTTTCCGGGATGGCCAGCTTCCAGCCGCACCGGGGGCAGAAGGAGAAACCGGGCATCTGTGGCTGACCGCAATTTTGACAGAACATAAGTTATCACCTCATTTGAAAACATGATAGCACATTTTTGCAGATCTTGCAACTGGGTGAAACCTTGCAGGGGGAGGAAAATTGTGATATGATGGCTGCGGAGGGGTTGAAATGAGAGATTTTCCCATGTTTACAACGGAATATGGTGTGGCCAGTCTGGTTTTACGGGAGATTCCCTATCAGCAGACGGCTTATGTGACGATTCTGGACACTCAGGAGCCGGAAAAACTGCTGCACGAATGCGTATCCTTCAGCCGGGTCTGCGGCGCGGAGCGGATTTACGCTACAGGGCACGAACATTTGGAAACGTATCCGCTCTATACCGCTCTGTGGGAGATGCGATGTGCCACGGATGTGTTGCCCGACACGGATGCGGCGCTGTTTCCGGTGCAGGAGAACACACTGGATACTTGGCGTGAAATTTACAATCAGAAAGTGACCAAAGTACCCATAGGCGCGTGGATGACGGAAAAAGCGGCTAAGGAAATGCTTGCCGGTGGCGGCGGGTACTTTGTCCACAGAGACGGAAAGCTGCTGGGCATTGGCTTGGTTGGCGACGGCGTTATCGACTGGGTGGCATCTGTTCAGCCGGGGGCAGGAAAAGACGTGGTCTGCGCGCTGAACCACGCAATTGCTGCGGATGCGGTGTCCCTGACGGTGGCATCTGCCAACGAAAAAGCAGTGGCGCTCTATGAAAAACTGGGCTTTGTGAAGGTTGTGGAACGGAAAAAATGGTATCTGGTACATGGAACGGCTGGATAAGGAAAAAGTTGTTCTATGACAAGGAAAAATACTTGACAACGGTGAGCGGATGGTGTATACTACCTCAGGATGTCAAGGAGGATGCCTTGACACGAGGAGGCCTGCCCCATGGATGCACTGGAAATGACCCTGCTGTTTGACTACTACGGTGAAATCCTCACCGAGCGCCAGAAGCTCTGTTTCGATATGCGCTACAATCAGGATCTTTCCCTTGGTGAGATCGCCGAAGAACTTGGCATCAGCCGGCAGGGCGTCCACGACAACTTAAACCGCACCGAAGCCCAGCTTCGCAACATGGAAGCCAAGACCGGCTGCGTCAGTCGGGATCTTGCCTGCCGGAAGGCAGCAAAGCAGATCCGGGAAATGGCACAGAAGTTGGCGGCACATCCCGATGATACCGTTTCGGAACTGGCCGGGCAGATTCTGCAGGCAGTTCATGGACTTGAGGAGTAAAGTATGGCATTTGAAGGCTTAACTGAAAAAATCAATAATACCTTCAAAAAGCTTCGCGGCAAGGGCCGTCTGAAAGAGGCTGATGTGAAGGAGGCTATGCGTGAGATCCGCATGGCACTGCTGGAAGCAGACGTCAGCTTCAAGGTGGTCAAGGACTTCGTTAAGACTGCCACCGAACGCTGCGTGGGTACCGATGTTCTGGAATCCCTGACGCCTGCCCAGATGATCATCAAGATCGTCAATGAAGAGCTGACCAAACTTATGGGCAGCGACGCAAAGCATATTACCATCAATCCCAATGGCCCCACTGTGGTCATGCTGGTTGGCCTGCAGGGCGCCGGTAAGACCACCAACGGCTCCAAACTGGCGGGTCTCATGAAGCGGCAGGGAAAGCGCCCTCTGCTGGTTGCCTGTGATATTTATCGTCCCGCTGCTATCCAGCAGCTGAAGGTCTGCGGCGAGAAGCTGGATATCCCGGTTTTCGAGCGCGGCACCCAGAATCCTGTGGAAACTGCGAAAGAGGCCATCCTCTACGCCCGTCAGCACGGCCATGACATGGTGTTCCTGGACACCGCCGGCCGCCTGCACATCGACGAGGCTCTGATGAATGAGCTGAAGAACATCAAGCAGACCGTCAAGCCTGACGAGATCATGCTGGTCATCGACGCCATGACCGGCCAGGACGCCGTTAACGCAGCCCAGAGCTTCAATGACTGGCTGGATATCGACTCCGTTATGCTCTCCAAGCTGGACGGCGACGCCAGAGGCGGTGCGGCACTTTCCGTCCGCGCCATCACCGGCAAGCCCATCAAGTTCGCCGGTATGGGCGAAAAGCTGGAGGATATCGAAACCTTCCATCCCAGCCGTATGGCTTCCAGAATTCTGGGCATGGGCGATATGCTCTCCCTCATCGAGAAGGCTGAGAAGGCTTTCGATGCCAAGAAGGCCATGGAGATGGAGGAGAAGCTCAAGAGCAGCCGCTTTACACTGCAGGATTACTACGATCAGCTGGTGCAGATCAAGAGCATGGGCTCCATGGAGGAGATTCTGGCTCAGATGCCCGGCGGCGGTAATCTGAAGGGTCTGAAGGTGGACGAGAAGCAGATGGCAAGAACCGAAGCCATCATCCTCTCCATGACCCCCCGTGAGCGGGAAAATCCGTCCATTATCGGCGCCAGCCGCAAGAAGCGTATCGCTGCCGGCTCCGGCACCCGGGTTGAGGATGTGAACAAGCTGCTGAAGTCCTTCGAGCAGATGCAGAAGCTGATGAAGCAGTTCACCGGCCCCGGTATGGGCAAAAAGATGAAGCGTATGGGCCGCATGGGCGGTTTCAAGGGCTTCCCCGGCTTCTAAAATAAGCCGATTCATTCGTTCGCTGAAAGCAATTCGCTTTGCGATATAGATTATTTTGAAATTTTTATGGAGGTGAAACTCATGGTTAAGATCAGACTGAGAAGAATGGGTGCAAAGAAGGCTCCTTACTACCGTATCGTTGTCGCTGACTCCCGTTCTCCCCGTGACGGCCGCTGCATCGAGGAGATCGGCACTTACAATCCCCTGACCGAGCCCGCTACCGTTACCGTTGATGTCGAGAAGGCTCAGAACTGGATCAAGAACGGCGCTCAGCCCACCGACACCGTTCGTGGCCTGCTGAAGACCGCTGGCGTGCTGTAATAGCCCCAAAGGAGAGTCACAATGAAGGAACTTTTGCTGTATATGGCAAAGAACCTGGTGGATGATCCTGAGGCAGTTACTGTCACCGAAACCTCGGACGAGGACGGCAAGGTACTGGAGCTGCGTGTTGCCGAAGGCGACATGGGCAAGGTTATCGGCCGCCAGGGACGGATCGCGAAAGAGATCCGTACCATTATTAAGACTGTAGCCCAGCACACTGGCGAAAAGGTCACGGTCGAAATCGTGGATTAAACGGCTATGCGTGGCTTTGGCCACGCATTTTCCGTTTTTACTCAATTCTAGGAGCGTGGAATATGAAACTCCAATTTGTTGAAGCAGGCGAGATTGTCACCACCCATGGTGTCCGTGGTGAGATGAAGGTCCTGCCCTGGGTGGATGGCCCGGAAATTTTGTGTGAATTTGATCGTGTCCGCATCGCGGGCAGAGAATATAACGTCGAATCCTGCCGGATTCAGAAGTCCTGCAACCTGCTGAAGGTTGAGGGTATCGATACCATGGAGGCCGCACAGGCTATGCGTGGCAAGACCGTGGAGCTGTACCGTGAGGATATCGACGATGAGGTGATCTTTGCTGCCGAGCTGATCGGCGTGGAGGTCTATGCCGATGGTGAGAACATCGGCAAGATCGTGGAGGTGCTGGATTACCCCGGCAACTCCGTGTACGTGGTGAAGGGCAAGTATGAATATATGATCCCGGCGGTGAAGCAGTTCATCCTCGCCACCGATATGGAGAAAAACGAGATGCAGGTCAAGCTGATCGAGGGTATGCGCAGCGATGAGAATTGATATTTTGACGCTCTTTCCCGAGACTTTGGGAGATGTGCTGTCCGAGAGCATTCTGGGCCGGGCCCAGGACCGGGGTTTCATTCGCATCGAAGCCCACCAGATCCGGGATTATACCGCCAACAAGCAGAACCAGGTGGATGACTACCCCTACGGCGGCGGCCGGGGCGCGGTGATGACTGCTGACCCTCTGTATCGCTGCTGGGAGGCGGTCTGCGACGAAGCCGGCGGCCCGGTGCATACCATCTATATGTCCCCCTGCGGTCACACCTTCAAGCAGGCGGATGCCATCCGCTTGAGCAAGATGGAGAATATCATCATCGTCTGCGGTCATTACGAGGGCATCGACCAGCGGTTCATTGACGAATGCGTAGATGAAGAAATTTCTCTGGGCGATTTTGTCCTCACCGGCGGTGAGATCGCCGCCATGGCGGTGACGGATGCGGTGTGCCGGATGGTTCCCGGCGTTCTGGCAGACCCGGAGTGCTTCGAGGACGAGAGCCATTACAACGGCCTGCTGGAGTATCCTCAGTATACCAGACCTGCTGTCTGGCATGGCCGGGAGATCCCCGCCATCCTGACCTCCGGCAACCACGAAAAGGTTCGCCAGTGGCGGCGGAAGCAAGCCCTGCGTCGTACCCGTGAGCGCAGACCGGATATGTATGAAAAGCTGGATCTAAGCTCCAAGCAGGATAAAAAACTGCTGAAGGAAATGGAAGCGGAAGACGCGTAAACATTGCGTTACACCCACCTGGTTTGCCCGGTGGGTGTTGCTTTTTTGCCGGTGAAAGGCTACAATATATAAATAAGGAGGGGATATTATGGAAGGTATCGAGAAACTGAAAAAATGGATCGAAGAAAGCAGAAACATCGTCTTTTTTGGCGGCGCAGGAGTCAGTACAGAATCGGGAATCCCGGATTTTCGCAGCGTGGACGGCCTGTACAGCCAAAAATTTGACTATCCCCCGGAAACGATCATCAGTCATAGCTTTTATGAGCGACGACCGGAGTATTTCTTCCGCTTCTACCGGGAGAAGATGCTGCCTCTTGGTTTTGAACCCAACATCACCCATCGCGTACTGGCCAAATGGGAGAAGGAGGGGAAACTCTTTGCCGTGGTGACTCAGAACATCGACGGTCTGCACCAAAAGGCAGGCAGCAAGCGGGTATATGAACTCCATGGGTCGGTGCTGCGGAACTTCTGCACCCGGTGCGGAAAATTCCACACTGCGGAGTTTGTCAAGGAATCTGAAGGTGTACCGAAATGCGCCTGCGGCGGTACGGTAAAGCCGGATGTGGTGCTTTACGAGGAGAGTTTGGATCAAAATACCATCGAAAAAAGTGTTGCGGCCATCCGAAACGCGGATCTTCTGATCGTCGCAGGCACAAGTCTTACGGTATACCCGGCGGCTGGTTTGATCCAATATTACCCGGGGAATCGACTGGTGCTGATCAACCGGGATGCAACGCCCTATGATCGTCATGCCGATCTGGTTTTCCATGAGAGCCTTGGCGAAATCTTTTCTAAACTATAAACATCCGGAAAGCATCACTTTCCGGCTGTTATTCTTATCATTTCTGAACTTTCCAAGTGTTGTAGAGCCGCACCGAGGTGGACACCAGCAGAATGCCCACAGCCATCAGACCTGCGATGGCAGCGGTGTACATACCCTTGCTGGCAAACAAGCCCATTTCGCCCCGGACGGCGTAGTTCATGGTAAAATACACACCTGCGCCGGGAATCAGGGGGAAGATAGAGACCACAAGGTAGGAGATTGCCGGGTATTTCCGGATACGTGCCATGATCTCGGAATAGGACGAGGCGAATACCGCGCCCCAGAAATAGCCCATCAGCTCGCTGCCACCCAAACACATGGTCAGCGCGTACACCGCCCATGTCAAAATGCCGCCCAGTGTACAGAGCAGGATGCCCGGGCCATGAATGTTGAACAAGATGGCAAAACCCATACAGCCCACCATGCAGGAAAAGGCCTGCATGCCGTAGCCGTAAACGACGCTGCCTGCATCGGAGGGAGTGCCCCAGAGGTTGGCAGCGAGGCTCCATGCAGCAGCGGTGCCCAGCGCAATTGCGACGGCTACCAGCAGAACTTGGACGATCCGATTGACGCCGGAATTGATGTCGCCGTAGATCACGTCCCGCATGGCGTTGGTAAACAGCAGGCCGGGTACCAGCAGCATCAGTGCGCCGATGATCACTTCATCGGGATTTGGTGTCAGCCCCAGTCTGCTGATGCCGTAGGCCGTAAAGGCCAGTGCAAATGCGGCGGCGATGGTGCTGAAGAAGGGATTGGCCTTCAATTTATCCAGACATC
>JAGKTU010000021.1 GCA_021153265.1 Clostridia bacterium
AGTGCCTCCATTGAATCCAATATCGACTTTTTCTTCGAGACTTTCGGTCTGAACCGGTGGTTTCGGAAAGAAGATGTTGTATATGATGACGGTAGCTACCCGGACAAAGGTGCCATGCATCTGGAAGCCGCCAGACGGCTGAATGTGGACATTTCAGAATGTCTGCTCATTGAAGACAGTCCGACTTCGGTCAGACTGGCTAAGCAAAACGGAGCCGGCTGCATCGTCGCTATCGGCGAAACAGCGGATCCTGCCGAGCTGACAAGCCTCGGTGCCGACCACTACATTCGTAATTTCAAGGAATTTGACTGTACGTGGCTATCAAGATAGATCCCTATTCCATGAGTTTCCATTCATATCGTAAGCAAGGCGATTCCATTTAGGAATCGCCTTTTTCTTATACAATTTAGGCTATAACGCTGCCGTTAAAGCACATAGAATCAGCTGGAGATTCGTGAATCGCCCAGCTGACAGCAGCTGTTGATCTTACTAAGAACCACCCTGTAATGATGATTACGTCGCTATTTGAGAAGGACACCCTTCTCCCCTACTGTATTGCGGATACAAAAGACGGGCACGGCATTTAGCCGCGCCCGTTATGTATTTTGTTATTCCACGATGGCCTGAACGGCGAAGCGGGAAACATCCACGATGGTCTTGGGTGCGATCTCCACGCCGATGATCTCCTCATCGCCCATGCGGACAACCTTACCATAGAAGCCACCGGCAAACATCACCTTGGATCCAATAGCCAGTGTGGTGTGGATGGAGCCGATCTCCTTGCGGCGCTTACGCATATTGACCGCAGAAATGACGCTCAGAATCATGGCGAAAATACCCATCAGCACCGCGATGGTGATGCAGGTCCAAAGAATGATATCCCATCTAATCATAATCAGATACCGTCCTCTTCCTCTTCTTCAGCGCGGGCAGCCAGTTCAAAGCGGACCACATTGTCCTTACCCTCGAACAGCAGCTCATCGGCCAGAGCCTGAGGATCGGTCTCGAAGCTCAGCATGGTGGAACCGGTGATGATCATGGGCAGGTTGGTGCCGGACAGAACCACGATCTGCTTATCGGGATGCTCCATGGAGCACTCAACAGCGGTCTTGAAGGGAGAACCGCCGGGCAGGTCGGACAGAACCACGATGCCATCACAGTCAGCCAGCTCATTATAAGCAGCGCTCAGCTTCTCCGCCAGGTCTTCCAGACCCATGCCCTCTTCGAAGCAGACGTACTTGATGTGCTCATTCTCGCCGGCGATCATCTTAGCGGAAGAGTGCATACCTTCAGCAAACAGGCCGTGGCCAGTAACTACCAAACCAATCATTGTTAATTCCTCCAGTTTCTATTAGTTCAGGGTATAGGGGTACAGGATAACGCCCTTGACGACGCGGTTGACCTCGCCGGTGGGGCAAGGATTGTCGGGGGTGATGCCCATGGACAGGCTCTTCATAACAGCCAGCATCTGGGCGAACATGATGAAGTCCAGACCCAGCATGACATTTTCCATGTCGCAGCCGATGTCGATCTGAATGGCGTAGTCAGCCAGAGCCTTGACCTCTTCGCAAGCCTTGTTGTAGACAACAGCGATCTTGTTGCCCTTGCGCTGGCCGGCCATTTCCTTGATCAGATCCAGCTCGTAGCGGCGGCGGTAGTCGTCATCGCTGAGGTAAGCAACGGTCAGGGTGTCATCATTGATGATGGACTTGGGACCATGGCGGAAGCCCAACTGGGAATCGTACATGGTGGCAACCTTACCGGCGGTCAGCTCCAGCATCTTCAGAGCGGACTCCTGTGCAACGCCCTTCAGTGCGATGTTGCCCAGATAGACGATGCGGTTGAAGTCGAAGTCAGCAACGATCTTAGCGACAGCGTCGAAATTGTTGTTCAGGAAGTTCTCGCCTGCGGCGCAGACCTTCTCGACAGCAGCGGTGATCTCATCCAGACGGTCCAGATTCAGAGCCAGATAGGTGGCCAGATACATGTTGGAGTAGCTGGAGGTCATAGCGAAGGACTTGTCGTGGGTCTCGGGGGTCAGATTCAGAGCGAAGCAATTGGTGCGGGAGTCAGCCAGCTTGGACAGAGCACCCTCGCAGTTGCAGGTGACGAACAGGTGGTACAGGTTCTGGCAGACCACCTCAGCAGCCTCGACGGAGCCGACGGACTCGGGAGAGTTGCCGGAACGGCCAAAGTTGACCAGCAGAGTGGGCTTGGTCCGGGACAGGGTGTCCTCGGGATTGGGGACGATGTCGGTGGAAGCGTAGGACTTGACCTTGAAGTTGTACTTCTTGTTCAGGGCATGGTACAGGGAGTTGCCGACGAACTCACTGGTACCGGCGCCGGTCAGAACGATATCGAAATCGTCAGCCTTAACGACCTGATCCAGGAAAGCCTGCAGCTCATCCTTGCAGGCAGCCAACTGAGCGCAGGTCTTGCGCCAGGTTGCGGGCTGCTGGTAGATCTCATGGATGGTAAAGGTAGAGGAAGTTTCCTTCATCTGCTCTTCAGTGTAATTGAAAATCATGGATTGCATACCTCCCAAATTATTTTGCTTTATCATTATATAGTATAAAATCACCAAAAACAAGACGCAAACTAAAAGCAATAATATTCATGTTGAAAAATGCAAATGATTTTTTCGCATTTCGCTGTATAATAAAGTTAAACTCGATACGACTATGCTAGGAGGTACTATACCATGATTATTCAAAGTAAAAAAGTCTGGATCGCTGATCAGTTCCTGCCCGCTCAGGTCGAGATGGAGGGCGGCAAGATCATCAGCATCAACCCCCACGGCGCAAAACCCGTCGACGTGGATTACGGCGACAAGCGGATCATCCCCGGCATGATCGACGTCCACTGCCACGGCGCCTACGAATTCGACACCAACTACGCAGAAGAGGATGGTCTGCGCAACTGGGCGAAGAACATCGTTTCCGAAGGTGTCACCGCATTCCTGGCCACCACCATCACCCAGAGCGAGGAAGTGCTGACCAAGGCCGTTGCCAACGTCGCCAAGGTCATGGAAGACGGCTATGAGGGCGCTGAGATTCTGGGTGTTCACTTCGAAGGTCCTTATCTCGACATGAAGTACAAGGGCGCACAGCCCGAGGAGCATATCGTCAAGCCCACCATCGAGCAGTTTGAGCGCTATCAGGCTGCCGCCAAGGGCAACATCCGCTATGTGACCATGGCCACCGAGACCGACGAGGACTTCGAACTGACCCGGTATCTGGCTGACAAGGGCATCGTGGTCAGCATTGGCCACAGTGCAGCAACTTATGAGCAGGCTTGCATGGCCTACGCCAACGGCGCTAAGTGCCTGACCCACGTCTACAACGGCATGACCCCCTTCAACCACCGCGCCAACGGTCTGGTGGGTGCCGCGTTCCGCCTGCGCACCATGTACGGTGAGGTCATCTGCGATGGCAACCATTCCACCACCGCTGCCCTGAATATGTTCTTCATGAGCAAGGGTCCCGACTATTCCATCATGGTCTCCGACGCTCTGATGGCAAAGGGTACTCCCATCGGCAGCCGTCACATCTTCGGCGGCAACGAAATTCTGATCTACCCCGATGGCAGCGCCCATCTGACCAAGATCGACACCCTGGCAGGCTCTACCCTGCAGCTGAACAAGGGTCTGAAGATCCTCATCGAGGACGCGCTGGTTCCCGTGAACTACGCCATCAACGCCTGCACCCTGAACCCGGCAAACTGCCTCGGCATCGCCGACCGCAAGGGTTCTATCCGTGTCGGCCGCGACGCTGATATCGTGGTTCTGGACACCGATTATTCCGTCATCCAGACCTACTGCATGGGCGAGCCCAAGCTGTAATTTATTGAATATTTTCAGGAGGATCAACATGAAACATCCGCTTCAAGTTATGATGGAAAAGCGCCGCGCCGGTATCCGCTGCGGCATCCCCTCTTACTGCAGCGCCAATGAACTGGTGCTGGAGATCGCTCTGCGCCGGGCCAAGGAACAGAACACCCCCGTTTTGATCGAGGCTACCGCCAACCAGGTTAACCAGTTCGGCGGCTACACCGGCATGATGCCCAAGGATTTCTATCAGATGGTGCTGAAGATGGCACAGGCTATCGAGCTGCCCGAGAACATGATCATTCTGGCCGGCGACCATCTGGGCCCCCTGACCTGGCAGAAGCTGCCCGAAGCCGAAGCTATGGCTAACTCCTACGAGCTGGTGTATCAGTACACCCGCGCCGGCTTCACCAAGATCCATCTGGATACTTCCATGAAGGTTGCCGACGATCCCGATGGTCTACTGTCCACCGAAACCATTGCCCGCCGCGGCGCTATGCTGTACAAGGCTGCCATGAAGGGTTACGAGGAGCTGAAGGCCGAGAAGCCCGATGCCATCCGTCCCGTGTTCATCATCGGCAGTGAAGTTCCCATCCCCGGCGGCGCTACCGAGGCCGAGGACACTCTGGCTGTCACCAAGCCCGAGGCTTTCCTGGACACCGTCAATACTTACACCCGTGTCTGGACCGAAGAAGGCGTCGGTGAGGGCATGAAGGACGTCATCGCCGTGGTCGTGCAGCCCGGTGTCGAATTTGGCGACGAGCAGGTCTTCGATTACAATTCTGAGGCGGCCAAGGAGCTGTGCGCCATGCTGAAGGAGTACCCCGACTTCTGCTTCGAGGGTCACTCCACCGACTATCAGACCCCCAAGTGCCTGTATGATATGGTCACTGACGGCATCTGCATTCTGAAAGTCGGTCCTGCTCTGACCTTTGGTCTGCGCGAAGCCCTGTTCGCCCTGAGCAAGATGGAAGAAGAGCTGGTTCCTGCCGAGGAGCGTGCCAACTTCATCGCCAAGCTGGAGGAAGTCATGCTGGCCAACCCCTCCAACTGGGCAAAGCACTATCACGGCGACGAGCGGCAGCTGGCTCTGTGCCGTAAGTACAGCTACTCCGACCGCGCCCGTTACTACATCGGCCAGGCCGAGGTCGTCGAGTGCATGAACAAGCTCTTCGAGAACCTGCGCAAGTACACCATTCCCATGAACATGCTGCATCAGTACATGCCCCTGAGCTACAACAAGGTTCGTGCCGGTAAGCTCGCTCTGGATCCCAGAGAGCTGGCTATGGACGGTGTCGCCCAGTTCATGCTGGACTACGAAAGTGCAGTTTAATACTATGGTGATCACGAATTTGCTGCATTATCTGCTGGCACTGGCTGTGCTGGTGACGTTGGTAGCTACACTGATGTATGTCACCAAGGCCATTAAAGCCAAGGAGGATAAGAACGAAAAGAACGCATGTATCAAAAAGGCTGCGCTGTTCTTTTTGGGCTATCTGGTGTTCAATGCTGTGCGGATGTATCTTGAAAGCGGCGTAAAATAACAACAAAAAACCACTATCCTTCGGGATAGTGGTTTTTATGTTTCCTCATCCGGGATGTATTCCATGATATCCTCGACCCGGCAGTTCAAAATGCGGCAGAACATCTCGATGGTGTGCGTTGAGACACTTTCATTTCGCTTCAGCCGGGTGATCTGCGCCGGACTGACGTGGTATTTCTTGATCAGCGCATATTGGGAGATTCCTCGTTGCTGCATCATCTTCCACAGGTTTTCATATGAGATCATTAGGACCAGCCTCGCTTCCTGTTTATAGGGTAACCGAAAAAGTTTCCCAATCATATCTACCAAAATCGGTCATTCTCCCCCATTTTTCAGCATGTTCTCCAAACTTTTTATCATTTTTCTCTGTTCTGCTCAATGTTTGCCGGCAAATACGGAATTATTTCCACTTTTTGATAAAAACAACTTGTAATTTTCTTCCAATTGTGCTATAGTATAATAGCCTATTAATAATGCATTTTCTCTCTACGCTGTCCACAACTTTTTCGATTTCTCCGGCTGCTCTGCAGTCGTCGATCATACAAGGAGGTTACCTATGAACAAGCGATTTTTTGCGATCGTTTTATGTCTGACGCTGTTGCTGTCCAATCTTGCGCCTGCGGCTTATGCCACCGGCGAAGATTCTGCAGCTCAGACAACTTCGATTGCCACTGAAACGGATACTTTGCCGTCGGAACAGGCTGTGGAGCCTGCGGCTGAGGAAGGCGTGTCTCAACCGGAGGAAACCGCTTCCGAACCGGCTTCTGAACCTGCCGAGGATGCGCCGGCTCCCAATGCTGAGCCTGCCTGTTCCTGCGGAAACGAGGCCAAGCCCGTCATCGAGCACGCCGACAACTGTGACCGCAAGGCTTACTATAAGGCCGAGTGCGACAAAGCTGCCGGAGATCTCCATGCCAATTGGACGGCCTACTCTGCCGACGGTCAAAACTTCATTCTGACCTATTTAAGCTGGACCAACCAGACCAAGCTCGCAGAACTGACCGCTCTGCTGAACAGCGATCTGTCCGGCGAGGATTCTGTAACCGTGGAGGATACCACTGTCAGTGTTTCCGGCATTCCGCAGGGCGGTTCTCTGAGCGTTACTGTCCCCAACGAGGATGCTGCCGCTGCCGTGGAAAGCTTTATCGCCGAGCAGGGCAAGAGCGAGGATACCGGGCTGTTCATCTGGGACATCTCCGTTCAGGATCTGGCAAATGCTGACTGGCAGCCCACGGAGTCTGTCCGCGTGGAGCTGGAGATTCCCGATGTGAAGCTGCACAAGTATGACACCGTGTATGTTGTCCACGTGGATGACAACGGAAACGTCAGCACCATCGATGCCGAAGTCACCGGCACCAACAGCATCGCCTTTGAGACCGATGGTTTCTCCACGTTTGCTGCCTTTACCGTGGATTTCGCCTTTGGCGGCGCAGAGTTCTCCATCCCCGGTGAGACCAGCATTAAGCTGTCCGAGGTCTTCGAGCAACTCAAGATGCCCCTGTATGTCGAGGACGTGGCAAGTGTTGATTTCACCAACACCGAGCTGGTCACCGTCACCAAGGACGGCGATGACTGGCTGCTGACCTCTCTGGTGGAATTCCACACCGAGGAGAAGCTGACTGTCACCATGAAAAACGGTGATGCCTACGAAATTGACGTGACGGATGATACTTATGTCACCATCTCCTACAACAACAGCGGCAACCTGGACGGCGGTACGCTGGGTGTTGTAGAATGGTATTTGGACGACAGCAGTTCCGGCGGTGCTGCTTACTCTACGAAAACCGGATATAACTATGCTCCCGGCTGGACGGAAGACTACGACATTTACATCGATGGCACCAATGCTACCAATAAGAACTTCGAAATCGTTCTGCAGCGACACGCCAATGCTTCCGGCAAAACCCTGTACGTGGACCTGCATACCGTTTGGATCAAGGGTGGTGCCAATCTGACCTTCCGTCTGGGCGCAAGTATCACCAAAGATAACACCGAAAAAATCGTCGTTCGGCAGGTTCGTGGTCACCAAAACGACAAATATGGTGATCCCTGGTGGTTCGCCGAGATGTTCTGGGTCGAGGACGGCTCTTTGAATCTGTCGGTTCCCTATACCGCCGTGGACAAGGGAGGCGATGGAGGCAATGTTCACGAGGGTGTCCAGATGGTCTTCGACTGGGATCAGCAATACTATCAAACGCAGTTCAATGCGGATAACAAGCCCAAGACCCTGATATCCCTAAGAAATAAGGCCACCTCTTTTAAGGCAAACCAGTGCGTGTTCCAGAATTTCGGTTATACCGGAGGCGGTAATACGGCCGTGGAAGGCGCAGAAGCTGTCATCGTTTGCCGTTCTTCCAATCTGACCGAATTCACCATGACGTCCTGTGAGTTCAAAAACACCAACAAGTCCGGCGGCAACGGTTCCGCCATTTACCTCATGAACCATGTTGAAAACAACAGTACAGCATATACCGAGGTCCACAGCTTTAACCTTACCAACTGTTCCTTTACAAACTGTTCCGCAGGCAGCCGGGGCGGCGCGATCAGCATCCAAAGCTACGTCCACAAGGGCTCCATCACCGGCTGTACCTTTACAGGCTGTACCGCCGGCAGCTATGGCGGTGCCATGGAATTGAGCGGCAATCTTGGCGGTTTTTCAATTAGCAACACCACATTCACTAACTGCACCTCTACGCAGCGCGGCGGTGGTGTTGCGGTTCTGTCTAGTCAGGTCTCAAACAGACCGCGCTGGACCCGGTCCAACGCCATCACCTTCTCCGGCTGTAGGTTCACCAACTGTGATGCCAAAGAGAATCACGGCGGCGGTATCGGTGTACAGGCACAAATTCATACCCTAACGGTGTCGGACTGCGATTTTGAAGATTGTGATACCGGAGTCAATGGCGGCGGCATCTCCATCGACGGTGCGGATCTGCCGACCACTTTCAAGGATAAATCCGTGACCAATTACCCTGACTGGTGCGCCGGTATTACCATCACCGGAGAGGATGCATGCACCACCTGCGCCACCAACGGCTACGCCGTCGGCACCGTGATTGGCGGAAACAAAAACTGGGGAACCACGGCAAGCCCCAATCACAAGAGCTGGATCAACACGGTGAATATCACCGGCGGCTGCACCTTTACCAATTGCTCCGCCACCGGCACGCTCTCCGCGGACGGGAAATCCATCAGCGGCGGCAACGGCGGCTCCATTGAGTTCGCTGATGGCTGCTACATCACGGAAAGCGCAACCATCGATGGCATCACCATCGATGGCTCCAAGAGTCAGGGCGAAGGTCATGCGATTTTCTGGTCCTCCTGCTATGTCGAGCAGATGAATCTAACCGGTTCCACCATCCAGAACTGCACTTACACCAATATCAACAGCCCCGGTCCCGGCGGCACCGTTAAGGTCACCGGTAATAGCTGCCTGACACTGAGCGTAAGCGGATGTACGTTCCTGAATAACGAAACCCACTCCAACGGCGGTGGTCTGTACTGGAATGCAGCCAAGATCATCGACGGAAAGAATCCCGAAGCAACAGTCTATAACTGCACTTTCGATGGTAATACTGCGCTGAATTACGGCGGCGGTATCTACGTCGAGTCCAAGATCTCCATCAGCAAGTGCAATATCAAATACAACACCGCCTACATGGGCGGCGGCATCGCACAGCAGGTCTACAACAACAAAGGGGCCCGCATGCTGGATGAAAGCGGTGCCACGGACCTGACGCTGGACCCCCAGACCTGGGTCCACCACAACACCGCAAACCTGGGTGGCGGTATCTCCATCCGTGCTAACGCAACCGAGTCCATCGAAAACGGAAAGCCTATCGCATACACCGTCCGATTTGAGCTGAACGGCGCTGCCGTTTATCAGAACCAAGCTTTGAAGGTTGATACTGATACTGAGAATAAAACTGGCCACGGCGGCGGTATCTACTTCATCGCGGAATCTTATCCAGATAGTCCCGACAATCAGGCTGAGGTGGATAAGTACACCAAGGTCATCCTGATCAATCAGGGTACCGGCACTGCTGCCGCAGTTTACGACAACACCGCGGCAGTCAACGGCGGCGGCATCTACATGAAGAGTAGCGAAAACACCGAGCTGCGTGTTCAGGGCGGCTACATTTCCTCTAACACCGCCAACAACGGCGGCGGCATCTACATGACCGGTAAAAACGCCACCTGTTACGTGGAAGGCGGTATCATCGGCGGCGAAGGAAACGACTCCAATGGTAAGCCTCTGGCCAACCTGGCCAACAAAGCTGCCGACGGCTCCGGCGGCAACGGCGGCGGCATTGCCATCTCCGGCGGTTCTACCATTGAAATGAATTTGCTTGAGGGACAGACCACCGGCGGTACCATTTCCTATAATAAGGCAGAAAATGACGGCGGCGGTATTTATCTGGACGCAAGGGGAGATAATAATATTCCCAATAAGATCACCATCAACGAAGGTAGTGTTATTCACAATTCTGCCGGCAACAACGGTGGCGGTATCTCCATGAAGTATCGCTCCCAAGCTACTCTGAACGGCGGTGAGGTCTCTCACAACACTGCTGCAGTCAGCGGCGGCGGTCTGGACGTATACCACTATTCCGATCTTACCGTATCCGGCGGCACCATCGAGGATAACACCGCAACCAGCGGCAGCGGCGGCGGCATTTTTGCTCAATTCTATGGCAAGATCGAAGTCAAGGACGGCAGTACCATCAAGGGCAACCACGCAGCCAAGGGTAAAGGCGGCGGTGTCTACGGCAGGCTGTACAACATTTACATCACCGGTGGTGAAATCACAGAGAATAACGCAGAGAGCGGCGGCGGCGTGTACATTGACTCTGCTCCAGCCGAAGGTTACGAGACCACCATCACCGGCGGTGACATTTACAAAAACAAAGTAACCAACCGTGGCGGTGGCATTTTCAACCGCGGCAGCACCAAGTTTACGGTCAGCGGCGGTAACATTTACGAAAATGAAGCCTACAACGGCGGCGGTATTTACGGCGATAATGCCGGTCTCATCAAGATCTCCTCCGGTAGTATTCGCAATAATACTGCCTCCTATCGCGGCGGCGGTATCTATCTGCTTGGTGCTTCCATCACCATCGAAGGCGGCTCTGTCTACGAAAACAAGGGTCCCGGTTCCGGCGGCGGCATCTGTGTCATGACCAATGGTGAAACCGCTTCCCACGTAACCATGTCCGGCGGTGATATTTACAAGAATTCTGCCAGCAACGGTTGGGGCGGCGGCATCTATATGTGGGGCACAGGCTCCTCTGTTACCCTTTCCGGTGGTAACATCTACGAGAACACTGCAAGCGGATGCGGCGGCGGCATCAATGCCGAGTACTCCTCCGCAGTTACGGTTTCCGGCGGTAACATCTACAAAAATCAGGCTGGTTTGTACGGCGGCGGTCTCCATATTTACACTTCCGCTACCGCGACCGTCCAGGGTGGTTCCATTCACGAAAATAGCGCAGCACAGGGCGGCGGCGGTATCGCACTGATCAGCAGCGCCAGCGCAGAGTTCAAGGCATCCACAGTAAACGGCAAGACGACTGTTGGTACCATCATGAAGAATACCGCAGCCAAGGGTGGCGGTGTGTATGTGATCGACGGAGCTGACCTGAAGGTTACTGACGGTTTCATTATTACGAACTACGCCAAGGGTACACCCGAAAGCTTGAAGACCGCTTATCTGCAGGAAGAGAATCTGCGCGGTGTGGGCGGCGGCATCTACATCGCCGACGGTGCATCTGACAGCAATCTCTCTACCTTCACTCTGGAAGGCACCAATATTGCCATTTACGGCAACGAGGCTGACTTCGGCGCGGACGATGTCTTTGCCAACGCAAATAACACCAAGCTGACGGTTCCCAGCGTCAACGATATGACTCTGACCGGATATAACCTGCCTGTTGTTGGCTGGTTTGAGGATTATCCCCTCAACGATCCCGAGTACAATACCCGACTGGGTGGCAGTCTTACCGCCAGAAGCAGCAACGTCCGCTACAGAGGCTCCGAGGTCTCCCAGAGACACGAGGTTCTGTTCGACAAGGACAAGGCAGTTTCCGCACAGCTGGCTAACCAGGAAGATTACTACGTCTGTATGACCCTGGGTATTGCAGGCGCTCTTCCCGATGCCGTGGTGATCGACTTCGCTCTGCCTGTAAACATCAATATTCTGAAGAACGAAACCATCGACACCAGTCTGGTCAATGGTGTATACGTTTCTGCTCTGAATCCCAATCTTCCCGCGTTCGAGGAGAATACCACACATGTCATCGGAACGGAAGCCACCGGCAAGTATGGCACGATCAACGTCAACTCCAGCGACAAGACCCTCACCTATACACCCAAGAACATCAGTCTGGACGGTGTGGATCAGTTCTCCTATGCGGTTCAATATCAGGCGACCGTTAAAGATGAGAATAATCATGACGTAACCAAGACATACTTCTTCTATTCCCACGTGAGCGTGATCCCCGCGGCGAACATCTACTACGAGGACAGCTTCCTGACTGTTGCGAACTCCACCGCAACCAGCGGCGACTTCGGCAAGTGGTCCATCGTCAACGATCAGGATCAGGTCATCGAAGAAGACGACCGTCCTGCCGCTCCCAATCAGCAGCAGGATCGTCCCGGCGTGGATAATGCGCTCGCATCCATCGATGCCAACAATGTCTATGGCTACGATGAAGCTTACAAGAACTTCACCAAGTACAGTCTGGGTTCTGCCAGAAAGGTCAGCGTGGATGCAACGACTGGTACAGCAACGGCTGCGCCTACTGCCTCCTTCTCCTTCACCGGCACGGGCTTCGATGTAGTCGCTCTGACCAACAGTGATTCCGGCGCCATCTGGGTGCAGGTTGCGAAGGGCAACACCGTTGTCAAGAGCTATCTGGTCAACACCTACTATGGCTACACCTGCAACCTGTATAACGTGACCTATACCCTCAAGAACGGCAACTGGCGTCTGACAGAAAGCACGCTGGCTCCCGCGGGCGCAGTGGAGAAGAAGGCTGAAAAGCCTGCCGATGCCAAGAATGGCGACACCTCCACCGGCGTCGAGTATATCTGGGTAGTCGATCCTGGTGCAACCGACAGTCTGTATCAGGTGCCTGTCATCAAGGTTACCGGCCTGGAGCATGATACTTACAGGGTCATTATTAAGGCTGCTTACTTAGCCAGCATGGATATGGATCTGAAGGATAGTGATTTCAAGGAAGTGGGTGGTAAGAAGGTTTCCACAGGCTCCTACACCATCTGGCTGGATGCCATCCGGATTTACGATCCCATCGATACCAATAGCACCACTCAGGATTCCACCATCGCCAAGGATGCTTACGAGCAGGACAGCGAGGCAAATCCTGTTCTGATCACCGTCAAGGATGAGCTGATCAAGAAGGATACCTTCGATCAGTCCGGAAACGGCAACGGTATTATCTATGTCGACGGCAAGAGCGCAAATGTTACCATCGCCGATTACAAGGATCAGGGTCCCAACAACGAGACCTATTTGAAGCCCAATAACGGCATCGCATTCACATTGAAGGCCACCACCACCGAGAAGCCTCTGGCAGTGCATGTGGGCGCCAAGCTGGCTAAGGGCACCACCGCTGACCTGTATCTGGGTACTACCAAGCTGCAGACGATCCAGACTGCGACCAATATGTTCTACAATCTGGAGGGCCTGACCTGGACCGGCAGCGCAGGCAATTGGAGCACGACAGTGGTTCTGAGCTGCAAGAGCGCGGATACCAACGCGATCCTCTCCCTGACCGATCTGAAGATCACTTCCAAGGAAGCGGTGGTCGCGGCATCCGAGCTGGATGATGAAGCGCAGTCTGGCAGCAGCCGGAAGACGGTCTGCCTGGTGGTGGATGAGGAAACCGCCGAGACCGGTATTCGTGTTCTGAACAGCCTGCTCTCCGCTGGCAGCGGCAACAACACCACTGAGGGCGATAACACCACCACCGGCGGTGACAACACTACCGGCGGCGACAACACTACCGGCGGCGATAACACTACCGGCGGCGACAACACTACCGGCGGCGATAACACTACCGAGGGCGATAAGACTGAGGACGAAACCACTCAGCCCACCACCAAGCCCTCTACCGGTGGCAACAACAAGCCCAGCACAGGCGGAAGCAACAAGCCTGCGCAGGACAGTACCAACGCCAAGACCGGCGACAATATGATGCTGTTCGTGATGCTGATGCTGTTCAGTCTGATGGGCATCGGCGCAGCAGTGATTCTTCGCAAGAAGGAAGAAATCTGAGGAAAGGAGCGAAAATCATGAAGAAACCCTACGGAAAACCAATAGTATCTTTTGAAAGTTTCGCCTTTTCCAGCAACATTGCCGGCGGCTGCGGCGACATCATCGGCATGCACACCCAAAAAACCAACTGTGCGGTGTATGGCACCTTCAGCTCTCCGGAAGGCGGCTGCGAGTTCATGGATAACGGCTATGCCATTTTCTACAGCGGCAACGGCGAGTGCATCCAGAACCCTCAGAAGGACAATCTGGGCGACCTGTGCTACCACGTCAGCACCGACGCCACCCGGATGTTCATGTCCTGACATCTACTCAAAAGTCCCCACCGGGAGGTGGGGACTTTTTCTTATGGGAAAGTGGTTGCGCAGCGCCTGTTTTTCTGTTATAATGAAAAAAATGTGACTGTATTCTCAAAATATCCACTCGCGAGGTGTTCCATGTCTAATTCGCAACCGAAGATTACGCCCCAAGGAGAGCCTTTGATCTCTGCTTATTTGCATAATCGTGCGAAAACCAGAGGTGTGCCGCTGGCAGGCAATTTTGAGCTGACTGCCCGGTGTAATTTTAACTGCAAAATGTGCTATGTCCATCAGCAGCACTGTCCCGTAGAAAAGGAACTGTCGGCAGATCAATGGATCGCTATCGGCAGAGCCGCCCGGGAACGGGGTATGCTTTTCCTGCTGCTCACCGGCGGCGAGCCCTTCCTGCGGCCGGATTTTGCTGAAATTTACACAGAATTGCGAAAACTGGGACTTCTGATCTCCATCAATACCAACGCTTCCCTGCTCACCGACGAGCTTCTGGAGGTTTTCAAGCAGTATCCGCCCGTGCGCATCAACATTTCCCTCTATGGCGGCTGCAATGAGACTTACCGCAGCCTGTGCGGCAATGCGGCTTACGATCTGGTCACAAGGAATATCCTGAGGTTGAAGGATGCCGGGTTCGATGTGAAGATCAATTGCTCCGTGACGCCCTACAACGTCAGCGATGTACCTGCAATCTATGCTTTTGGCAAGGAGCACGGTCTGCCTGTGCAGGCTATGACCTATATGTACCCCCCGGTGCGCATCAATGACTGCAACTACGGCGATGCTCCGGCACGCTTTAGTGCCGAGGATGCCGCAAAATATCAGCTTCTCTGCCGGGAGCAATATCTGACACCGGAGCAACTTGCAGCCTCCGCCAGCGCTTTGCCCGAAGGCGAAAATGAATGTGTGGGCGAGTTGGGTGAACCCATCCGCTGCCGGGCCGGTCGGACGGCTTTCTGGCTGACTTGGGACGGTCGTATGCTCCCCTGCGGTATGTTCCCGAATGATGGCCACTCCGTTGTGGAAGCAGGCTTCGATGCCGCTTGGGAAGGCACTCGTCGGGACACCGCTGTCCTGCGGATGCCCCCGGAATGCACCAATTGTGAGAAGAAAAACCGGTGCGTAGCCTGTGCCGCCGCCTGCCTTGCGGAGACTGGCAGCACTGAGATCAAACCGGAATACATCTGTCGGATGACTCATCTTCTGGAGCATCTGACTGCAACGAAATACTGCGAGGTAGCACATGAAACTGAATCCTGAACTGATCCACCGCAACATCATCGGGGAAGATATCTTTATTCCCATCGGCCAGACCGCACTGGAACGTAACGGTGTGTTCGTCATGAGCCCCGTGGGCGCCCGGATCTGGGAGCTGTTGGGCGAGGGCAAAGATACCGCGGAACTCGTTCCCCTGCTGCTGGAGGAATACGAGGTGGAGCCCGAGGTCCTCAAAGCGGATGTGGGCGAATTTTTGACAGAGCTTTCCCGGCTGGGTCTGCTGCTGGAAGAGTGAAATGCAAACCTGTCGGCTTGGAAAAGTCGGCAGGTTTTTTCCTTTTGGAAATATCCAAAAAGGCTTTACAGTCGCTTTTCCTTATTGTATAATTATTTTGTACGGCTGAAAATGCCGAAATATTGTAAAAATTGAGAGGAGATACTATGAACAAGAAGCTTGTTACCCGCATCTTCGCCTTTTTCCTGGTTCTGGTGATGGTTCTGGGTCTGTTTGCCGGTCTGACGGTTTCCGCCGCCGAGGACGGCATTGTCATCAAGCTCCACTACAACCGCCCCGACGGTGAATACGCCGACTGGAGCGTTTGGTTCTGGAACCTTGGCATGGAGGGCGTGGATACCCCCTTCGTCAAGGAGGGCGGCGATATGGTCGCTACCTGGAATGTGGCCCCCGGCGTCACTTCCGTGGGCTTTATCGTCAGAACCCCCGACTGGGGCAAGGATGTTGACAAGGACCAGTTCATCGACGTTGCCGCTTATACTTCCGGCACTGTCCATGTCTATGTCGAGTCCGGCGTGGAAGGCTACACCGTAAAGCTGGGCGACGATGTGGTCTCCGGCGTCAAGGCCAGAGCCGTCGTCTACAAGGAAGGTAAGGGCATTCAGGTCTCCATGACCGGAGAAGTCACCGAGCCCGAGAAGGCCTTCACCGTCAACGGTCCCGATGGCGTGATGGCCATTGCCTCCGTCACCGAGGGCGAGAAATGCATCTACACCCTGGTCACTGAGCAGGAGCTGGATCTGTATGCATCCTACACCCTGACCTACGCCGGTAACGAATACCAGATCCGGATGCCCAACGTCTACTCCACTTCCGCATTTGAAGAGAAGTACACCTACGAAGGCAACGATCTGGGCGCCACCTGGAGCGCTGAGAAGACCGCTTTCCGCGTCTGGGCTCCCACTGCCAGCGAGGTCAAGCTGAACCGCTACACTTCCGGCACCGAGGGCACCGACGATCTGATCGAGCAGGTCGACATGACTGCCGATGTCAACGGCACCTGGATTGCTGAGGTAGCAGGCGATCTGAACGGCACCTACTACACCTACTCCGTCACCGTCAACGGCGTCACCAACGAAGCCTGCGATCCCTACGCCCGTGCCACAGGCGTCAACGGTAAGCGTGCCATGGTCATCGATCTGGACTCCACCGATCCCGAGGGTTGGGAGAACGATACCGATCCCCATGCCGGCAACAACATCACCGATGCCGTGATCTACGAGCTCCACGTCCGCGATCTGAGCATCAATGAGAACTCCGGCATTCAGAACAAGGGTAAGTACTTAGGTCTCATCGAGACCGGCACCACCAACCCCGAAGGCGTTGCCACCGGCCTCGATCACATCAAGGGTCTTGGCGTCACCCACATCCACCTGCTGCCCGTGTATGACTACGGCTCCGTGGATGAGTCCCGTCTGGATACTCCCCAGTTCAACTGGGGCTATGATCCCGTGAACTACAACGTTCCCGAGGGTTCCTACTCCACCGACCCCTTCAACGGTGAAGTCCGTGTGGCTGAGATGAAGCAGATGGTCAAGGGTCTGCATGACAACGGCATCAGCGTCATCATGGACGTTGTTTACAACCACGTCTACAGCGCTGAGAACTTCTGCTTCAACAAGATCGTCCCCCAGTACTTCAGCCGTGTGTCCGACAACGGTTCCTACTCCAGCGGCTCCGGCTGCGGCAATGACACCGCTTCCGAGCGCTCCATGGTCCAGAAGTACATCGTTGACTCCGTGCTGTACTGGGTCGAGGAGTACCACATCGACGGCTTCCGCTTCGACCTGGTGGGTCTGATCGACACCGAGACCATCAACGCTGTGGTCAACGAGGTCCACAAGACCCATCCCAACGTCATCTTCTACGGTGAGGGCTGGACCATGTCCACTCTGGTCACCAAGGAAGGTTACACCCTGGCTACCCAGGTCAACTCCACGCAGACTCCCGAGTTCGCTTTCTTCTCCGACAATATCCGCGATGCACTGAAGGGCAGTGTGTTCAACAACACCGAGGCCGGTTACATCTCCCATGTCAACGGCCACGCTTACACCATCGCAAGATGCTTCATGGGTTCTCCCAGCTGGTGCAAGAGCCCCACCCAGAACGTTAACTACGCATCCTGCCACGACAACATGTCCCTGTTCGACCGGCTGACCATGTCCAACAAGGGCGCTTCCCAGGAAGACCTGATCCGCATGAACAACCTGGCCGCTGCCATCTACATGACCTCTCAGGGCATCCCCTTCTTCCAGGCCGGTGAGGAAATGCTGCGTTCCAAGCCCCTGCCCGAGGGCGGCTTCGACCACAACAGCTACTCTAGCCCCGACTCCGTCAACAGCCTGAAGTGGGAGAACATGAACGATCCTGTGTACCAGGATGTGTACAACTACTACGCAGGTCTGATCGCCTTCCGTCAGGCTCATCCCGCTCTGCGCATGACCTCCGCTGAGGAAGTGGCACAGCACATCACCCAGATCGGCGATCTGGATGGCAACGTTCTGGCCTTCCACATCACCAGCGGCGCCAACGGTGAAAACAACGACCTGTTCGTGATCTTCAACCCCAGACCCGAGACCACCAACGTTCCCCTGCCCGAGGGCGAGTGGACCGTCTACATCAACGGTGAGGACGCAGGCACCACCGAACTGGGTGCCGCCAGCGGCTCTGTGACCGTAGATGCCATCAGCGCCATGGTTCTGACCAAGCCCGGTACCCCCGCCGCTCCTGAGGAGCCTGCTGTTACCGAGCCTGTCGCCACCGAGCCCGCTGACACCACCAAACCCAACAACATGGGTTGGATCGTCGCCATCGTGGCTGCCGTCGTATGCGCCGGCGCAGCCGTGGCTGTGGTCATCAGCAAGAAGCGTAAGAAGTAATCTCCAAAAAAAGACCAGTCCTGACGGACTGGTCTTTTTTATTCAGAGCATCCAGAAGTAACCGAGTTCCCAATAGAAGATGTTGAACACGCTGATCAGAAGAGCAATGACCGTGGCAGTTCCGAAGAAGTTCCAGCGCTTTTGACGGCACATCTTCACGATTCCGTACGCGGCAAGCGCGGTAAACACAGCGGCAAACACCAAATAAGAGCCGAACACCATCCGGTACGCCCAGATCGGCCACTGATTGCCGCCGGTGAGCGAGAGGATCACCGGAATGATTGGGAGAACCGCCAGAGGCTGGAGGATACAGGCGGCTGTTGTCCACCGCTGGGACGGAATCCGGATGGGGCGGTGGCGAAGTTTGCGGATCAGCCGATAAATAGGGCTGATCAGCAGGCTGAGCAGGCACAGCAGCAGTGCGGCTGCCCATAAGATCAAAGGCAGGCTGAACAGAAGGATCTCCGGCAATGTGGTGACGACATAGTCGCCGCCACCGCCGGTAGCGGTGATCTTCGTCACGCCGTTGGACTCGGACAGGACATACAGTGTCCCCTCAAACCCTGCCGGAGTCACGCTATAGGTGGATAACAGCCTGTTCAGCTTCAGCGGGCCGTGGAAAGTGGTCCGGCAGCTATACATATGGCCCGTAAAGTCCAACGATTCGTAGCCGCACGCGCCGAAAACCAGCTCCGGCAGGTCGTAGTTGAATACCATTTCGCCGCTCTGATTGGTCATGACCACCATGCCCACACCGCTTCCCAGATCCAGCAGCAGTCTGGCGGAGCAGCCTATGGTATTGCCGCCATGACCGATGACATGGGTACTATAATAAGCCTCCGCCCACATGCCGTGGTGATTCAGCGGTATGTCCGTGTCGCCAAAGTAGTCGGAGGGGCTGACGAATACATCGTAAGTCGCCGGATCCGCAAACAGCGGGCTTTCCCGATCCAAAAGCGCCATGGCGAAAGTTTCAAAATCCTCCAATGTGGAAGTGCACATTCCTGCGGGGTACATAATGATATGATGCCGGCAGTTCGGGATCCGTTCTGCGTCGGTTGTGTAACATTCCAGATTCTTCCGCTGCAGTTTGACCCAGTTGTCGTCGGAAAGGTCGGCGTTCAGGGCGCTGTGTGTCATGTCCAAAAGGTCGAAAATGTGGGTGTGGGCATATTCATAGAAGGGCATACCGCTGATGCGCTCCACAATGTAGCCTGCCAGCGCCACGCCCCAGTTGGAGTAGGCGGTGATCTCACCGGGAGCAAAGACCTGTTGGGGCTGGATGGTTCGCAGATAGGTTTCCAGCGATAGGATCTGGCTCTCATCGGCTGTCATCATGCCGACAATGGAATCTTCAAAGCCTGCGTTGTGGTTCATCAGATGGAGCATGGTGATGGGTTCGTCATACTTTAGATTCCGCAGGAAGTCTTTGGGAAGATATGTACGGATATCCGCTTCCAAATCCAGCTTATCCTGCTCCCAAAGCTGCATGGCGCTGACCCAGACCAGCAGTTTGGTCGCACTACCCCACTCCATGACGGTGTTTTTGTCCACCGGGATGCGGTTTTCCTTGTCAGCGTAGCCGAAATAATTGCGGTACAGCACGGAATCCTTCCGGAAAACGGACACGGACAGGCCTGCCATGGTGTCTTCATGGTCTTGGACAAAGTCTTCGATTGCCTCGCCGATGGCTTCCTCCCCGATACCCGATGGCAGCACGGCTTCGGAGGCCGATACGGGCAATCCAAGACTGCACAGCAGCGCAAGCGCTATAATGGCAGCAAACAGTTTTTTGAGCATATTTCTCAACTCCTCTGATTCCAGTATAGCACGAAGCAGAGGGGATTTCAACCAGCCCCGATGATTGACAAAAAGTGCGTATCGGATTATAATGGCTGTATTCTACATATGAGGTGATTCCCATGGACAAGAAACTGCGCCCCGAGACCCTGTGCATTCAGGCAGGCTACTCCCCCAAGAACGGCGAGCCCCGTCAGATCCCCATCTATCAGAGCACCACATTCAAGTACGCCACCTCTGAGGATATGGGTAAGCTCTTCGATCTGGAGGCTGAGGGCTATTTTTACTCCCGACTGGCTAACCCCACCTGCGATGCCGTGGCTGCCAAGATCTGCGCCCTGGAGGGCGGCAGCGCCGCTATGCTGACCGGTTCCGGTCAGGCCGCTACCTTCTATGCCCTGTTCAACATCGCCTCCTGCGGCGATCACATTGTTGCCAGTTCCGCCATCTACGGCGGCAGCTACAATCTGCTGGCTGTGACCATGAAGCGGATGGGCATCGAGACCACTTTCGTCAACCCCGATGCTTCCGAGGAAGAGCTGAACGCCGCCTTCCGGCCCAACACCAAGGCCCTGTTCGGCGAGACCATCGCCAACCCCGCCCTGAATGTGCTGGATATTGAGAAGTTCGCCCGGGTGGCTCATGCCAACGGTGTGCCCCTGATCGTGGACAACACCTTCGCCACCCCCATCAACTGCCGTCCCATCGAATGGGGCGCAGATATCGTCACCCACTCCACCACCAAGTACATGGACGGTCACGCCAGCGCCGTGGGCGGCTGCATCGTAGACAGCGGCAACTTCGACTGGACCAAGTATCCCGACAAGTTCCCCGGTCTGTGTACCCCCGACGACAGCTATCACGGTGTGACCTACACCGAGCGTTTTGGCCTCGGCGGCGCGTTCATCACCAAGTGTACCGCCCAGCTGATGCGTGACCTAGGCTCCGTCCAGTCCCCCCAGAGCGCTTACTATCTGAATCTGGGTCTGGAAAGCCTGCCCTTCCGGATGCGTCAGCACTGCGAAAACGCCCAGAAGATCGCGGAATTCCTGCAGAGCAATGAGAAGGTTGCCTGGGTGCGTTACTGCGGCCTCAAGGGCGATGCCTACTACGATCTGGCGCAGAAATATCTGCCCAAGGGCTCCTGCGGCGTCATTTCCTTCGGTCTGAAGGGCGGACGGAAGGCTGCGGAAACTTTCATGAAGTATCTGCAGCTGGGCTCCATCGAAACCCATGTGGCCGACAGCCGCACCTGCTGCCTCCACCCTGCTTCCGCAACCCATCGTCAGATGAACGATGCCGAGCTGGCTGCTGCCGGCGTTGGCGCAGATCTGATCCGCCTGAGCTGCGGTCTGGAGAATGCCGAGGATCTGATCGCCGATCTTAAGCAGGCCATCGACAAGGTTTGATTTACAGCAAAAACCACCGTTTTCAAGAGAAAACGGTGGTTTTTTGTTGTTTTTATTCTCCGTAGCCCATGGGGTTTTTGCTCTGCCAGTTCCAGGCATCCCGGCACATATCCTCCAGGCTCTTTTCCGCCCGCCAATTGAGCATTCTTTCGCTCTTGGTGGGGTCTGCATAGCATTCATCCAAATCACCGGGACGGCGGTCCACGATCTGATAAGGCACGGCGACGTTATTGGCCTTCACAAAGGCACCGACCATATCCAGCACGCTGTAACCGGTGCCGGTGCCAAGATTGAACACCTCGCAGCCGGTGTTTGCTGCGGCGTATTTCACCGCCGCCACATGGCCTGCGGCCAGATCCACCACATGGATGTAGTCCCGGACGCCGGTTCCGTCGTGGGTGGCGTAGTCGTTTCCAAAGACGCTGAGTTTCTCCCGTCTTCCCACCGCCACTTGGGTGATATAGGGCATGAGATTGTTGGGGATGCCCCGGGGATCTTCTCCGATGAGGCCGCTTTCATGGGCGCCGATGGGGTTAAAGTAGCGCAGCAGCACGATGCTCCAATCCTTGTCTGCATGGGCAAGACCGGAGAGGATCTGCTCGGTCATGTACTTGGTCCAGCCATAGGGATTGGTGCAGCCGCCGGTGTGGCTGTCCTCCCGGAGGGGCATCTGATTATCCCCGGAGTAGACCGTGGCAGAGGAAGAAAAGATCAGCCGCTTGACACCGGTCTCGGACATGACTTTGGTGAGCACCAAGGTGGAATTTAGATTGTTATCATAGTAACGCCAGGGCTGGGCAACGGATTCGCCCACGGCCTTCAGACCGGCAAAGTGGATCACCGCGGTGATCTCATGGGTGGCGAAGATCTTACGAAGCAGCGCCTCGTCCCGGACATCACCCTCATAGAATGTGATATCCTTGCCGGTGAGGGCGCAGACCCGGTCTAAGCTTTTGGGGTTGGAATTGCACAGATTGTCGATGACGATGACGCCATAGCCCTGCTCCAGCAGTTTCAGGCAGGTATGGGAGCCGATGTAGCCGGCACCACCGGTGACTAAGATATTCATTTTTGCGCCTCCTGGATGGTATTTCCACTGGTTAACATACTTACTATAGCACAAAAACGGAACCCTTGCAACCTCTTCCCATCAGATGAAGAGTTTCCGGGCCATTGCCTCCCGGGCGGCACGGTTGATGCCCAAAAAGATCAGCATGCCGCCTAAGATCACCAATGCAGCCAACGGATACAGCGACCAGCCGGTAAAAGGTCTGGCAAAGGTTAGAATGATCAGAAACTCCGTCAGCAGCATCAGACCACCCAAAGCGATCCCTGCGCCGCCGTAGACGAACAGCATCCCCCGGCGCAGATACCGGGTCAGGGTCACAACTGTGGTGACCAGCAGTCCTATGCTCCCCACCAGGGGCAGTCCAAAGCTCAAGAACCAGCCGCCACCGGTGGCAAGGTCGATATACAGCAGATAAACGCCCACAACGGTAAAGTCAATGGGTACAAAAATCACCGGATTGGGCTTTGCAAACCAATTAGGCAGCACCAGCACCGTATAGCCCAGCACCAAGGCTCCCGCCACATAGCCGGACCAGGTGATGCTTCGGTTGATGAGCAGGTCGCACTGCATGGTGATCACCAGCGGCAGCAGGAACAGGGCGGTGAGAATGATCTGGGCGCTGCGGCGGTTGACCTGCTTGGCTGGGGTACGTTGGGCAGGATAAGGGGCTTCTCCATTGGGTCGGGGCAGCTCCGGGTGGAAAACCACCACACCGCACAGGGGGCATTTTTTCTCGGAGGGTCCCAGTTTGACTCCGCAATTGACACAATACATTTCGTTCCTCCTTAGCAGTCCGGCTGGTTGCTCTGGACTTGGACAGGGAGCCCCATGTCCCGGAGCACCTGATAGAAGGCAGACTCCAGCTTGGGTTCCCGGATATTCCGGACAAAATTGATATACAAGTGATCGCCAAAGGACAGTACACCGCAGTTATAGGGCTGAGTCGCCTGCACACTTAAGATGAAGTCCATCCGCTCCACATAGGGCACCATGACCTCCGGCAGCTTCACATTTCCCAGATTGGACAGGCACAGGCAGGTTTTTTTCTCGCCTACCGCATCGAACACCGCCCGCATCACCACATTTTTCAAAAACAGAGGGGTCAGCTTCAGCGCCAGCACCCGTTCGCTGCCCACATTGGCTGCGATCTTGGCGCTCATGCGCTTGGGCGTCACATCCAGAGCCAAGTGATGGCGGATGAGGGTACAGAGCTCCTCAAACGTATATTCTCCCAGTCGGGGATCGGCCTCCGGGGTGGTGTAGAGGGCGAAATTGCGCAGGGTGCGGCTGGGGTAGAGTCCCCGGAGGTTCACCGGCAGCAGAACCTTCACCGGTTTTCTGCTCCGAAGATTCGGCACATCCTGTTCCTGCACCTTCAGAAGCGCCTGCATCATGGCGGCAGCTAAAAATACAGTTAAAGTCGCACCGTAACTATGGGCTTTCTCCAAAGCCTGCTTCGCAGGAAGCTGAAGGCAGGTCAAGTGGACAAATTCATCGGTTTCCGGCGTACCACGGAGGTGATAGGCATCCGCTTCCGCACGGCTGGCCGGTACTTCGCCGGCATAGCGTTGGAAGGAATCCTCCAATTCCGCCTTCGATGGCTCCTCCAGACGGCCCAGGACACCGTTTTCTGCAGGGATAGAGATGCCGTAGCGCTGCTGCAGATATTCTGCCAGCAAGGTCTTTAAAAAGATCATACCGCCGGTTCCGTCGGTAACGGAGTGGAAAAATTCCACAGCGATGCGCTTTTTGTAGACGATGACCCGGAAGGCGCAGCGGCGCATCTCCTGCCGGGACATCCGGGTCAGAGGGTAGCTGTGTTCATCCATGACCTGAGGTGCTTTTGCGAGCTGCTGCAGGTAGTACCAGAACACGCCGCGGCGCAGCCGGGCGGCAATGGAAGGGAACCGTCGCACCGTCACATCCAGCGCGGACTGCAAAATTTCCACATCCACTGCCTCCGTCAAGGTGGCAGACAGCCGGAACATATTGCTCCAGCTTTTTCGGGCGGCTGCCGGGTATATTTTCGCCGCATTGTCCAGCGGCATCCAGCGCAGCTTATTCTCCTGAGACAAAACCCGGTTGAGGAATCGGTTGATCAGAGAAAAGTCCTCCTGATCTTCGGCAAGACCGTAAAGCAGGTAGGCATGCCACCGCTCCGGGGCGATCCGCAGGCGGCTGTCGCAGCCGGATGCGCGGAGCTTCTCGTGGAGCAACTCCGAGTCGCTGCGCATGATCTCGTCGCCGCCTACGAACAGCAGGGACGGAGGCAGGCCCTCGAGGTCGCCGAACAAGGGCGATACCAGAGGGTCGCGGCGGTCAGATGTGTAATTGGACGCAAAGGCATCCAGCATGGCGGCAGTCATGGAGGGATCAACTTCCCGATTTTCTTCATAGGAGCTGCCCGACGCGGTCAGATCCGTCCATGGAGATATGGCAACAATACCGCAGGGCTGGGGAAGCCCCATCTCTCTCAGCTTCAGGCACAGGGCATAGCACAAGCCACCGCCTGCGCTCTCGCCGCACAGGGCAATCTGAGATGCCGGGTATCCTTTGTCCAGAAGATATTGATAAGCCGTCAGGGCATCCTCCAGCGCCGCAGGATAGGGATTTTCCGGTGCAAGCCGGTAGGCAGCGCAAAAGACCCTTGTACCGGACTGAACCGCCAGCATGGCACCGAAACCCTTGGCATACTCCAAGTCACCACAGGTATAGCCGCCGCCGTGGAGATACAGGATCGCACCCTGCCGGCGGGTATCCCGGGGGATCATCCACGCGCCGGAAAAGTTAGGGAAATCGTGATCCCGGCTGATGACCTCTGAGCGGTATTTCGCTTCCATCCACTCCCCCACCTTGTTTTGTCCCCGGCGCAGCAGCTCCGGAGAGCAGCCTTGCAAAAAGGGGCGCAGATGCTGCAGCTGGCTGCGGATTTGTTTGGCTGATAAGCTCATGGCGTTGTTCCTTCCTGTTTATTGTGGTTTCATTCTATCATAACTCGGTTTTCCCGGCAACCTACCAAAAATTCTACCACTCTCCCGGTAGTAGAATCCCATTTCCCCCGACGGGAGAGGGTGACTCCCCAGAAAAAAGGATTGCCTTAGGCGGCATTCGGTGGTAAAATAGGAACATCCTGAGAGAAAGGACAAAATGACATGAAATACAAATTACTTTGCCTGTTGTTGGCGCTGATGCTGCTTTTGAGCGCCTGCGCCGATAGTAGCAGCCACCGCCGCCATCGGAAGGATGACGACGACGAGGAGACCACCGCACCCATGCTGGTGCAGACCATCGAGTTCGAAAGAGTATATGCCGATTCCGAGGAGTATGCTGTGATCACCGCGCTGGATGCAGACGGTGAGACCATATGGCAGCAGGAGACCGATTGCTATGCGGTAGCCCAGCTGAACAGCGTCACCGAGATCGGTATGTGGAATGATCGATTCTACTATACAGAGGGCGGCAAGATCGTCGCGCTGAACCGGGAGACCGGTGAAATGCTCTGGGAAAACGAAGATTTCAGCGGCTATCCTGCCGGCAAGGATGCCTGTCTGATTTTGGATGACGGTACCATCGTGGCCACCGGCTTCTTTTCCCCGGATTTGGCAGTGGTAGACAAGGACGGCGAAACGCTGAAGTACCTTGCTACCTTTGACGAGGACATCTACTGGCCCTACGAAGTCAAAATGGAAGATTGCATGGTCGTCATCACCTTCGAGCACGGCCCCGATGAGTCCGAAGAATTCAAACTGACGGTAGACCCCGAAACTTGGGAGGTTGCAGAATAATGGAATACAGAATTTTAGGCAAGACCGGCCTGAAGGTCTCCCGGATGGGCTTCGGCGGCATCCCCATCCAGCGCATCGACGCCGAGGGAACGAAGAAACTGATGAAAGCTCTGATGGATGCCGGCGTCAACTACATCGACACCGCCCGGGGCTACACCGTCAGCGAGGAATTTTTGGGTTTCGCTCTGGAGGGCATCCGGGAGCATTTCGTCCTCGCCACCAAGAGCATGGCACGGACTGCCGAGGCTATGGCGGCGGATATCGACGTAAGTCTTAAGAATCTGCGCACGGATTACATAGACCTGTATCAGGTCCATAATCCGAACCTTGCCCAGCTGGAGCAGGTCTGCGCCCCCGGCGGCGCGCTGGAGGCTCTGGAAGCCGCCAAAGCCGCCGGAAAGATCGGCCACATCGGCGTCACCGCCCACAGCAAGGAGGTCTTTGAAAGGGCTCTGGAACTGCCTTGGGTGGAGACTGTGATGTTCCCCTACAACATTGTGGAGACCCAGGGCGAGAAACTGATCCGGGCATGCCGGGAAAAGAATGTGGGCTTTATCGACATGAAGCCTCTGGCCGGCGGCGCTATCGAGGATGCCACGCTGGCATTGCGATTCATCTGCGCCAACGAAGATGTGGACGTTCTGATCCCCGGTATGGCGGAAATTTCTGAGCTGAGCCAGAACCTCGCTGCCTGCGAGGACACTGCTCCCCTCTCCGCCGAGGAAAAGGCCAAGATCATGCAGATTCGGCAGGAGCTTGGCACCAATTTCTGCCGCCGGTGCAACTATTGCCAGCCCTGTGCCGCGGGAATCAACATCTCCGGCGTATTCCTCTTTGAGGGTTATCTATCCCGGTACGGCCTTGCAGAGTGGGCAAAGGGACGCTACGCCACCCTGCCGGTAAAAGCATCCGCCTGCATCGGCTGCGGCGCCTGTGAAGACCGCTGCCCCTACCACCTGCCCATCCGCAAGATGCTGAAAAATGCCGCGGAGAAGTTTGGGGAATAAGCGAAACAGCGAAACCGACCTGTGAACGATCACAGGTCGGTTTTTCTGTCCGTATGCTGGTAAATTATTGTATCAGTTAGGCATATTGGAATTTGACTACATCTTCGTAATCGTTTTTATCTCAATTATCATATCATTTATTACGTCTGATATACTCTCTCTGAACATTCCTGCAAATAATCTGTTCAGGTTTTGGTCAAAGCGATTAGGCAGAATCTTACATTCCTTAGAACAAATGCTTTGCATTCTTTTCTCACCAGGGTGTGTCATCTCATTCAGAGCAAAAATAATATCAAAATAACTTGCGAGGAATTCAGTAACTCTATGATTGACACTTACAAGGTCGCCTCTATTCTCCGCCTTTTTTATCTGCATATCAAATGATGGCAACATACCGCTAAGAAGCTTTAAATTATTAGAAATAATATTCTCTTTTAACTTCTTTGGATACGGAATGCGATATTTTTCTTGTAGCATATTTAGCTTGCTATTCTTGTCAAGTACGATTTGGGAGGTTATTAGATTGTGCCACATACAGGTAGTATACCCATTCCATGGTACACAGTCTATAACTACGGAGGACACCATTTTCTCAAAATCGTCCATATTTCTGTATATGATGTCCATATCAATGCTATTTTTTAAGGTAACATCATCTTCCAGCTCCCAAAAGGAATTGCCAATTTCCATATATCCACAGTATTTTTCCAGAATACGTCTTCGTGTATTTTCGTCAATATTGTCTGTTATATATACGTACACATCATAGTCCGATTTGGAATCATTTCGTCCAGTTGCTCTTGAACCTCCCAATGCAATTGCTTCCACCTGAGGAAGACGTCCAAGTTCATCAAACAGTTCATTGACATCGATTATCATTGCTATTCCTCCTTGTCAAATTGGAATTTGTCTGAATTTTCAAAGGGAGAATAGAACTACTATTCTCTCTTGTAGTAACCCAGTATTTTGCTTTTTTCTATTTATCTAGTTTTCCTTTAATTTTTTCTTGAATCCAATTTTTTTGATTACAATATGGACATCTTAAATTACAATTTTCTGTCGTGAAAATCCATGGACTCAAACGTATCATACAAACTACCTCCTTTTGCTTAACCCTGTTATCTTATGTATCTGCAAATCTACTACTTGCTTTTTATCTAAGTCATATACTGGTAATATCGGTATTCTGAAATCAACTTTATCAAACTCTATTGAATCTTGAGGTGTTCTTGTGACTGTCAAAATTTGCTCTCCTACTTTGATTTGAAGTACCCCATTCTTCAGTATGTCACTTAGTACATTCAATACCTCTATGACCGCTACAACTGGATAGATGCTACATGAACTTAAATCTATATTACTCTTTTCTACTATTGTAGAAAAATCTTTATTCACATGAAAACAATAAGTGTCTATATTC
>JAGKTU010000138.1 GCA_021153265.1 Clostridia bacterium
CATCCCTATTATACCTTGTCTGGGACTGAATTTCTACTGGTTTTATGAAGTATGATCCGTTAATTCGGACTTACTGGCTTTTAGTTATTCACTCAAAGTTTTTGCAACACCGCTGCGCCTTTGTGGCAAGCTTGCTCAGTTTTTCAGCAAATTTAGCCTTTTCTGCGAAAACCGGAATAATAACTATTGAAGGGCAGGAAGGGAGGCCGGTAGATAAGCCCGCAAGAATAGAGGAAGGAGGAACGCAATATGGAAGAAAACGAGATAGAAAAAGCAGAACCCAACCGGAACAGATCCCGGCAGGTGAAGTTCTGGGTCAGCAAAGAAGAGTATGAACTTCTGCAGAAAAAGCGAGAGGCCGCCGGTGGTGTCAATCAAGGTGCATACATCCGGAAAATGGTTTTGGATGGATATATCGTCAATCTGGATATCCCGGAGCTGAAGGAGATCATCCGGCTGCTCAGCATCACATCCAACAATGTAAATCAGATGGCCCGACAGTTAAACAGAAACAACACTATCTATCCCCAAGAGCTAACAGAAGTAGAAGCTCAGTTGGAGCAGATTTATAAGCTGCTGCGGAAGGTCATGAGGGGTATCAGCAAAATCAAGTGATCCGAAAAATAAAAGCTACAGAGAAAGAAGGTGAAAGAATGGCACAGTTTTTGAAGAGTGACAGCAATCTCCCACCCTATATGGCATATCCCAGATTCCTGCTGGATGTGGACATCAGCAAAACCGCAAAGTTGGTGTACATGCTCCTACTGGACCGGGCACGGTTGTCTATGAAGAATCAGCCTTGGCAGGATGAGATTGGCCGGGTCTTTGTTCTTTATACGATCCCGGCGCTGGCAAAGGACATCGGCAAAGGCGAGACCACTGTCAAGAAAGCCCTGAACCAGCTGATCCGGCAGGATCTGATCATGAAGCAGTCCCAGGGAGCGGGGCGGCCCAACAAGATCTACATCAAGATACCGTCAGAAAACTGCCTTACAAGACAGACAGAAAACAGCCCCACCGGACAGACCGAAAAGAGCCTTACCGGTAGGGCATTTTTTGATCCCAAGTCAGGCAGAAAGGTGCCCACTAATAATAACAAGAGAAATAAATATGTAAGAAACTATGATTTCAAGGAAGGAGAGAGTTTATGATACCCATCTGTACTGAGATTGAAGGGCTCATTCACCCGGAAGAGCTCCGGTCGGATGAGTATATCGTGAATGATGGCCTGATCCACTGCAGCAAATGCCATACGCCCCGTCAGAAGCGGATCGAGGTTTCCGGGAAAACCATAGAACCCCGCTGCATGTGCGCTTGCCAGACAGAGGATTACGACCGACGGGAGCAGGAACGTAAACATCGGGAGTTCCTGGACATTGTTGCAAAGAACCGCAGCATTGGTCTCCCGGATTCGAGCCTGCGGAAACACACCTTTGAGAACGATCTGGGGTACAACCCGAAACAGATGCGCATGGCAAAGAGGTATGTTCAGCACTGGGAGGAACTCCGTAAGAATGCCTCCGGATTGCTCCTGTGGGGTGACGTTGGTACCGGCAAGAGCTTCATCGCGGGCTGTATCGCAAATGCCCTTCTGGATAAGGGTGTGCCGGTGATCATGACCAACTTCGCCCGGCTCTTAAACAAGCTGACCGATATGTATGCCGGTGACCGGAACGCTTACATAGACAGTTTCAAGCGCTATCCGCTGATGATCATCGATGATCTGGGTGTGGAGCGAAATTCCGAATTTGCCCGGGAGCAGGTCTTCAGCGTCATCGACAGCCGCTATCGCAGTGAACTTCCTATGATCGTCACAACCAATCTGACACTGGAAGAATTGCAGCACCCGGAGGATCTGTCCCGTTCCAGAATCTATGACCGGGTTCTGGAACGGTGCCTGCCGATTCGGGTCAATGACCAGAATATCCGGGAACTGAATCAAGTAGCAACCTTTGCCCAGGCCAAGCAGCTTTTGCGAAGCTCTTAAAACAAGGGTAGTGAAAACCGCACATTTATAAGCAGAATCGCGATGCCGCTACTTGAAAATAAGATGGTAGAAACCACGCAGCGACTACACAGATAAGTAACGGAATGCTCAAAAAAGATCCTATTTATCCGAAACCGGGAAATCGACCATCCGGTTTACGGACAGGACATCGCAGCGAAAAAACTGGAGCGGATTTCCGTTCCCCAAGAGAATACACGATACTAAGAAATCAAATCGCACAGAAAAGAACTGAATTTATGGAGGTAATAAAATGAAAAAGAATATAAATCCCGTCGCTCTGGAGGTTAAGTCCATGATCCTGAAATCCGGCTATACCCAGAGCGAAATTGTAGACATGATGTCCGCTGATTTTGGTTGGAGCGGCAGCCCTTCCAACTTCTCCCGAAAACTGAACGAGGGTACCCTGCGGTATGATCAGGCCCTGGAGCTGGCGAAGGCTCTGGGCTATGAGAACCGATGGGAGAAAGTACGAGGTGCCAATGACTGAGAGAAATGCGCAGGCCGTGCAGTTGCCTATCGAAAAGCTGCGACCCTTTGAGGGACATCCTTTTCAAGTGAAGGATGATGCGGAAATGGAGCAGCTGGTGTGCAGCATCCTTACCCAAGGATTGCTGACTCCCATTTCTGTTCGTCCCATCGAAAATAATGAATACGAAGTGATCTCCGGCCACCGGAGACTCCATGCATGCCAAAAGGCAGGAATCGAAACGGTTCCTGCCTTAATTTATGCCCTTGACCGGGATGCTGCGGCCATCGCCCTGGTGGAT
>JAGKTU010000139.1 GCA_021153265.1 Clostridia bacterium
CCACTGCCGATATGACTGCCATTGTAGAGAACATCTTTGAAGATGGACAGTGGGCGATTTTAGAATGGAAGGATCCTCTGGGACTGCGGGGATGCGGCTTCTTCCATGTTGTAAATGGTAAAATTCTGTTCCAGAGAGGATATTGGGATAAGCTGTCCTTTTTGAAGCAGCATAATTTACCTATTGAATCGTTGTGAAAAAGTGAACAAAGCACGAAGTTGAAGGGATCAGTAAAATGGAGCGAGGAAGAATTATCGTAATTACAGGCCCTCCGGGAACTGGAAAATCGACAGTATCAGCTATTGTTGCGAAGGAATCCTGTATGGAAAAATCAGTGCATATGCATACCGATGATTTTTACCATTACCTGAGCAAAGGGGCAATATTGCCGCATTTGCCGGAATCCAATGAGCAAAACCTGATTGTGATCGAGGCCTTTTTAGAAGCCGCAAAGCGTTATGCCCGTGGTGGATATGATGTAATCGTGGATGGAATTATCGGCCCGTGGTTTTTGCAGCCTTGGTTAAATATCGTTCACGAAGGCTATGAAGTACATTATATCATTTTGAGAGCAAGCAAGGAGGAAACCCTGAACCGGGCGACTGGACGTTTGAAATTGGATAGCGAAACAAATACTGAATTGGTAGAAGTGATGTGGGAGCAATTCCATCATCTTGGAGTATATGAGCGGAATGCTATAGACACAACAAATGATTCGATTCAGGATACAGTTTCCGCAATAAACGAGAAAATTTCAAATAAAACAGCGTTGTTATTGTAACGGAATACCACCAGCGAAAAACCGCTGCTACATGGAATTAAAACCATGCGGCAGCGGCTTTTTTATTTCCGGGCTTTATTCTTATGACTTGGGAAACTCTTTAACAACTTAGATTTCTTAAATATTCTCTTCATGGTGTCATGCTCGTCATCAAGAAGCTTATCGTAGTCAATTTGCAGTTCTTCGCAGAAGTAACGCCAGAATTCTTCAATCGGATTACTCTTATATTTCATGGACTGCAAAAGACGCTGCATCTTTTTATCGTTGGAAGCAGGTCTTTCAATGGGAGCAGATTCCGTGGCGTTTTGGTGGTTCTCACGGATGCTGCGAATGACCCGATCCAGATCGCCGTGGATGTTATGGAAGAAGTATTCCTCTTCGTCGATGCGGGCAGCGTCCAGAACCTGAACATACAGGTCGTTGCTCTCTGGGTTATGTTGTTGCACAATTTGGAGCCGAACCGCATTCAGCCAGTCGTTCATATTCTTAATCTGCATGGTGGCGATGCCGTCCACATAGATTTCGGTGTCGGTCATCAGCTTTAGAAAATCCGGGTGCTTTATCATCTCGCAGAGCAGACGGTTGTTGAGTCTGCCGCTTTTTAGAATATCCAAGGTTTCATCGTCCAGATGAAGCTCCGATATATCGTGATTCTGAACTTCACGGGATTCGGTGAGTCCCAGCAGCCAGTCGGTAGAAACATGGTAGTATTCGGCAAGGATCACCAGATTTGTATGACTGATGTCTTTGTAATCATCGCTTTCATAGCTGCCCAGAGTGGATGAAGCGATTCCGGTTTCATCTGCAAGCTGTTTCAGCGTGAATCCTTTTTCCACAACTCGCAAATCTTTTAGTTTTTCTTGTATTGATAAGCCTTTTTTCATGGCAAAATCTCCTTCCTGCGGCTGCATTTCTGCCGCTGTTTTCATTATATCATGCCTTGTCCACAATCGTGGAAATTTTTGCTTTTTAGCAGAAAATCCTACTTTGCGGATATCCGGCACGGGGGTCAAAAATGTTCCATAATGTAGTCAGTTCATCGATGGATTATTCCAATCGAATGACCGTCCTGATGGGATATGCTTCCCGGTGAAGCAGCGCAGTGACTATCGGCAGGAACATGGAGGAACCCTGATCGATACGAGCGTGCCAACGGAAGCAAAACGCCGCAGAGAAACTGGGGCAGGAACGACATCAGGGAAGCACGGCGAACTGACACAAAAAATGATACCGAAACACGACAAACTGACAGGGGGATAGTCTACCCTGTCAGCAATCCTTCGGGGATTTTTGCGCCTCTCCAAGGCGGTGTTTTGGCTAAAAATCGCCCCGAAACCATACACAAAATCGGGAGGATACCATTGTGCCGAGAATGAGCCAAAAGAGGAAATTGGAACTGTCCTTTTTCCTGAATGACCGGGGGCGTGTCAGCTACAACAATCTGTGCCGGAAGTGCCAGCATGAATGCAGGCAGAGTTTCCGGGCAGTTGTGGTTGACTGCCCTCGTTATTTATCCAAACGAGCGAAGAAAAAGGAGAACCCAACCAAATGAATTTTGAATTTATGACGATAGACACACCGCTGCCGCCATGTATGCCCTTTCCCAGAGCGTTGCTGGGATTCCCGGTCAGCAGCACTGCTAAGGTCATGTACTGCCGGATGCTGGATGCCATGCTTTCAGATGGACAAGAGGACGAGAACGGCATCCTGTTTGTCTGTTTCCCTGTGACTGCAATAGCTGCCGCTCTGTCCAGAAGTTCCATGACGGTGAAGCGTTCTTTGAACGAGCTGGAAACCGCAGGACTTATCATGCGGGTGCGCCGGGGCGTTGGAGAACCGAACAGGATTTATGTGCTGATTCCGAGAGAGGACGAAGATGTTTCCTCCTGAGTTCGCTTGAAAGCTCTCAACGCTGTTGAGAGAAAATCGAATGTGACCGCCAAGGTCAGATGAGAAGCCGCTGTCAGTTTA
>JAGKTU010000084.1 GCA_021153265.1 Clostridia bacterium
GTGCGTATATTTCCTTTTAGACATAACGACACCCCCTGATGTAATTATCCTACATCAGGGGGTGTTTTGTCTATTGTCCGTTTTTACTGGTTCAGTTCAGCAGGAAAGGGGGTGTTTTTAGTTCCACTTATCTCTTTTCAGAATGTATACCCTGCGAAACTTCCGAATCGCCCAAAAGACGAATAAAGCATCCAGCGCAATGAGAATCACACCAACATACCAGATATCGCCTAACAAGTGGATGCCCAATGCCAGAATCAGTCCAACCACGGCACTAAATAACAGGACAATCAGTCCAATCGCCGGATACCGTACCCATTTGGGAAGCCTGTTATCCGTACTGAGAGCCAAGGCTCCGTCCCAAAACAGTTCTACGAGGAGTTCGATGATATCTTCCACCTTATTCCTCCTTCAAAAAGTCCAGATCGAAGGGTTTATCCATCTCCGTGGACACATAACCGCCATTTTTCTTTCTCTGCTTGACGCATTCCGTCAGCAGATACTCGATCTGCCCGTTTACCGACCGAAAATCGTCCTCAGCCCATGCGGCAATGGCGTTATAAAGCTTGGCAGAAAGCCGCAGGGGAACCTGCTTCTTCTGATTCTCTGCCATAGGCTTAGTACAGAGAGCCGGAGTTTACGATGGGCTGGGCATCCTTGTTGCCGCAGAGCACCACCAGCAGGTTGGAAACCATGGCAGCCTTGCGCTCCTCGTCCAGCTGAACAGTACCCTTCTCATTCAGCCGCTCCAGAGCCATCTCCACCATGCCCACAGCGCCGTCCACGATGAGCTTTCTTGCGTCGACCACGGCAGAAGCCTGCTGACGCTGCAGCATCACAGCGGCGATCTCAGGGGCATAGGCCAGATAGGTGATTCTGGCTTCCACGATCTCCAGACCGGCCTCGTCTACACGCTGCTGGATCTCGTCCTTAATGCGGTTTGCAACCACATCGCTGGAGCCGCGCAGGCTGCCCTCATCGGCGATGCCGTCGCCGGTGGTATCCACATTGGGGGCTGCGTCGTAAGGGTAGATGCGGACGATGTTGCGCAGAGCGCTGTCGCACTGCAGGGACAGGAATTCCTTGTAGTTGTCCACATTGAATGCGGCCTTGGCGGTATCCACGATCTTCCAGGTTACGGCAATGCCGATCTCAATGGGGTTGCCCAGGCAGTCGTTGATCTTCTGACGGTTGTTGTTCAGCGTCATGATCTTCAGGCTCATCCGCTTGCCCATGGCGTCCATATTCACCGCAACGCCGTTGGCGTCGATTTTGGTGGTGTTGGTCTTTACGTCGCCGCTCTGATTCAGCTTGGTGGAAGCGGCAGGGTTCACAGCGGAGCAGAAGGGGTTGACCCAGTAGAAGCCCTCGCCCTTCAGGGTGCCGATGTAGTCGCCGAACAGGGTCAGAACCAGTGCTTCCTGGGGCTTCAGAACCTTCAGACCACACAGGGGGATCCAGCCCAGCGCCAGCGTTGCGATGCCCAGACCTGCCAGAATGCCGCCGAGGACCACGTTGCCGCCCTCGGTTTCGGTCATGATGATGCCGATGACCATCACCGGGATGGCTGCGATTAGAACCAATAGGTTGAGAAGCATTGCCTTCATGCCGTTCTTTTTGGTGGTTAAAATTTGTTCAGTCATAATAGAAAACCTCCTTGGTTAATTCTTACATCTGAATGATATCAAAATGAAATTACTTTGTCAAGAGGGGATTTGGAAAAATTTTACCGCCGGAGGAAATCCTCCGGCGGTACTTATCAGCAATTGCAGGTGGTCTGGTAACCGCCGCAGTCCTCCTCGCCGTCGCATCCTCTGGGGGCGAACTGCTGAGCAGGGAAGGGGATTCGGCTGAACATCTCGCAGGGATCCTCTGCGCAGCAATTTGCGCTGTCGCAGCACTCCTTGGTGGGCAGGCTGTAATCCACAACAGGAACCACCAGCTGAGCGTCCCGCTCCAGCCGGATGATGGAGAACTGCCCCAGGGTTACGAACATCCGACGTTTTTCCCCGGAGATCACCAGATCCTCGTCAAAGGCTTCCCGAATATAGCCGGGGATCTGGACACAGGCGGTATCGCCGCAGGCGCATTCGCAGACGTCCTTAACCTTGGAACTGAGCACCATGGGGTCGAGAACTTCCACAACTGCCCCGGGGCGGTTACTGCTCAGCCGGGACAGTCCATCGGGGCTGCCGATCCGGGTGTCGCTGCGGAAGATGTGAGCGCAGCTGTCCTCGCCGCAGAGAACGGCTCTCTTGGAGAACACCGCCAAGCCGCTGAGTGCCACGGGTCGTGCAACGCCCACCATGGCGTCGGCGAGAATACGATAGTAGAAGGTGACGTCTACACAGTAGTGGTTGCGGTCGAAGGCCACAGGCTCCACATCGATGTAGGCGTAGATCAGTTCCGCGGAGCGGACCTTGGCATTGGCGCAGCCGTCCAGTTGGCACTGGGAGCTGGTGGTCAGATATACCCGAAGATCCTCGATGCAGTCCTTGTCACGGCACGCATCGGTGATCTTTCGGGTGTGGATGGACATGGTGTCCGAGCATTGATCAGACATGATAATACCTCCCGAATCAAGATGGGGTTAAGCAGATCGCTTATGGGACAGTTTATGCACAATTTGCGGCGGTGTGCCAAACGCATCCCAAGAATAAAGAAGCACCCCATTTCCGGGGTGCTTCCTCTTTTATACCAGCTCGTAGCGGATGCGGATGTACTGCCTGTCGCCGATGTAGAACTTGTTCTTTTCAATTTTCTTCGGCATGCTGGTGGCGGTGATAAATTCCTTATCCACCGACACGAAGAACTGACGGCTGCCCTGTTCCACCAGATAGTAGTATCCCGTCCAGGTCTTCCAATGGGACAGTCCCCAGATCATGGTGTAAAGTCCCATGGTTAAGAAGTCTGCCCACCACTCAATTTTATTGAGCTGATGGATCAGGGACAGCTGATTGATCCGGGTGGCCTCCGGGAACCGGGCCAATACGGCCGCGTCCTCTTTGCACCGGCAGCGGCCGGTGACTTCGCAGGACTCCAGATCGATCTGCTCCTTGGTGACCCGGAAATCCACTTCCGCGCCGTCATCTACTAAATAGTCGATGCTCACATCCAGCAGTTTGGAAATTGCCTTCAGATTTTCGATATCCGGCAGTCCCTTGCCGCTTTCCCATTTGGCCACAGCCGCCCGGGATACGCAGAGCTTTTCGGCCAGCTGTTCCTGAGAGAGCGCAGCGTTCTTTCTTGCGTCTTTGAGTTTTTCAGCGAGTGTCATAAATGTTTGCCTCCTTGGTTTTGCTTGATGGCTGTATCCTAACCCATGGAGCGCAAAAATGCAAGAAATGGGCTGTAACAGGGGTGTTACGTTGCGTAACAGCGGTTTTTACCAGGAAAAAGTATAGATTGTCTCGCTCTTGTAGGGCGTTCCGGCTTTGACGAAGGGCTGTTTCCACTCCGGATGATTCACAGAATCGGGATAGAACTGAGTTTCCAATGCCACGCCGCTGCGTCTGGAGTAATACACGCCGTCCTTGCCCTGCAGATTCAGATAGTTGCCTGCGTAGACCTGAATGCCGGGGCAGTCCGTGGAAATGGCCAGCGTACGGCCGGAAACCGGGTCAGACAGAATGGCGCAGGGATTGCAGAAGACTTCCCAGTTGTGGTCATATCCAGCCTGCAGCTTCAGGGACTCGTAATCCTCGTTGATCCGCTGACCGATGGGGCAAGGGGTTCGGAAGTCCATGGGTGTTCCCTCCACGTTTCTCAGCTCACCGGTGGGGATGCTCCGCTCGTCGGCTACGGTATAGACTCTTCCGGGCAGAGTGAGAACTTGTTCCATGGCTGCGGTGGTGTTTTCATGACCTGCCATGTTGAAATAACTGTGATTGGTCATATTGAATACGGTGTCCTGATCTGCCACTGCGTCATAACGCACGGACAGAGCATTTTCGCTTAAGGTATAGGTCACCCGGATCACGGCGTTGCCGGGGAAACCCTGATCACCGTTGGGGCTGTCCATCCGGAAAGTGATGGCATTGTCCTTGCGGCTTTCTACCTGCCACAGCCGGTAGTGGAAGCCGTCGGGACCGCTGTGCAGATTGTTGCTGCCCTCGTTGCAAGGCAGCTGCACGGTCTTGCCCCAAAGATCAAACCGGGCATTTTTCATCCGGTTGGCGTTCCGACCCACAGTGGAGCCAAGGCAGGCATCGCTTTTGCGGTAGTGATCTGCTTCTGAAAGCCCCAGCACCACATCTGCCAGATTGCCGTTGCGATCAGGTACATACAGCCGCACAAGTGTGGCGCCGTAGTCGGTGACAGCAGCCCGGAGCTGCCCACAAGATATGGTGTACAGAGTTGCTTGCTCGCCGCTGGGAAGATAACCAAATGTTTCCTGCATAAAAAGGCTCCTTTCTTTTTTGGACAATAGGTTTTTTGTGCCAAGGGGATGCGTTTATTAGATTATACTATAGCAGCGTCTGTATTTCAAATATTTTCTTAGCCTGATAATCCGTTTTTTCGAATTTTTGCATTTTTGGATATTTGCGCGGAATCGACAAAAACCCAACTTTTTCTGACATAATCTGAATGCACTATATTTTGTGTTACCCTATTGACAAAACCACAATATCTAGTATAATATCCCTGCACGGACCAAGATAACCGTAGCCCGCGCAAAGGAGGACCCAATTTATGAAGATCATTAAGCGCAACGGCGCAGAAGTCGTTTTTGACATTGAAAAGATCATGATGGCCGTGACCAAGGCCAATGAAGCGGTGGAGGAAAAGGTGCGCATGACGCCCCTGCAGATCCAGCGCATTTCTCAGAGTGTCCAGATCTCCTGTGAGGAGATGGGACGCAGCCCCTCTGTTGAGGAAATTCAGGACCTGGTGGAGAAAGCCATCATGGCTCACGGTGCATTTGAAGTTGCCAAGCAGTATATTACCTACCGCTATATCCGTTCTCTGGCCCGCCAGTCCAACACCACTGACGACCGGATCCTGTCCCTCATCGAGTCCAACAACGAGGAGGTCAAGCAGGAGAACGCCAATAAGAACCCCACCATCAATGCTGTCCAGCGTGACTATATGGCAGGCGAAGTGTCTAAGGACATCACCAGCCGTATCCTGCTGCCCAAGGAGATCGTTGCCGCCCACGAAGCCGGTATCATCCACTTCCACGATTCTGACTACTACGCCCAGCACATGCACAACTGTGATCTGGTGAATCTGGACGACATGCTGCAGAACGGCACCGTCATCTCCGGCACCCTCATTGAAAAGCCCCATTCCTTCTCCACTGCCTGCAACATCGCTACTCAGATCATTGCACAGGTGGCATCCAACCAGTACGGCGGCCAGTCCATTTCTCTGACTCATCTGGCTCCCTTCGTTCAGGTCAGCCGTGAAAAGATCCGCAAGACCGTGGAGAAAGAGCTGGCAACCTACGGTGTAGAGCCTTCCGAGGAGGCCATTTCCAAGGTTGTCGAGACCCGTCTTCGTGAGGAAGTCCGCCGCGGTGTCCAGACCATCCAGTATCAGGTCGTCACCCTGATGACCACCAACGGTCAGGCTCCGTTCATCACTGTGTTCATGTATCTGAACGAGGCTCGTAATGAGCAGGAGAAGAAGGACCTTGCCATGATCATCGAGGAGACCCTCCGTCAGCGCTACGAGGGCGTCAAGAATGAGAAGGGCGTCTGGATCACCCCCGCCTTCCCTAAGTTGATCTATGTTCTGGAGGAGGATAATGTCCGTGAAGGCACTCCCTACTGGTATCTGACCCGTCTGGCAGCTGAGTGTACCGCCAAGCGGATGGTTCCCGACTATATCTCCGAAAAGAAGATGCTGGAACTGAAGGGCGACGTTTATGTCTGCATGGGCTGCCGCTCCTTCCTGACTCCCGACCGGTTCACCGATGCAGGCGTGGGCAACATCGCCAACGCCGGCAACTACGAACCCGGCAAGCACAAGTACTACGGCCGCTTCAATCAGGGCGTCGTCACCATCAACCTGCCCGATATCGCTTTGTCCTCCGGCCGGGACGTATCTAAGTTCTGGAAGATCTTCGATGAGCGTATGGAGCTGTGCCATCAGGCTTTGCTGTGCCGCCACGAGCGTCTGAAGGGAACTCTGTCCGATGCTGCCCCCATCCTGTGGCAGTACGGCGCTCTTGCCCGTCTTGACAAGGGCGAACCCATCGACAAGCTCCTCTTCAACGGTTATTCCACCATCTCTCTGGGCTACGCCGGTCTTTACGAGTGCGTCAAGTACATGACCGGAAAGTCCCACACCGATCCCGAGGCAACCCCCTTCGCCCTGCAGGTTATGGACGCCCTGAATGCAGGCTGCAAGAAGTGGAAGGAAGAGAGCAACATCGACTTCTCCCTCTACGGCACCCCTCTGGAGTCCACCACCTACAAGTTTGCCAAGTGCCTGCAGAACCGCTTTGGCATGATCCCCGGCATCACCGACAAGAGCTACATCACCAACTCCTACCACGTCCATGTTTCCGAGGAGATCGATGCCTTCACCAAGCTGGGCTTCGAGGCACAGTTCCAGCACCTCAGCCCCGGCGGCGCCATTTCCTACGTGGAAGTGCCCAACATGCAGCAGAACATCGATGCTGTACTGGAAGTCATGCAGTTCATCTACGATAACATCATCTACGCCGAGCTGAACACCAAGTCTGACTACTGCCAGTGCTGCGGCTTCGACGGCGAGATTCAGATCAAGGAAGACGACGGCAAGCTGGTCTGGGTCTGCCCCAACTGCGGCAACACCGACCAGTCCAAGATGAATGTCGCCCGCCGTACCTGCGGCTACATCGGCACTCAGTATTGGAATCAGGGCCGTACTCAGGAGATTAAGGACAGAGTCCTGCACCTGTAATCATCTTAAGATAGAATTAGATAAATCTTAATCCCCAGGGGCTGCTTCTGCAGCCCCTGTTCTCTTGCGCTGTAACATAAAAGATGATAAAATACAGAAAAAGGAGGCTATTCCATGAAAAAGCGAAATGTATTGATTGTAATTATCCTCGTTGTGGTTTTTGCCTTGCTCTGGAAGAGCTGCGGTGGTTTGGGATTTGTTTCTCTGAACAAAAATGCAAAGGCAACCATCACATTTGACTATACCTACTATGAATACGGCCCGAGAGATGAAAACGGAAAGCGACCGGAACCGACTCTTCGCAGAGTGACATTTACCGAGGAACTGACCGAAGAGGAGACAGCGGCAATCATTGAGATTCTGGATGGCAAAGTGAGCTACTATAGCCCTATGCCTTCCTGTGGATTCAACGATGACATTGCGATTATCATCGGTGGTGTGAAGTTTGCGATTGGCTGTGACGGCTGTGGAAGCATTCAAAACTGCAATAATTTGCAGTTTATTGATATCTCAAATGAAGAGCGGGACATCATCGATGAGATGTTTACTTCCCGTGGTGCCACATTCCCTTGTATATAAAAAGAGCGGCTCATCCGAGCCGCTCTTTTTTCTTGATATTCTGGATCCATCCGATGATCTGCCCCGACAGTACCACCGTCAGCAGGGAATAGGCGATCCTTCTCACCGGGATATAGCTCAAAGAGAGCACAAGAACCGTCAGATCACTGACGAGATAGATTCGCTGGATGGGAACTTTCAGCACATGGGACAGGCTCATGGCAAGGGCGTCATCTCCTGTGGTTGCGCCGCCAGCACGGATGCAGATACCGGCACCGATGCCGATGAACAGCGCACCTATGATCGCTGCCAAAAGCGGATAGTTGCCAATTTCTGGCCAAATGGGCGGAAATTGCTCGCAGATGGCGTACCCTACGGAAAAGCCAACGGCTGCGAAGGCAGAGTATGCGATAAATTCTTTACCCAATGTCCGCCAGCCGATGAGATAGCAAATTCCTGTCAGCACAAACCCAGACACAGCAGGGGAGAGGGCGAACCAATGCTCTAATAGCAGTGTCAGTCCCAAAACACCGCCTTCCGTGACCTGAGATAGTGCATGGACATTGTACATTCCAAATGCCTGAAACGCGCTGGCAAGAAACGCCACCAGACAGTTGATCTTCTTTAGCTTCATGGCTGCTCCCTGTGATAGTACACCCGATATGTTTCTTCCGCCCCGGGGGCTTCCGGCGCACTTTCTGCAAACAGTCCGTACAGATCACCGTACTGCTTTTCAAGTTGCCAGTAGGGATGCTCCACTGTTTCACCGGCGTTTACGAACCATCCAAACTGCTTCGCCCGCTTCAGCACACCCCGACCCACATCGTTGAAACCCAGAACACGGCAGTAAGGTGCTTTTTCTTCCAGCACTTCCTTGGCAATGCCCAAAAACGCGCACATGACCATCCGATCCAGCCGGGTTCTGGTGTACCGCTTGGACTTGGTGGCGGCGAGAATCTCCTCCAAAGTGCGTTCACTTCGGCATGCGTGCATAAATTTCCGCCAGAGTCCTTCACTGCCATAGGGCAGCGCCTCAAACGCTTCATCTTTCATAGTCCGCAGCTTACTCAGTACCGACCGTTCACCGGCGGCTATGCTGTGCAGCGTGGCTTCGCGCAGTAGGTCCGTGGTTACCTGCGGCACAAAATCTTCCCAGGCACCACTGCTGACCATTAACTTCCGAACCGCCGTGGCGGAGGGATTCTCAGGGTCGGGCATTTCGTCATGATAGCTGCCCTCCCGGCAGATGGGCATGGGCTGCATGGCGCAGCCTTGCGCCAGAAGCGCCTTGCAGTATTCGGTGGCCAGAATGTCGTTGGGTTTGGCGAGTATTCCGCCATCCAGTCCCATCTTTTCCAGCGCCGCGGCACGGGC
>JAGKTU010000022.1 GCA_021153265.1 Clostridia bacterium
GGTGATGGCCTGTGCCAGAACGGTAGCGGTGGTGGTGCCGTCACCGGCAACATCGTTGGTCTTGGTGGCGACTTCACGGATCAGCTGGGCGCCCATGTTCTCAAAAGCATCCTCCAGCTCCACTTCCTTGGCGATGGTGACACCGTCATTGGTGATCAGAGGTGCGCCGTACTTCTTGCCCAGAACCACATTGCGGCCCTTGGGGCCCAGAGTGACCTTGACGGTGTTGGCCAGCTGGTCAATACCGGCCTGCAGCTTCTTCCGGGCGTCTTCGCCGTAAACGATCATTTTTGCCATAATTTCAGTTCCTCCTTAGTCGGTGACAACAGCCAGGATCTCATCCTGCTTGACGAATTTGTAGTCGACCTTATCCAGAGTGATGTCAGTGCCGACAAACTTGCTGACCACCACACGGTCGCCCACGGCGACGGTCATGGTCACGTCCTTGGTGCCGGGGCCAACGGAAACGACCTCGTAAATGGCGGGTTTCTCCTTGTTGGCGGTGGCGAGAATGATGCCGGACACGGTGGTCTCAGCGGCTTCATGCTGCTTCAGCAGCACATTGTCAGCCATAGGCTTCAGCTTCATAAGTAAATTCCTCCATACAAATGTATTAGACTGCAGGTACGGGAAACCCTCCTGCCTTTATCTACCGGTTTAGCACTCTTTTAGTTTGAGTGCTAATACATAATAACCCAACTATGGCAAAAATGCAAGTGGGAAATCCACCAATTCCCGTAAATTATTTGTGAACCAAACTGTTTCTTTTCCCGGAAGTCCGAAAACCGCAGGGGAGGGCCACAGACCCTCCCCTACTTTTTAGCTTTCCATCTGCCGGCCCAGAAAGCCTGCCACGGTCTGAGCCAGATCCTGATCGGACTCCTGCAGGGGCTTATCTCCGTCCCCAAGAAGCAACAGGACGCTGCCCATCAGGTCACCCTGACTGAGAATGGGCGCGGCAACGCCCAAATGGTACTTATCCGACCCCTCGGAAGCCCGGATCCGGGGTTCGCCGGACTGGAAGCGATAGTTTTTCCGCTGCTCCATCAGTCTTTCCAGCTCCGGAGAGTTGGGTTTGTCCATCAGCTCCCGCTTGGGGGCGCCGTGGAGGGCGATGATGCTCTCCCGGTCGGTAACGGCGGCGATATGGCCGGTGACAGAGCCGATGGATTCGCACATCTGGGCGGCAAATTCCTGCAAATCCCCCATGGGGGAATACTTGCGGAAGATGACACCGCCGTCTTTCTCGGTATAGATCTCCAAGGGGTCGCCTTCGCGGATGCGGAGGGTGCGGCGGATCTCTTTGGGGATGACGATTCTGCCGAGATCGTCAACGCGTCTTACAATGCCTGTAGCTTTCATATATATTCTCTCCTCGCAAATCTTACAAATTACGCTGTTAGTATCTGTAAGCAAAGACAGATTATACGCGATATTTCTATGTGCATTTAAAAGAATCGAGGAAACATTGCTGTCTCCTCGATTCTTTTTATAACTACGTTTCGACGAATTTGCGGAATTGATTTATTGTTTGCTTAGTTCCATCTTAAGGATCCCGATGATCTTTTTATGAAACACCAAACCCATGATGACGATCAGGCACAAGCCTCCCCAGCGCAGCATGGGATAGGGATACATCAGCAATGCTGCGAACATGGCTATTAAAAATCCCACGCTCAGCACACACAAATTCCGGATATTATAAATCTCTGCTCCCTGCAGTTTTTCGGCGCACAGCTTCTTCATATAGTAATAATTGGCGGCTACAAATACGATATAGCATACCAAGGTCGTATAGCCCGCCGCCACATAGCCAAACTGCTTTATGGCAAAGTAATTCAGCACAACATTGATCACTGCGCTGAATATAGACCCTTTTACCAGCGCCTGCTTCTCTTCAAAATAGAATTCTACATTGATAAACAGCTGGGCCAAAAACAAAAAGAACAGGCTGCCGACAACCGGGGGCATGATCCAGATCGCTTCATAATATTCCGCAGGCGCGATCATTTGGATCAATTCCGGGCCTGCCAGAATCACCAGAATCAGAATAACCCCGATTCCTGCGGCAATCCATTCGGAAACCTTTGCGATCCCTTTATACGCCTGCTTTTGAAGCTTTTGGTATTTCCACGGCACATAAGCTCCATTGATGGCATTGATCACACATACAACAACCACGGAGCAGCTATAGACCAAGCTGTAAATACCGGCTTTGTCCATTCCTACCATATGCTGGATCATCAGTTTGTCAAACTGATTGAATATGGTCTGAGATACATAATAGATCACCAGAGGGATCCCCAGCTGCCATGCATACTTCCAGTATTCTTTATGATAGAAGCGCTTGCCTTTTGCGAAATTGCGAACATAAATGGTCGCATAGAAGATCATATTCACGACCGCTGCGGTCAGAACCCGGATGCTTCCCCGGTCGCCCTCTGCGCCCAATATCGCGAGGATACACACGGTGGGATTGATCACAGCCAGCATCATCGTGTACAGAACCGTAGCCTTATATTTGTATTCAAATCGTAATTTTCCGCTCCAGTAATCTTTCGCCGGGTAAAGCAGCATCTCAAATGCCATCACGACCATCAAGATCGGAGGCAGCTGAAACAGTTGATTCCAGACCTCCGATGCAGCTAAGTAGATGAGCAGCCACCCAAGGGAAAGAACCGTCGTAAGACCCTGCATTGCAGAAATAAAGCCATCTCTGTCCTTCTCAAACTTAATCATAGCGGTGTTAAATACGCCATACTGGAGATTTAAGTTTGTAAAAATCAGCAGCAAATTCATCCATGTTAAGTATACCGAATACAGACCATACTGCTCTGCCGGCATGATGCGCGAATACACCGGCAGTGTGATGAATCCCAGCGCATTCTGGAACACATTGCAGACCATGTACCATCCAGAACTCTTCAATTCTACCGGCATTCTTTTGTACTTTTGTAAAAGCGATTTCATTGTTTTGCCTTTCTGGCCAGGTAATCCGCTTTTGTCAGCGCATACCACTTCAGATTTCGGTATTTCCCATTGACAAGCAAATGCTCACGAAAGGTTCCTTCATAACGAAACCCTGCTTTTTCGTAGAATTTATTGGCCCGAACATTCTCTTCCAGTACATTCAAATACACCCGATTCAGCTCCAGCTCTTCAAAGGCAATCTTGAGAACCGCTTGCGTACCATAATGGGAAGCGCCGGTTCCCAAGGCACAGCGCCGCATGGCGATGGCATATTCCGCATTGGCATTTTCCCCATCGATATGCTTTAAGCTGACTGTTCCAAGGTATTCGTCTTCATCACTGCAGATTGCCCAGTTCCGGGTGCAGGCATCTTCTGCCTGAATGAATGCTTCGCAGTCACTTAAATTTTTGTCCCGGAAATTGGTCGGGAAAAATCTGACCAGCTCTTCATCGTGCATCCATTCCAGCATGAGCGGCGCATCTATTCTCTTCAAATCTCTGATTTTCATGGCTCAATCACTTTATTTCAATGATATTTTTATTTAAGACCGATATTTTATCCAGCCGTTTTGACACCGGGGTCGCAACCAATCTGCACACCGTATCCATCATGACGCACAGCACATACGTCAGCAGACAGCACCAGACCATATTGAAGGCACATCCCGGCAAAGAACCCCGGCATGCCTCTTGGATATCAAACACTGCCCAAAAGCGATCCCAAACCAGATACTGCGTATGGATTAGAAAGACACCCAGCGATGCTTTGGCGACGCCATTTATGAAAGAGGAGGTAATACGGATCTTTCTAAACAGATTCACGAAAAATACTGTCGAAAGGATCACAAGGGGGTTTGCATAGCTCCACCCTGCGCCCAAAAAGACTTCCTGCGCGAATATCAGAAGGGTGCAGGCCAGATATCCCACAACGTCCCATCGTTTTCCATACTGCAGCGCATTGAATTTTGCGATGAACGCGCCGATCAGATATAACATCACAAAGTTTACGATGCTGTAGCCACTGCTCGCCCCACTCACCGCGATGGTATTTAGCCCGATGGTCACAATGCCGAGTTTTAATTCCGCAACGTCCAGAGCCGTTGGCCATACAGAAAACAGCAAGAACATGGTTCCCAGTAATGTCAGGAAACTCTTTTTATTTAAGTTTTGGATCAAGCAGTTTATATACGGGCTCAGCAATACCAATACAATATACAAGACAACAAACCAATTATCCGGTATAAAGCAGGCAATCATTCCTTTTACGGTGAATGCCTCTTTCAGAATGATGAGCCCCAAAACATAAAACAGCAGTTTATAGCCAATGACGTATAAGATCAAACCAAAGGGCTTTCTAAGGGAGATCTTGTCCCGCTTCCAGCCAAAAAATCCGGCAAGCAGAACGAAACCGTTGGTCCCGATGATGGCAAGGCTCTCTACAAAGCAGAGAAAATAGAAATGGATACTCCCCGGCGTAACGTAGGAAAAGGCTTTTCCCATTTTACTGCTGTTGTAGTGCACAAACACAACCATCAGCATCAAGATGCATCTTACTAATTCAAAATTCGATTCGCGTACTTTCTTCATCTTATCCTCTGCCCGCATATCAAAAATTAAAATTGATTGATCACATCGATCACATACTGTACCTGCGCCTGCGTCATGCCGTAGAACATAGGCAGGCTGATGATCGTATCGGATATTTCCTCCGCGATGGGGAAATCGCCCCGTTTGTATCCCAAATCCGCATAACAATCCTGCAAATGCATGGGAACCGGATAATGTTTTACCGTTCCCACGCCGAGGTCAGCAAGATACTGCTCCAGCGCATCCCGTTCCCGGCAGCGGATCGCAAACACATGATAAATATGTCCGAAATCGGCATCCGGTTTCAAGGGTAACACGATTTTTTCATTTTGAATGCCCGCAAAATATTTCTTCGCGATGGCAGTGCGTGCCTCATTCCATTTATCCAGCTGCGTCAGCTTGACCCGAAGAAATGCCGCCTGCAGTTCATCCAAACGGCTGTTGACCCCTTTGTAAATATGGGAATATTTCTGATTGGAGCCGTAGTTGCCAATTGCCCGGACTTTATCCGCTAATTCCCGATTGTTTGTGACTACCGCGCCGCCGTCGCCCAATGCGCCAAGATTTTTGCCCGGGTAGAAGCTAAAGCATGCGGCGTCACCAAAGGTGCCGACTCTTTTGCCTTTATACCGCACACCGTGGGCCTGAGCCGCGTCTTCCATGACTTTCAGGCCGTACTTTCCTGCAATCTGCAGAATCCGGTCCATATCTGCCGGCCGTCCCTGAAGATGTACCGCAATGACCGCTTTTGTTTGATCCGTAATTGCCGCTTCCAGCCGGGCCGGGTCCATGTTATAAGACTTAAGTTCCGGTTCTACAAACACAGGGGTCGCGCCTGTGTAGGACACGGCCAATGCCGTCGCAATAAAGGTATTGGAAGGGACGATGACCTCGTCGCCTTCTCCGATATCCATGGCCTTTAAGATCAAAAACAGCGCATCCAGACCATTGGCCACGCCAACACAATACTTCGCATCACAGTATGCGGCAAATTCTTCTTCAAAGGCTTTGCATTCTTTTCCAAGGATGAAATGGCTGTTGTCCGCCACTTTGTGATATGCCTGATCCAGCTGCTGCCGCAATTCGTCATGCATTGGCCGGAAGGATGCAAACGGTACTGTCATCTTACTCATGCGTGTTTCCCTTTACATATTGAATAAATTCATCATAGCTGCGAATATAGTCAGACTCATCATAAATGACCGATGCCAAAACCATCAGCACGGCATCGGAAGAGAAGTCATACATCTCTCTCCACATATCATTGGGAATATACAACCCTTCATAGGGATTGCTCAGCTCCACTTCTGCGGTTTCCTCTCCGTTATCCAAATGGATCTTGCAGGAGCCGTGTATGCATATTAAGATCTGCTCCAAGCACTTGTGGGCATGATGACCCCGGCGAACGCCCGGCACCGTGTCATACATATAGTACACTCTTTTCACCGGGAAGGGGATCTCTTTTCCTTCCTCCAAGGCTACCAGCATGCCCCGATCATCACCATGCCGCTGAAACGCATATTTAATGACTTCCATACAGACCCCTCACATAACACTTGATTCTCTGATAGAGCATATTGATTAACAACGAAACGGCTATACCAACCACGGTATATGCGACCCACCACAAACCGCCTCTGTACAAAACCGGAAACGCCGCCACAAGATAGGGGGCGTTTCCGTTTACAAACACACCAGCAAAGCTGACAAGCTTAAAAGCAAGCAGGTGCAAAATGACGATTGGCAGGGTGTTTTTCCCCAAGTAAGCGATGGGTTTGCAGAGAAACGGCACTTTTTTCAGAAAAACCGCGCCGCTGTACAGCAAAAACCAACCGGCAAGGGATGCGGTTAACATAAAAACCGGGTCCATGAAATCATTTTCCCCCAGCGCGATCCCGCCCAGCCGATCATACAGGAGCAGCAGGCAAAAACTCCCCGCCATGATCAGTCCGGTTTTTGCAGCAGGCTGATTCCATAAGGTATCCTTGTATTTACGAAATACGTAACCCAGATGAAACAGGCAGTAAAGGGAAAAAATCCTTACGATTCCAAACAAAAAGATCCCATTTACATGAAACCAATAGCCAATCAGCAAAAACACAGCCGATACGATCCCTTGTGCGGTCAGAACCGGTTTCCCCCTCAGCACCTGTTTGAATGCAAAATCGATGACAGCATACAAAACCGAAATGTGCAGCAGCGTGGCCAGAAACCAAAGAGAACCGCCTACCTGCACATTTCCCGGAAGGATACACCCTTTCAGAATATTGATGATGATTTCTTTCGCCGTCCAATAGGGCGTCACTTCCGCATAGCGGCTTTCCACCTGTGCCAAAATCATGGGATCGGCGGTATAGATATTCAGGTCGATAAATACATTTCTGAGAATCGAGAAAATGGCTGTCCACAGCGCGCAGGGAAACCATAAATTCTTGATTTTCCGCAGGATATATTCTTTTACGGTTGCACGGCTGTCGGAAGCGCTTTCCTGATATAAATAGCCGGAGGCCATAAAAAACACCGCCATGTGAAACAGGTAGATAAAATTCTGAGCCGGCGTTTCCGTATGTCCGATCACCATCAGAATGATGGCAAGGCCCTTTATCAGGTCGATCTCAACACTTCTATTTTTGTTCACTGTTTCCATAGATGATATCGTTCCTCAACCGTTAATCTTCTGACATACTTCTCATACAAAAGACGGACTACCACTTTCCAAGACCGCAAATGATGCCATATGCGTCGGGCAACACTCTGCCCACAGCGAATATCTCCATATAAATACGCAATATAGGCTTTGATCCACTTGGATCCAATCAAGTCCTCATTCGGCACAAGGTACTTCTCATAAAATGCCATTCGGTCCGCCAACAGTTTCTCCCCTCTGGACATCGTATTGGAGATCCCATCTTCACCGTACACGATGGTGATCTCATCGAAGAATCCGATTCTGTGGTTTTCCAATATCATGGACGCAACAAAGGGATAATCTTCCACCAGAAGAAAGTCTGTATCAAAACAGCCTCTCTTTTTCAAAAAATCGGTTCTGTAATAAATCGTGGAACCACTGATGAAATTTTCATAGGCTATGCGGCACCAAAGCTCGTTTCTATCCCATGATTTCAACAATTGGGCATCTTCCCGATTGGGATACACCTTCTTTGACTTTTCGCCCATCCGATAGGAAGTACAGCTCATGCAATCCGGATGTTCCTTAAAAAACGCAACCAGCTTCGTTACCGCATCTTCCCGGTAAAAGCGGTCATCCTGAGATAATGGGAACACAAACTCCCCATCTGCCATGGCTATGGCGGCATTGAAGCTTCTTACCGTGCCAAGATTCTGCTCATTTTGATGTACGCGCCATTTCCGATGGCCCAGCGTAGCGTTACACAAACCCTCTAAGTAATCTCTGTCAAAATTAGCAGAACCATCATCCTGAATCAGAACTTCTATATGGGGATATTCCTGCTTTGCGATGGATTCTAAATTGTTTTTGATCCTATCAAACTTATGATATGTCAAAACCACAATGGTTACCAACGGACTATGTTCCAGCATCGCTTCCTCCACGATCGATCTCATGATGATTTGTGTTTCGCTCCCCGGAGTGTTTCCTTTAAGATCGCAAGCGTCACCTTGATCATGTAATGTATGGATTTCGTTATGGTAATGGACGATACGCCGCCCTGTCTTTCGCGCATGATAACCGGAATTTCTTCTATTTTACAATTGTGATTCAGGGCGATCACAATGGACTCCGGCTCCGGATAATCCATCGGATAATACTGCGCAAAAAGCTCAATGGCCTTTTTTCCGATCATGCGGAATCCGGAGGTGGGGTCTGTAATGGTTTTTCCTGTGCATAGCCTGATCAGCCATGTAAAATAAACGATTCCGATCCTGCGGATCCAAGAAGACTGAAACCCTTCTTTCTTGATAAAGCGCGAGCCGATCACCATATCTGCATCGTGGGCCGTTAAGTACGCCTCCATCTCACGCAGGAAGCTCGGATTATGCTGACCGTCCCCGTCGACCTGCAGCGCCAAGTCATACCCATGCTCCAAGGCATACTGGTAGCCGGTCCGGACCGCGCCGCCGATTCCCAGATTCACAGGGAGATTCACCGTATTGAATTGATTTTTTTCGCAGATTTGCTGTGTATTGTCGGTGGAACAGTCATTGATAATGACATAGTCGCAGTCCGGAGCGCTCCTGATAATTTCACGCACCGTCGCTTCAATACACGCGCCTTCATTATACGCCGGAATAATGATTAATTTTTTCATCCCGCTACCTTTACCCTATGGATTCTGTTTTTAAGACAGGGAATTGTATTCTTCTGATTTGGTATACAGCTTGTTAATTCGTTTTGCAATGGGTTTCGGCCAGAATTTACAGTACATCCTGTAATTCTCTTCCACCCGGGCACGGTCCTGAATGATTCTGGTGGTCGCGGATTCTTCATGGATGCGGTGGCACATAAGCGGCTTCGGCAGATAGAGAAAATCTCCGTCCATTCTGGAGATCTTTTCCCATGCTTCCCAGTCTTCGCAGCTGCGAAAACCGTCTGCAAAAACAGGTCTGGCCACCCGTTCCAAATGAAACGACACCGCCGGGCAGCAAATGGGATCACCAAACGACAAAATAAAACGTCTGACCAGCTTGCTCCCCTTGAACAGCTTGATTCGCAGCGGCAGCAGCATAAGGCGTTTGATTTTGAGGATCTGGGTATCCGTGACCTTTTTCTGATCTCTGATCTCTGCGTAATCCGAAAAGGCGATCAATGCTTTTTCCGATTTTTCAAAGGCCTCCACGATTTTCTGCCCGTATTCCGGTTCATACACATCATCCTGATGGGCGATGGTTGCATATTTTGTCTCTGCCTTGGACAAAGCAAAATTCCAGTCCTGGGTGATCCCTCCGTGGGGATTGATGTACAGAGGGATCCCGTATTTTTCTGCCAGGGAAGAGATATGCCCATTGGGCGTGGATGTCACCATAATAACCAAGGATTCTGACTTTTGATTTTTCAGCGACGCAATGCACTCTTCCAAATATTCACTTTCCTGATAGGCACAAATTACAAAAGTATGTTTCACGTTGGTATTATGCTCCTATTGTTTCTGTTTGCTCTATACGAGCGAAAGGATCCAAAACATCCACCGATCCAAGCCAAGCTTGTGTGCAAGCATGGTCATTCCCACGCCAAGTCGGATTTTGGCGGTCTGTCCCTTGGGTCTAAATAAGCCGAAGAGGGAATTTCCCCGATAATTGGGGAATTTCTCCCTCAAATCAGACAGGAAAAATGCGTACTTTTTCTTCATCTTTTCCGGTTTGCAGCCGTGTCCGTAGGTAACCAAAGCATTGACCATATTGGAAAGATAGGTGTATTCCACACATTCTCTCTGCTCAGCGGAAAGTACCGAAATATCGTGATCTCTTAGGAATTTACTAAATATTTCTGCAATATCCTTCTCATGCTCTTTGTCATAGGTCAGACTTCCGGTGGTGGAATTGCGGTTAAAGCAGTAATAGTAGCCATGATAAGAAAAATTGTGAATTCGGATGCCGTGATAAAACTGGCTCAAGCCAAAATAGATATCTTCGCCGCGCCGGATGTCTGAAAAATGGATATTGTTTTCTTTGAGAAACGCCGCGCGAAACATCTTTGCGCAGGGAATCGGATAGGTCAGTGCGGACCATACGCCGGCAGGAGGATCTACCTTTCGGAATTTTCCATCCGTTTCTTTTGTGAAGCCCGCCACCGCCACATCGCAAGTATGGGTTTCCATTTCCTGCACATAGGTTTGCAGATAATCCGCCGCGATGTAATCATCGCTGTCCACAAAGGCAATATACTCGCCGGCACAGATATCCATGGCTCTTTTCCGGGATAATCCCTGTCCCATATTGCGCTCATTGTCCAGCACGGTCATCTTTCCGGGGTACTTCTTTTCATACCGGCGCAAAATGGACGCGGAATCATCCGGGCTGCAATCATTTATGCAGATCACTTCAAAATCCTGATACGTCTGCCCAAAAACGCTGTCTAAACAGCGGTGCAGAACTTTCTGCGTGTTATATACAGGAATGATCACACTGATTTTGGGCATACATGCCTCCCTTTACGATACCGGATTCAAATAACACAATTTTATCTTCTTGCAACAAATACGAAACCATGCCAAAGGCACATAGTATTTACCAAAAAGCCAATATACGCCACGGGTTTGACCATGTCTTTTCCGGAGCGGATATCCATTTTTCGAACACACAACAGCAGCAGCGGCAAAACGGGCAAAAAATACCGGCCTTGGACTCCCAGAATAAGCGTACTCCAGATAGGTGTCCAGTTCAGCAGCATGGCGGTCAAAGTCAAGCCGAATACGCCCAAAGCGCACAGGATGAAGGTAAAACAGTGGCTATTCTTGATCAGTGTCTTAGGCTCTGAGTCTGCACGAATGGTTGCCAGGAACAAATTCACCACGGACAACAGCAAAACCTCCTGGGGCATGGGGATCTCCAGCCAGCCCAGAGCCATGCCTACCATCGTCGACAGATAATACGACGCATTCAGCATCACCGTTCTAATATAAATACCCACAACCTCCTGCACATGGTGCAGGCAGTATTCGATGGTTCTATACTCGGCCGTAACATCACCGGGCAAATAAACCCGCTGTTTGCCGCTAAGCAGCAGCATAACAAAGATCATTCCCCCAAACAGGATGCCGACAGATATCCACTTTTCCTTCTTTGCCCGATACTTTTCGCTGGGCAACAGCACCGACAGCAGAAGCAACGGTATGTATACATACTTATGCGGCGCTAACAGCGCAAACACAATCGTCGGAAATACGATATCCCGGATCGCCAATACTTCCTTTTCGTATATCAGTCTGCACATCAAGGCGATGTATAGAAAGGACAAGGCCAGAATCATCGTATCATAGCTGTAAGACGCGGCCAATTCCAAGGTCATGGGCAGCATCGAGACCGCAAACAAGATCTTTTTACCAAAGGGAATGATCTTAATGGAAAAATAGGTGACTACCGCGAAGAACAGCAAGGAGAAAAAGCGTCCCAGTAAGATGGTGATGGTACCGTTGCAGTTTAATATCCGGCCCAAACTGATACCGATCGCTTGGGGCAGATAGGTCCATGCGGGGGTTTGGATGATGAAGTCCTCCTTCACCAGTACATAGTCCCCATTTTCTCTGGCATCGTTCACCTGCGCATACATGGTCATGTAGGTGTTGGCATTGGGGTATTCTCCATACAAGCCGGTCAGATCATCCTCTCTGAAATAGACCAGCGCCTCTTCCGCCTCCGGTCCACCCAGCAGGAGATTGGATACGTTGTATGCAGATATAATGTGTCTGTCTTCATCCGGAGCGGATTCTGCCGGAAATACAACCATATACGCAACGCCCAGCAGCACCACAAACAGCACAAATACTTTTTCTATGCTGCAATTGGACCTGCTGAACAAGCAGAACGATCCAATCAGCAGCAGGAACAAAATGGCAACGATCAAAACATAGATGCTGGCGAGGGGCTTTGATTGATAGTAGATCTCAAAGCACAAATCGCCCTCGATGTGTTGCCCGTTTACGTATAAGTCACCGTCCGGATACGTATTGGTCGACGACTGCCATATGGTGGGCGAGCTGCCCGGTTTGCACAAAGAATCGCCCTGAATCACAAGGGCATAGCGGTCATCTGTAATGCCGTGGGAGAAATCATCCTTTAATTCCAAGACATAATATTGGTTGTCTCCAATCGTCTCGTTTGGAATGTTCCATTCCTGTATCAGGGTATTTTCCGGACCATGTACAAGCTGGATGTTTAACTGTCCCGCCAGTTCCCGCTGATAGGTTGCAAGCATCAACGTCAGCCGATTGGCAGTGGGCGGAATTTTTAAGGTCTGGGCAATTGCTGTATCCGCCACACATTCACCAACGACGGTGCTGTTGTTTCCGCTGAAAATGCGAATTTCTTTTAGATTATTGTCATAAAATTCCGCACCCAGCAGCAGGAATACAACCGCACAAGCCACCGCCGCCAAAAGCGAACCTTTCGCCGAGAGTTTTTTGAGTATTTTCATATGGACGTCGCCTTTCGGGTTTACTGGATCCGAACACGAAAATCTGTGCTGTCCAACGCAAGGTTCGGATTATAATACGGGTCTCCTGATGCCAATTCTTTTTTCCACTTTTTCCGGAACGCCAGAATTTCACCCTCAAACCGCTTTACTTTCTCAGGTGTATCCTCTGCTCCTCTGGATTTGGATTCATGATGATAGGCTTCGGCATAGGGCGTCCAGACAATTAAGTAGCCTTTGTCGCGCACCTTCATGCACAAATCCACGTCATTCAGGGCAACCTTAAAGTTTTCTTCATCCAGACCGCCAACCTCTTCAAACACCGAACGTTTGATCATTAAGCAGGCTGCCGTGACGGCTGACAGGTTTTGCTGGATCCAGCATCGCATCATATAGCCCTTTGCCTCTCTGGGGAAGTTTTTGTGGGCATGATCCGCCACACCGCCAATTCCCAGAATCACACCGGCATGCTGCAGAGTATCATTGGGGTAATACAGCTTTGCGCCTACTGCGCCCACGTCTTCTCTCTGGGAGAACATCAGCATCTCTTCGATCCAGTTTTCGGTAATGATTTCGATGTCATTGTTCAAAAGCAGAATATGCTCTCCCCTTGCGAACTGCATACCAAAATTGTTGATGGCAGAGTAATTGAAGCCTCCCTTTGTTTCATAAACCACCACCCGAATCAACGGATTGGACTCAATCTCCTGATAATAGTCAAAGGTCTCCTGCTCCTCACTGTTATTCTCAACAATGATGATCTCATAGTTCTTGTAAGTAGATTTGGAAAGGATGGAATCGATACAGCGGGACAGATCTTCCACATGATCCTTGTTGGGGATCAGGATGGACACCAAAGGATCGCCTTCGATTTCATATCTTACCCGATACACATTGGGATGGATCACGCTGCTTTCCGCCTTGCCCTGTAACCCGCAGCGCTGCAGATGTTCATTGATTGCCAGAATTCCTGCCTCTGCGGAATAGGGCTTCGCATCCGGGTTAAAGGCGACAGAGGTGTCACTGGCTCTCCAATGGTATAAAATGTGAGGGACATGCACAATCTTGTCCGTGACTTCCGTGAGTCTCAAAATCATATCATGGTCCTGAGAACCGTCGCACTGCTTCCGGAACAAGCCGACTTTGTCCAACAGTTCCTTCTTAAACACCAGGAAATGACAGATATAATTATTGTTGCGCAGATAATCGATACTGAAATCCGGTTTATGATTCGGGCCAAAATGCACGCCATCCACTGTCCCAAATTTGTCTTCATCGCAATAGATGACGTCCGCATCCTGCCGGCAAATGACTTTCATATATTCAAACAAAGCCGACGGGTGCAGCAAATCATCGTGGTCCAGCAAGCCAATATAATGGCCCGTTGCCATTTCGATGGCCGCATTTGTATTTTCGGAAATTCCCTCATTGTTAAGGAGCTTTTTGTATTTGATCCGCGGATCCTTCTGTGCATACAGACGGCAAACTTCCTCTACATATCCATGCTCCCGGTCGCTTCCGTCCACTAAGCAAAGCTCCCACTTGGCATAGGTCTGGCTCTGCACCGATCCGATCATTTCCTCTAGGAAATTCTGCGGTGTATTATACAGAGGAACGAGGATGCTGAACAGAATATCCTTTTCGAATTTCGTTCTTTGCTCGCGTTTTCTGCGCAGGTTATCCCGCATGGCTGCAATATCTTCCATCAAAAAAGTCTTTACCCTTCTCGTGCAGGCGTAAAGCACTTTGTTTGATCTGCAGACGTTTTTCACCTTTGGCACGATGACACGCAGGGGCTTTGTGATCTTCCAGGATTCGGAATTCAAAATAGCCGTGTAATAAAACGTCATATTTTGCAGTTCTTTGATCAGCTCATCTTCTCTGCGCTTAAATGCTTTTTCCCTCGCCGCAAGCGCTTTTTCCGCCCGGTCGGCCTTTCGAAGCGCCTCTTTATATTGTTCTTCCAACTGCTGAGCCCGCTGATTCAGCGCCAAAAACCGCTCTTCCAACGTTTCTTCATGGAACGCTTCGTTCTCTAATTTCATTTCTTCTTTTGCGCTATGATCTGTTTGGTATTGATCGAACAGCATACGATCTCTCCTTAATTGTTTTACTGAAGGATCTCCCAAGTATGCTCCATATAGAAATCACCTTCGGAAAAGTATGGATTGCTGACGGAAAATCCCACAGCACTGGTTTTATAATCAAAATTCACAATTCCCTCACTGTTAAAAATTCCGACATCCAGCACATATTGTCCCCGGATCAAGGGAAGACGCGGTATTACATAACGGACTTTATGGATTCCCTTCCTGCCCGGAACTTCCGTTCTATCCAGATACGTATTGGGTCCAAAGATATAATGATCTCTGTTCGCTGTATAAATCGCAACGCCAAGTATAAAACCTTCGATTTCTTCCTCGCAGATTTCATACTCCACTTCCGCAACCAAGGTGTCAAAGGTGCGAAATCTTCCCTGATTTATCTGAATGGAATTGATATACGCCATGGATGGCTTCTCGCGAACCGGGGACTCTTGCTTTCCTTCTGTTTTCGTTGCGGCCGTGTCTCCAAAACGCATATCATTTTCATAAATATCTACCGTTTCACCGGCCTCACCGATCTGCCGGATTTCTCCATCCTGCATCCAAATTGCTTTGTTGCAAAATCTCTTGATCTGTTCCGTCGCATGGGAAACAAAAAGAATCGTCGTTCCCATGGCCTTCAGCTCTTTCATTTTGTCAATGCACTTTACCTGAAATCTGGCATCTCCTACGGACAATACTTCATCCACGATCAGGATATCCGGTTCCACACTAATCGATACCGCAAAGGCCAGTCTGGCAAACATACCGGAAGAGTATGTCTTAACGGGCTGATGAATGTAGTCTCCGATATCTGCGAACGCGATAATGTCATTTACCTTTTTCGCCATTTCCGTGCGGGAATACCCCATCATCGTGCCGTTCAGATAAATGTTTTCCAAACCGGTATATTCCGGATTAAAGCCAGCTCCCAGCTCCAAAAGTGCAGAGATCTTACCTTTAATCGCCACTTCTCCACCGGTAGGGCTTACCACACCCGCAATGATCTTTAACAGGGTGGACTTTCCGGAACCGTTTTTTCCAACAATGCCTACGCAATCCCCTTTTTGTACACGCAGGGAAATATCCTTGAGGGCATTGTGTTCTCTGTGGAAACTCTTGCGGCGCAGGCTGAACACTTCTTTCAAGCGGTCAACGGGTCGGTCGTATAAATGATAGACTTTGCTTAAATGCTTAATATCGATTATCGTTTCCAAGTTTATTTCCTCTACAATACATCCGCAAAATGGATCTTTAGCTTATGGAACAGTTTCGTTCCGATCAGCAGCAAGCCAAAGGTAAACACCCAAAAATAGACCGTCCATGCTCCATGCTGCCAAAATGCCACTTTATTGATCAGACAATCCCGGTATCCGGATACGATATAGTAAACCGGATTCAGCTTCATGATCATCTGCAAATTGGGAGAAAGCATCGTATGCTGCCACATGATCGGTGTCATCCAGATCCCGATCTGCAGTCCAATGTTGACGATCGGCCGCAAATCCCTGAAAAATACGGTCAAGGCACTTGCAATATAGGCGATTGCCAATACCAGTACCACCATGCATACAAGATAGTATACCATCTGCAGCGTATACAGATCCGGATAGTATCCGTAACACGCGAAGATCAGTATTACCAGTCCTAAAAAGAAGACATGGATAAAGAATGCAGATACCACTTTCACAACCGGCAGAATGCTTATATGAAACGCGACTTTTTTTACAAGGTAACTATACTCGACCAAACTGTTTGTACTGCCGGAAACCGCCTCCGAAAAATAAAACCACGGAATCAAGCCTGCCATGAGCCACAGCACATACGGCGCGCCGTCCACAGAACCGGTCCGAAATCCCATTTGAAATACAAACCAATATAGCAGGATCGTAACAACCGGCTGTACAAAAGCCCAGATCTTCCCAAGGTAAGAACCTGCGTACCTGACTTTGAAATCATTTTTCGCAAGGCTGAATAAGATCTCTCTGTTTTGGCACATTTCCAAAAATAAACTCTTAATTTTACTCACTCCCAACAAAAACAAAGCGCGAAATATCCATTTTCCTCCGACGCCCGGCCTGCAGCGAGGGGACTTTATCCCATTGGCCGCCGGGTTTCCGGTTATTTCGTCCCGAAATGCTCAATTCTTGCTATATCTATGCTTTATGCCCATATTTTTCTCCTGATATTGGAAAAAACCAAATATTCCATATTAACATTGTAGCATAGTGCGGAGTCTATTTCCACCATTATTTCAGATTGTCGCGGGTCTTCTCAAATTAGAACCGGCCGCCGACTTTCCGTCGGCGGCCGGCTGATTTCATTGCTCGCGCTGTGTCGATGATTATGCGAAACCCTTCGGATTCTTGCTCTGCCAGTTCCAGGAATCCCGGCACATGTCCATCAGATTCTTTTCTGCCTTCCAGCCCAGAACTTCCACGCTCTTGGCCGGGTCAGCATAGCAGGTGGCGATGTCGCCGGGGCGGCGGTCCACGATCTTGTAGGGCAGATTCAGGCCGTTGGCCTCGTTGAAAGCCTTGACCATGTCCAGAACGGAGTAGCCGATGCCGGTACCCAGATTGAACACCTCGCAGCCCTTATGATTTTCCACATATTTCACAGCCGCCACATGGCCCTTGGCCAGATCCACCACATGGATGTAGTCCCGAACGCCGGTACCGTCGTGGGTATCGTAGTCATTGCCGTAGATGCTGAGGAACTCCCGGCGGCCGATGGCCACCTGGGTGATATAGGGCATCAGATTGTTGGGAATTCCCCGGGGATCTTCGCCGATCTCGCCGCTTTCATGGGCGCCGATGGGGTTGAAGTAGCGCAGCAGCACAATGCCCCACGCCTTGTCCGCAAAGGCCATGCCGGAGAGGATCTGCTCGGTCATGTACTTGGTCCAGCCGTAAGGATTGGTGCAGTTGCCGGTACGGGAGGTTTCCCGAAGGGGCATCTCGTTATCTGCGGTGTAGACCGTTGCGGAGGAGGAGAAGATGATGTCCTTCACGCCGGCTTCTTCCATGACCTTGGTCAGCACCAGGGTGGAATTGAGGTTATTATCGTAGTATTTCCAAGGAATGGACACAGACTCGCCCACGGCCTTCAGCCCTGCAAAGTGGATGACGCAGCCGATCTCGTTTTCGGCAAAAATTCTGCGCAGCAGGGCTTCATCCCGGACATCACCCTCGTAGAACGTAAGGCTCTTGCCCGTGAGTTTTTGGACGCGGTTCAGGCTTTCCGGGTTGGAATTGCACAGATTGTCGATGACCACCACGCCGTAGCCGGAATTCAGCAGCTCCACACAGGTGTGGGAGCCGATATAGCCGGCGCCGCCGGTTACCAATACATTCATACAGAAACCTCCTCGTTTACGCGGTCAACAAAGCGGGAAAATGCTGCCGCGCCCTCCGGTGTATTCTTGTAAACGCCTGCGTCTTCCAGAACGCCGGCAAAGACTCTGCCGGTTTCCTGCAGCAGAATATCCATCGCATTTTCCTCTGTGAAGCTATGGCGCGTCTTCAGTTCGGCGACCCAGTCCCCATGCTTGGAAAGAACCGCATCTGCTCCGATATCGCTGCCTGCGAGGATCGCCTCTTTCAGCGCAGCCAGTTCACCCTTCAGGCGGCTGGGAAGCACCGCCAGACCCATGACCTCGATGAGGCCGATGTTCTCTTTCTTGATATGGTGCTTGTCTGCGTGGGGATGGAACACGCCCAGAGGATGCTCTGCCGTGGTGATGTTGCAGCGCAGCACCAGATCCAGTTCAAAAGCTTCCCCTCTGCGCCGGGCGATGGGGGTGATGGTATTGTGGGGCTCGCCGTCGGAAAAAGCGATAACCCCTGCGGACTCGTCGGTGTAGCCGCGCCAGCAGGTGAGGATCTTGTCCGCAAGCTGGGTGATCCGGTCGGGATCGTCGCCGGTCAGACGGATGACACTCATGGGCCAGTTGACGATGCCGGCGCGAATATCCGCAAAGCCGGCAAAGGAAAGCTCCGCTTTCACCGGCGCGACTTCCATGGCGAAGGTGTAGTGACCGCCTTGGAAATGCTCATGGCTCAGGATGGAGCCGCCCACGATGGGCAGATCTGCATTGGATCCCACAAAATAATGGGGGAAGATGCCCACAAAGTCCAGCAGCTTCTCAAAGGCGGACTTATCGATCTTCATGGGAATATGCGCCCCATTGAAGACGATGCAATGCTCGTTGTAATACACATACGGCGAATACTGCAGGCACCAGTCCGCACCGCAGACGCGGATGGGCAGGATCCGGTGGTTGCCCCGGGCAGGGTGGTTCATCCGTCCGGCGTAGCCCTCGTTCTCCCGGCACAGCAGACACTTGGGGTAGGCCGTCTGGGGGGCATTCTTGGCGGCGGCGATGGCCTTGGGGTCTTTCTCCGGCTTACTTAAATTGATGGTGATATCCAGATCACCGTAATCGCTGGTATATTTCCAGCGCATATCCTTGCGGATGCGGTAACGGCGGATATAGTCGGTATCGCAGCTGAATTTGTAATACCAGTCCGTAGCTTCCACGGGATTTCTTTCATACTTTTCCCGGAATGTGCGGATGACCTCCCGGGGCATGGGGGTCAGCGCCGCCATGATCCGGGTGTCAAAGAGGTCTTTTGCGGTGATATTGTCGTCGCACAGCCCCTTGGTGCAGGCATAGTCCAGCATTCCTGCCAGTATTTCTTCCAGATCTTCGCTCAGAAGCTCGTCGGAAGGCTCGTAGCTGTCAAGCTGCAACAGATCCAGTAGGCGGTTGGTCAACACCTGATGGTCCTCCGGCTCGGCAAGGCCACAGTTCATGGCATAGGACACAAGGGAATCGATGCAGCTTTCAATTTTCACACTTCTACCTCCATCTCAACGCCGCCCTGAGGACGGATGGACAGGACATGGCATGCGCCTGCGCCCAGAACGCCGTCCACACCGGCGACAAAGGCATCCAGCATATCATAGGGCACAAATGCCTGTACCGTACCGGCGAAGCCGCCGCCGTGGACACGGTAAGCGCCCCGGCCGGCAAGATAATGCTCGCACAGCGCCAGCGCAACGGCCACATCCTGATGCTGCTTATAGCCGGCAGGAATGACATTCTGCAGATACATATAGGAGGAATGGCCGCTCTGCTTCACAAGGGACAGGAATTGGTCGAAATTTCCCTCACGCAGTGCCGCCACCTGATGGGGCACCCGGGCATTTTCCTGATAGAAGTGGATGGCACGAAGCACCGCCCGGTCACCGCATGCCTTTCGCAGTTCGGGAATGGCGTTATAGAAGTCCTTCTCGTCGATCTGGGTCAAAACCTCCTTGCCCAGATGCGCGGCAACAGCCTTCATCTCGCCGGGGACGGCGGCATACTCGTCGGTGAGGTCTGCGTGGTCCGCGCCGCTGTCGATGATGCACAGGGCATGGCCGCAGGCGGCAAAATCGAAATCCACAGGCTCGATGACGGGCTTCTCCTTATCGAAGAAGTCGATGGTCACCAGATTGCCCACGGAGGAGGCCATCTGATCCATCAGACCGCAGGGCTTGCCGAAGAACACATTCTCTGCGTACTGGCCGATCTGGGCTACCTCAGGCTGGGTGGCCTTTCCTTCCCAGAACAGGTGATTCACGATCGTACCCACCAGCACCTCAAAAGCGGCGGAGGAACTTAGGCCGGAACCGGGCAGAACGGTGGACTCGCAATATGCATCGAAGCCCTTCACCTGGCAGCCCATCTGGGCAAACCGGGCCGCCACACCACGGACCAGTGCGGGCGTGGTGTTGATCTCGGATTCCACGGGGGTGAGCTGGCTCAGCTCCACCACGCACAGGGGATAGCCCTTGGACTGGATGCGGATGGTATCGGTGCCATTGCGCTTAACCGCTGCCACGGTATCCAGATTCACCGCGCCGGCGAGGACGCGGCCGCGCTGATGGTCGGTGTGGTTGCCGCCGATCTCGGTTCTGCCCGGAGCAGAGAAGTAGCGCTCCGGCGCGCCGCCGAAGGCCGCCGCGAAACCGGCATCCAGGGCATTCTTCATCGGTTTTTGCAGAATAAGTGCAGGTGTTGCCATGATAGTTACCTCCATAATCGTGGTTTGTTTTATCAAATGAACGAAAATTTACAGAAAAAGGGCCATTTTGAACCCTTTCAGTTGCGTTTTTTTCGGCGCTCTTGTATAATAAAAGCAGCAAAATCAAGTGAAAGGATGGGATTCTCTATGGAAAAAATTACACTTCCCAACGGTCTGACCGTCTCCCCCGTCGCGCTCGGCGCCATGGATTTCGGAACCACCACCTCGAAAGAGGCCGCTTTCCGGGTTCTGGATGCCTATCTGGACATGGGCGGCAATTTTGTGGACACTTCCAACAACTACGCCCACTGGAACGGCACCGGCGACGAAAGCGAAACCCTGCTGGGTGAATACTTCTCCCAGAGAAAGTGCCGGGATCGGATCGTGCTGGCCACCAAGGTGGGCTTTGACCGACACGGAGAAGGTCAGGGTCTGAAAAAAGAGCAGATCGAATACTGGATCGACGAAAGCCTGCGCAAGCTGAACACCGATTACATCGACCTCTATTACGCCCACACCGACGACCCCACCACCCCACTGGAGGAGACCATGGAGGCCTTCCATTCACTGGTTCAGAAGGGTAAGGTGCGCTGTTTGGGTGGCAGCAACTACGACACCTGGCGGTTTTGTGAGGCCAATGCGGTGGCGAAGACCCCCTACACCGTGATGCAGCAGTGGTTTACCTACCTCCACGCCCGGGCGGACATTGCACCCCAGTACACCTTCAACGAGGCCACCACCCGGGAGCGGCTGCGCTATCTCGAAAGCAAGCAGATCCCGCTGGTTGCCTATTCCTGTCTCGCCAAAGGCGGCTATGAATGTCCGGAGCGGCTGCCGAAGGAACTGATCGGCGGTGAGCGGCTGGCATTCCTGAAGAAAATGGCCGCAGACAAAGGCGTGAACGCCAGCGCGCTGGCGGTGGCCTGGATGGTGAACCTCCACCGGTGCGAGGGTTTCCCCCGGGTGATCCCTCTGTTCGGTTCCTCCCGGGCGGAGCATTTCACCGCGAATCTGCGGGGCGTAGAGCTGACCCTCAGCGACGACGAGCTGGCACAGCTCAACCGGGCATAAGAAAATCCCCTGATGTGGTGTTCACTACATCAGGGGATCTGCTTTTATTCAAGCTTTTCCCAGCCTGCATACAAGGTCAGATCACATTCGATCTTCCCATTTTCCATATCCCATGGATCAAAGCAAGCCGAATCGGTATACCAGCCGGTAAACCGGTAGCCCTCACGGGTGGGCGGTTCCGGTGCTTCCAGACGCTCCCCATACATCTGATTGTGAGAAGGAACATCTGTACCGCCTCTGGAATCAAATTGGATCGTGAATCCGGGATTCCTCAGATCCAACGCCACCAATATCACGATCACGGCGATGCAGGCAATGATGATGCAGTCCAGCGCTTTTACGGAGATCTTCACATGGCGGTAAAGACCCCGGAATTTGGGAAGCTGCTCTTCTGTTTGGGTTTCCTTGTGCTCTTCCATTACTTCTTCACCAGATACTTACGCATATCCAGCGCGCAGGCGCACAGGATGATGGCGCCCTTGATGATATACAGACTGGAGGAGTCCACGCCCAGCATGGTCAGAGCCACGAAGATGATTCGCAGCACGAACACGCCCAGAATGATGCCGCTGATCTTACCGGTGCCGCCGACGAAGGATACGCCGCCGATGACACAGGCCGCGATGGCATCACATTCGGCGTTCAGGCCGGTGTTGATGGCCACGGAGCCGCTGCGGGCGCCCTCGATGAAGCCGGAATAGCCGTACATAGCGCCTGCCAGAGTGTGAACCAGCACGGTAGTCCAGAACACATTGACACCGGAGACCTTAGCCGCTTCGGCATTGGAGCCCACGGCAAACATATTCTTGCCGAAGGGGGTCTTGTTCCAGACGAACCACATCAGCGCCACCAGCAAAATGGCATAGGCAACATATCTGGGCACTGCCACGTTGCCAAGGCGGAACATCTCGCCGTTGACGAAAAGCTTATACTCCCGGCTCAGACCGGAAATGGGCTGGCTGTTATTGCCGTTGAGGGAGAAGAACCACAGGATGATACCGTAGGTGATCAGCTGGGTGGACAGGGTGACGATGAAGGGGTGCAGGCTGAACTTGGCAACAAAGAAGCCGTTGACCATGCCGATGATGGCGCCCACAGCGATGACTGCCAGCAGAGTCAGCAGGATCCAGCCGTCATTGACCTCGGGCAGATTGGCAAACATCTTGTTGACAAAGTCGGTCTTCTGCAGGAACACGCCGGCGATGGCGGCGGTCAGACCGGAAATACGGCCTGCGGACAGGTCGGTACCGGTCAGAACGATACAGCCTGCAATGCCCAGAGCCATGGGCAGATAGGCAGCCACCTGGGTGATCAGGTTGGCGAAGGAACCCAGCGTCAGGAAGTTGGGCTTCTCGATGGCGGTGTAGACCACAAAGATCGCCATCAGGATGTACAGTGCGTTATTCAGAATGCCGTCGATCCAATACCGCTTCTTGTCCTTTGCGCTTTTCTGACGGTATTCCTCAGCAGCCCGCTGAAGATTGCGAACAGGATTCTCCATTGTTTATACCTCCTCAAACATATTTGGCGGCCAGGGTCATGATCTCCTCCTGGCTGGTATTTCTGGCATCCACTTCGCCGGCAACACGACCGCCGGACATGACCACGATACGGTCGCAGATGCCCAGAAGCTCAGGCATCTCGGAAGATACCATGATGACGGTCTTTCCGTTGCAGGCAAGATCCAGAATCAACTGATAGATCTCATATTTGGCGCCAACGTCGATGCCGCGGGTGGGCTCGTCCAGAAGCAGAATCTCAGGATTGGTCAGCAGCCAGCGGCCAATGATGACCTTCTGCTGGTTACCGCCGGAAAGGGAGCGGATCTTGGTCTCCTGAGAGGGGGTCTTGGTTCGCATAGCGTCAATATATCGCTGCGTATCCTCCTGCTGGGACTTCTCGCTCAGATACACACCAAAACGCAGGTGCCGCTTCAAGCTGGAGATCACCGTATTGTCCCGGATATTCAGCACACCAAAGATACCCGTAGCACGGCGTTCCTCCGTCAGCAGGGCGAAGCCGTTTTTGATGGACTCCTGAGCATTTCTGTTGTGGCAGGGCTTGCCGCCCAGTGTAATGCTGCCTTCCTTGCGGGTACGGATGCCGAAGATGCTCTCCAAGGTCTCGGTACGGCCGGAGCTGTCCAGACCGGCCAGGCCCAGGATCTCGCCCTTGCGGGCGTTAAAGGTCACATCCCGGAGCTGATTGTACATACCGGTGATGCCATTGACCTGCAGATACACTTCGCCGGGGGTATTGGTCTTGGGCGGGAACTGGTTGGTCAGCTCGCGGCCAACCATCAGACGGATAATATCCTGCATCTCCAGCTCTGCCGCAGGCCGGGTAGCGACCCACTTGCCGTCGCGCATGATGGTGATATCGTCGGAGATCCGCTTGATCTCCGCCATCTTGTGGGAAATGTAGATGATGCCCACGCCCTTGGCCCGGAGCATATTGATGATCTCAAACAGGTGCTCCACTTCCTCCTCGGTCAGGGACGAGGTAGGCTCGTCGAAGACGATGACCTTGGAATTGTACGAGACTGCCTTGGCGATCTCCACCATCTGGCGCTGGGAAACGGGCATGGTGCTCATGATCCGGCGGGGATCCACCTTGATGCCCAGCTCCTCGAACACCGCCATGGTGTCCTGATACATTTTCTTTTCGTTGACGGCGATGCCGGCGATCTTGGGATAACGACCCAGCCAGATGTTGTCCATAACACTGCGCTTCAGGGCCTGATTCAGCTCCTGATGGACCATGGCAACGCCGTTGTCCAAAGCCTCTCGGCTGCTCTTGAAGTTGATCTCCTTGCCGTCCAAGAAGATCTGACCCTCGTCCTTGGAATAGATGCCGAAGAGGCACTTCATCAAGGTGGACTTACCGGCGCCGTTTTCGCCCATCAGCGCATGGACAGTGCCTTTTCTCAGCTCGAAATTGACACCGTCCAGAGCCTTGACGCCGGGGAAGGTCTTCGTAATGCCGACCATTTTCAGCAGAACATTCTGCTCCATATTCGCTTTTCCTCCCTTGCTTAAAAATACGCACAGCATGCCGCAAAACTGTGATAGAGAACGGCAAAAACCGCTGCCGTCCCATTATTAGGAGCGGCACTTGCCGTTCCCTATCGCGGCATTGCTGCCGGAAGATTTAGAATGGGCAGCTGCCGCCCTAAGCGACAGCTGCCCGAAAAATTTTGAATACTGATGTTTTACCGATGATTAGCCGGTGTAGGGAGCGTAAGCAACGTACAGCTTGCCGTTGCAGTCGGAAGCGATGCTGAAGCGCTCGTCGTTCAGAGCAGCCAGAGCCTCGACAGGGGTCTTGCCCTCGGAGACAGCCTTGACGGTCTGAGCGATAGCGGCAGCCATGCCGTCAGCGTCCTGCTTGACGGTACCGGTCATAGCACCCTCGGAGATCAGAGCCTTTGCGTTGTCGGTTGCGTCAACACCGAAGACGGGAACGACGTGAGCACCGGCCACGTTGTAGCCCTTCTCCTGCAGAGAAGCGATAACACCTTCAGCCATGCCGTCATTGTTGCAGATGACCAGCTCGATCATGTTGTTAGCAGCGGCGTTGTAGGTGACGAAGTTGGTGTCCATGTACTCCTTAGCGGCAGCGGCGGACCACTGGCCGTTCAGGTCGACCTGATAGCAGTCGGGGTTGGAAGCATCGAAGTACTTCAGAGCGGGCTTGCCGGCAGCCTTCAGGATGGCATTGGCATCCTCGACGCCGTACTGGGTGCGGTAGATAGCCTCAACGTTGGCCTCGTCGCCCTTCATCATAGCGTAGGTGATGGTGCCGTCGCCGTTCAGGTCGATGGTGTCGTAGTTAGCCACGACATAGTCACCGATCATCTTGCCCTGCATATGGCCAGCCTCGGGGGCGTCGGTGCCGATGAAGCAGGTGGTCTTGGCGTCCTTCAGAATGGGCAGGTCAGAGCCGTCGGTGCCGATAGCACGGTTGAAGAAGATAACGGGGATTTCACCGGCAGCGTCCAGGATCTCCTGAGCGACGTCGGGGGAGCCGGAAGTAACAACGTTAACAACCAGCAGGTTGGAACCGCCAGCGATAGCGGTCTTGATCTGGTCCAGCTGCTTAGCCTGGTCACCGGCAGCATACTGGTTGTCATACTCAACACCCAGAGCGTCCAGTTCCTTATTCAGAGCAGTACGAACAGAGCTGAGGTAAACGTCGGACTCGTCATACCAGAAGACGGAGACCTTAACGTCCTTTGCGCCACCCTTTGCGCCACCCTTCGCGCCGCCGCAGGCCACAAGGCCGATAACCATAACGATTGCCAGGGCAATTGCGAGAATCTTTTTCATTGTTTTTCCTCCTTTATAATCAAGGCAGGCAGTGCCTACCTTTTGTATGGTCAGTATAGCACAGGAAAAATCTAATGTAAAGAGTTCGTTATTTATTCTATAAATTAGTGCAAAGTACTCATGTGATATTGTTCATCTTGCACAAGTCGCGTTGTCAGTTCTCACGCAACGGGGTATAACGCGCGCTAAAGTTAGAACTTTTTTGACAAAAGCAGCGGTTTAATCCCGCCAATCCGACTCAAAAACCGCTTACCATCATCGCACCCCACCACAGCAAGCGGGGATTCCTGCTTACAGACTGATTTGGTCGATCAGACGCAGCTCATCGGGGGTAAAGGCAGTATTCTGCACTGCCTGAATGTTATCCACCACCTGCTCCGGTCTGGATGCGCCTGCCAAAACACTGGTAACAACGCCGTCCCGAAGGACCCAGCTCAGCGCCATCTGCGCCAGTGTCTGACCGCGCTGGGCAGCCAGTTCATTCAGCTGCCGAATTTGATCCAGCCGCTTCTGCGTTAAGGTATTTTCCTTCAGGAATCGGCCATCGGTCATGATGCGGCTGTCACCGGGGATGCCCTTCAGATAGCGGTCGGTCAGCAGACCCTGCGCCAGCGGCGAGAAGGCGATGATCCCCTTCCCCAGTTTGGCGGCAGTATCCTTTAGACCATTGTTTTCAATGGTGCGGTCAAAAATGGAATAGCGGTTCTGATTGATGACGAAGGGGACTTTCAACTCATCCAGAATCGCGCATGCCTGCGACAAATGCTCCCCATCATAGTTGGATAAGCCCACATACAGCGCTTTTCCGGAATGGACGGCAGTTGCCAGTGCGCCCATGGTCTCCTCCAGCGGGGTATTGGGGTCCATGCGATGATGATAGAAAATATCCACATACGCAAGGCCCATTCGTTTCAGGCTCTGGTCCAGACTGCTCAGCAAATACTTCCGGCTGCCCCAGTCGCCGTAAGGACCGGGCCACATCCAATAGCCTGCCTTGGTGGAAATGATCAGTTCATCCCGGTACACGCCCAGATCTTCTTTCAGAATCCGTCCGAAATTGATCTCAGCCGTTCCCTCCGGAGGGCCGTAGTTGTTGGCAAGGTCAAAGTGGGTAATGCCGTTATCAAAGGCAGTGAAACACATCTTCTGCATATTGTCAAAGCGGCCGGTATTGCCAAAATTGTGCCACAGGCCCAGAGAAACAGCAGGCAGTTTGAGACCGCTGACGCCCAGACGGTTGTAGGGCATTGTGTCATAACGATTTTGCGAAGCTTGGTACATATGGTTCGTCCTCCTTTGAATCGATTTAATGGGGGGCATCCTGATTACTACCATAGCACAGGACTCTGCAACTTTCAACTAATTTCTGGCGATGCCCTTCGGACGGTTTCCCACGGGGAGCAGGCGGGACGGGAGGAAGCTTTTCCTAATAAAAACAGCGGTGTGATGATCACACCGCTGTTTTCGAAGGCTCTGTTTACATCTCAGCCCCAGGGGGTATAGTTACCGGTGACGCCGTCGCGCTCGACAGGAGAGGTCTCCCTTTCGGTAGTTTCCTCCGTGGGTTCCTCGGTTTTTCCGCTGTCTTCCGTATTCGTGCCGCCGCTCTGCTCAGGGGCAGGCTCAT
>JAGKTU010000085.1 GCA_021153265.1 Clostridia bacterium
CATCTGCTCCCCGGCGGCAAGATACGCATCCATCTCCCGAACCGAACCCCGGCGGTTGAGCTGGGCGGCTTTTTCGATGAGCGCATCGGTGGTATCCCCCTGGGCGGATACCACGACTACCACCTGAATCCCCTGACGGGCAAGATTTGTGACCCGTCGGGCGGCATTTTGGATTCTTTCTGCATCTGCCAGAGAGGTTCCTCCGTACTTTTGGATGATCAGCATATGGCATCCCTCCCGCGCTATTCTATGTCAGTCCGGGGCGAAAGGTGACGAAGACAGAAAAACTGCCACTCCAATGGAGTGGCAGTCAAACACGTAATTTAGCCGGCCAGAACTTCGGCCTTGATCACGCCGGCGCACAGCCGCAGATCGTGGAGCAGCTCTTCCAGCTGCACGGTCAGATCCATAGTCTCCGCGGAGATGGTGACAACGGCGGTGCCGTTGGTGGGGACGATGGAGTTGATGGTGATGATGTTGGCCTTCTTCAGGGCGAAGATCTCCAGCACGTTGGACAGCAGACCCGGCTTATCGTGCAGCAGCAGCTGGAAGGTGATGATGCGGCCGGTCATCATGTTCTGGAAGGGCAGGACGGAATCCCGATACTTGTAGAATGCGCTGCGGCTGATATCGGTCATGCGGGTGGCCTCATTGACGGTAGCGGCCTCGCCGGTGGACAGCAGCCGCTTGGCCTCTGCGACCTTGAGGAAAACCTCGGGCAGAGCGGATGCCTCCACGATGTAGTATTTAGGGGTATTGGGCATGAAAACGCCTCCTTGTATCTGTCAGAAAGAGTAATGTGCGCATGCACAGGATTTATTGACAGTATTGTAGCATATATTTTAGAAAATGCAACCCCTTGCGCAGCAACAAATGGATCGGAGGATGTTTCTTGAACAACCGTTATGCAAAAATTCTTACATTTGCCGGGATTTTTCTGGCTGTCCGGCTGGGGGTGCGCTATCTTCTGCCGCTGATGCTGCCCTTTTTGCTGGGTGGGGTGTTGGCGCTGGCGGCGGAGCCGGTGGTGAGGTTTCTGAACCGAAAGCTGGGCTTCAGCCGGGGATTAGGGGCAGGCATCGGGGTCAGCTTCGCGATCTGCCTGTTTGTTATGCTGGTAATGCTTCTGGCGGCGCTGATCATCCGGGAGCTGGGGGTTCTGGCAGGGGCGCTGCCGGATCTGGGGGAGACGGCAAAAGACGGACTGGCTGCCCTCTCCGGATGGCTGGAGAATCTGACCCGGTTTGCACCAAAAAGTGTCCGAAAACCCCTGTCAGACAGTATTTCAGAGCTGTTTTCCGGGGGATCGGCGCTGCTGGACCGGGTCACCGAGGTTGCGCTGTCTCTTGCCGGAGGGGTGCTTCGCTCTGTGCCGGACAGCGCCCTGGGGCTGGGTACGGCGGTGATCTCGGCATATATGATCTCCGCAAGACTCCCCAAAATTCGCGCAGGTTTTAAGGGTCTGCTGGGAGAGCGGCTGCAGCCGCTGCTGGAGTCCCTGCGCCGCATCAAAACCGCCGTGCTGGGATGGCTGCAGGCGCAGGTTAAATTGATGACGGTGACCTTTGGCGTGGTGAGTCTGGGGTTTCTGCTGCTGCGGATTCCCTATGGCCTGCTTTGGGCCGTATTGGTGGCGTTGGTGGATGCCTTTCCGGTGCTGGGTACGGGGACGGTGCTGGTGCCGTGGAGCCTTGTCTGTTTTTTGCAGGGGGACAGCGCCCGGGGTATTGGATTGCTGGGCATCTACGGCGCGGCGACCCTGATCCGCTCCGCATTAGAGCCAAAACTGGTGGGCAAGCACTTGGGACTTGATCCGTTGGTGACCCTCATCGCCCTCTACGCAGGCTACAAGCTCTGGGGACTGATGGGGATGCTCCTTGCGCCCCTTTTGGCGGTGGCGGCCACCCAAGTGGTGACCCCAAAACGGCAGGACAGCCTCTGAAAAAGCTTCAGAGGCTGTCTTTTGGAATTGCTGCGTCCATTTGGGACTGCAAAAAGAGTTCCTCCCCGGTGATGGGGTGCTTTAAGCGCAGGGATTTGGCGCACAAAAGCTGGTATGTCAGTCCATACTCTTCAGACAAACGGCGACTGTCCTCACTTGCATACTGGGGATCACCCAGAATAGGGAATCCAAAGTGCATGCAGTGCAGCCGCAACTGGTGCGTGCGGCCGGTGACCGGCTGAAGCGCAAGTTTACATAATACTCCGTTGCGCTCCAACACCACATATTTCGTCACCGATGGCTTTCCCTCATCCCGAATCTCCCGGAGAAGGCTTGGCAGCGGCCGCCGTGCGATGGGGGCATCGAGGATGCCACTGTCCGCCTCTGGGCCGCCAAAGGTCAGCGCATGGTAGGTCTTTTCCACGTCTACCGTCTGCAAAAGCCGGTGGATGTGGGAATTTTTTGCCAGCAGCACGATGCCGAAGGTGTCCCGGTCCAGCCGGGTCAGGGGGTGGAATGCGGATACCTGACCGGTTCGGCGGTAGTATCCTAGCACAAAGTTCGCCAGCGTGCCGGTGAACCGGGTGTGGGAGGGGTGGATCAGCATCCCGGCAGGCTTGTCCACCGCCAGCAGGTGGTCGTCTTCATAGAGAATGGTCAGTGCGCCATCCTCTGCCGGATACTCCGCCTCCGGCTCGTCCAGCCGCACGGTGATCACGTCACCCGGTTTCACGGGATAGTTGGTGCGTTGGGGAATGTCGTTGACCCGGATGGCGTCGCCCCATTTTAACTTGTTCATCAGTCCTGTGGACATGGCCAGCTCCCCCTTGAGGAAGGAGGACAGGCGGCCATCCCGATCTGCGGTGTGGCGCAGAAGCATGGATTCACCTTCTTTATTTAGGTATGGTGATGGTCAGCACGATCCTATCTTCGGTCTCCCGCCGCTCGGACACGGCAGGGATGCCGGAAGATTGGATCTTTGCCAGAGAATTGGTCAGATTGTTGAGAAATGCCCCCACATTTGTTTTGGTTTGCATCGCAGGCTTTTCCACCAGAAGACTGTCGATGTAGCTTTCCGCTTTTGCAACACTCATGTTCTGCCGGGCGATCACGGCAATGGCGGTGAGCTTTTCCTCATCGTTTTTCAGTTTCAGCAGCGCCCGGGCGTGGCGCTCGGTGAGGTCTGCCTCCCGGATGGCACAGAGCACGGCGGAGGAGTGGCGCAGCAGCCGCAGCTTGTTTGCTACGGCGCTCTGGCTTTTGCCCAAAAGCCTCGCCACCTGATCCTGACTCATGGCCCAATTGGTCATGAGAGCGGAGATGCCCCAGGCTTCCTCAATGAAATCCAGATCCTGCCGCTGGAGATTCTCGATCATGGCGGCCATGCCCGACTCCCGGTCGTCCATGCTCATGACGATGCAGGGGATCTCGGTCAAGCCAATGAGTCCTGCCGCCCGGAGCCGTCGTTCCCCGGCGATGAGTTCGTAACCGCTGCCGACCCTGCGCACAGACAGGGGCTGCAGGATGCCGTGGAGGCGGATGGACTCCGCCAATTCCGACAGCGCCTCGTGGCGAAAGATCTTCCGGGGCTGGGCGGGGTTTGGCTGGATGGACCGGGCCGGCAGAAAGACCACCCGTCCCGTTTCCATATAGGTTTTCAGCTTTTGGCATTGCATTGCCGTTCCTCCCTCATTTGTGGTGTACCCATTGTACGTTCCCACGGAACGGAAAAACAGCGAATGGAGGCCCTGCAACCGGCAAAATGCCCGACAGGATTTGCAGGGAACGATATTATGTAAACTAGTGGAGAAAACAAACAGGGCCGGAAACCGACCCTGATGTTTGCGTCAATCTTAGCCGTTGGCGCGCATCTGAGCGAAGCACTCGCTGCAGAACACGGGACGGTCGGACTTGGGCTGGAAGGGAACCTTAGCCTCGCCGCCGCAACGGGCGCAGGTAGCGGTGAAGAACTCACGGGGGCCGCGGGTAGCGTTCTTGCGAGCGTCACGGCAGGACTTGCAGCGCTGGGGCTCGTTCTGGAAGCCGCGCTCTGCGTAGAACTCCTGCTCACCAGCGGTGAACACGAACTCGTTGCCGCACTCTTTGCACACTAAAGTCTTATCTTCGTACATTGGAATTACCTCTCTTCGGTTAAATGTCACCCCATGAATACCTACCGGATTAGCTGTAAGCAAGGGTCAAAATTGTATATGGTGATGTTTCACCATAAGCTGGATTATACACAAAGCGGTTCAATTTGTCAATCGTTTATAAAATTATTTTTAGTAATTTTTGGCTTTTTATGCACTTTTTCCCTCAGATACCGAACTGTGTCTGTCCCTCGTAGGGGATGTGCAGGTGATCGTATGCCAATGCGGTGACACAGCGGCCTCTGGGGGTGCGGGTGAGGAAACCCAACTGCATCAGATAGGGCTCGTAGACGTCTTCCAGCGTCACCGCTTCCTCGCCGATGGTGGCGGCCAGCGTCTCCAGACCCACCGGACCGCCGGCGTAATTCTGGATGATGGCGGTGAGCATCCGGCGGTCGATGTTATCAAGACCTAAGTGGTCTACCTCCAACCGCCGCAGAGCCAGATCGGCGGCTTCTTTGGTGATGGTGCCGTCGCCTAAGACCATGGCGAAGTCCCGTACCCGGCGCAGGAACCGGTTGGCGATTCGGGGCGTACCCCGGCTTCGGGTGGCGATCTCCATAGCACCGGAGGGCTCGATGGGCATGCCGAGGATGGTAGCGGATCGGGTGACGATCTTGGAAAGTTCCTCGGGGGTGTACAGCTCCAGCCGCAGGTTCACGCCGAAACGGTCACGAAGGGGGGCGGAGAGCTGACCGGCACGGGTGGTGGCGCCGACCAAGGTGAATTTTGGCAGATCTAAGCGGATGGAGTTGGCGCTGGGGCCTTTGCCCACGATGATATCGATGGCGAAGTCCTCCATGGCGGGATAGAGGATCTCCTCGACCACCCGATTTAAGCGGTGGATCTCATCGATGAAGAGAATGTCGCCGGGATTTAAGTTGGTCAGAAGCGCCGCCAGATCGCCGGGCTTTTCGATGGCAGGACCGGAGGTCACCCGGATGTTCACGCCCATCTCGTTGGCGATGACACCGGCAAGGGTGGTCTTGCCGAGGCCGGGAGGGCCGTAGAGCAGGGTGTGATCCAACGGTTCATTTCTGCGCCGGGCGGCTTCAATATAAATGGACAGGTTACCCTTGGCCTTCTCCTGGCCGGTGTAGTCGTTCAGCAGCTTGGGCCGCAGACCGATCTCACCGGCATCCTGGGGCGCAAAGGTGGGGGAAATGATGGGGCTGTCCAGTTCCTGAGAAAATTCGATGCTCATAGTTGTTCCTCCGTAGGAGCATGGTAGGGGGCGGCGCCTTCGACGCCCTGTGATGACGCTCCAATATAGAAGCAATCCTCCTGCCATCGGACAGGATTATTGTCAATGTATTGCCAGATTTTTAGATAATCTTTTTCATCTCGGATCACATGGTCGTGGTATGACCGCTGGAAGATTTTTCTGCCAATATCACGATGGCAAAAGCGTTTCAGTGTGGATACAAAATGTGGGATTACCGCATTTGTAGGGGACGGCGTCTTCGACGTCCCGTTTGCGGCAGTATCGTTGAGCAGTAATATCATATGGATGTGGTTTGGCATGACCACATACTTATCAACTGTGATGCCTTGTATGTGATTCCCGGATACAATGTGCCGCTGTACGACCTGCCCAATATTTGTAAGCTGGGTATACGGGGCGTCGAAGGCGCCGCCCCCTACGATGTCGCCTAGAATTGGACGTCGGTTTTCTGTACAAATCGTGATAAAATACGCACCCGGTGTACTATAGTCGAAAAAAGGCAGGCGGTTGGGCTTCCTGCTGGGATACTCCATGCCCGATTAACCTTTCATAACCATGGCCCGCAGGGCGTAGCGGACCATTTCCTCAGTGGATAGACTACTGTCTACACCCTTCAAGGCGGCGTGGATTTCGGTTGCACTGTAGCCTAGTTCCTGAAGCGCTGCATGGGCCATGAATTTGTTGCCACTGGGCTGGACGGGAGCAGAAACAGGGCCGGTGGAGAAGTCCAGCTCCATGGAACTGCCGCCCAGCTTGTCCTTCAGTTCCAGAATGATGCGCTGAGCGATCTTCTTGCCCACGCCCTGAGCGGCGGTGAGCATTTTTTCGTCCCCGGTCATGACGGCAAGGGTGAAATTCTGAGGGCCGCCGGCGGACAGAATGGCCATGGCCGCTTTGGGGCCGACACCGTTGACGGAGGTCAGCAGTTCGTAGCACCGCTGCTCATCCTTGGAAATAAAACCGTAGAGGTCGAAGGCGTCCTCCCGGATGGATTCGGTAACATACAGCCGGGCATTCTGATTCAGCTTCAGCTGTCCGGCGGTATAAGCGGTGATCCGGCAGCCGTAGCCCACGCCGCCGCAGTCGATGACCGCAAGGCCGGGTTCTAAGACCGTCACCGGCCCGGAAACGTAATAGATCATACAAAGCCTCCCTGTTTTTTCTGTGCCTGAGCCAGCATAGAGGTGGCGGAGCGGCCGTGGCACAGGGCGATGGCGATGGCGTCGGCGGCGTCATCGGGCTTGGGCATGGCGTCCAGACGGAGCAGCCGCCGGGTCATGTCCTGCACCTGATGCTTGGTGGCGTTGCCGTAGCCCACCACGGACTGCTTGACCTGCATGGGCTTGTAGGAATACACTTCCAGCCCTGCCTGCCGGATGGCGAGCAAAATTACGCCGCGGCTCTGGGCCACGCCGATGCCGGTGGTGACGTTCTGGCCGAAGAACAGCTCTTCGATGGCCACCACATCGGGCTTGGTCACCCGAAGCAACTCCACCATATCGTTATAAATGACCTCCAGCCGCCAGGAAAAGTCGGTATTGGGGGGCGTGGTGATGGCGCCGCAGCGCAGCAGCCGGAATTGCCCTCTCTGGGCATCCACCAAGCCGAAACCGGTGATGCCGTAGCCGGGGTCTATGCCTAAGATCCGCATTATTTGCCTCCTGTGGCGATGGAAAGGATCTGATATGCCACAAACAGGATCACCAACACCAGTGCGACCCTTGCAGCCCAGAGCTGCCAAGTCGGACGGGGGACATAGCTTTCCTTGGGGCCTTCTGTGAGATTCTCGTTTTCGCGATTTTCTTCCATGACAGTCACCTCACCTGATATCATAGCACATTTGTTTTGATTTGCCTATCTATTTTTTTGGTTTTCGGGAAAAAGATTAGAAAAAACACCGCTGCGGACAGCCACAGCGGTGTTTATGTAGCGCAGAAGATTACAGATACTGCTTCATGCCCTCAGAAACCTCGGAAGGATCCTGAGAAATGGTGATGGTGATCTCCATGTTGTTGTCAGCAGCGAACTTAGCGCACCATGCGACAAACTCCTCACCGGCAGCGGTGTCGTCGCCGATGGTCTTGTACAGGTTGTCGATAAAGACGTTGGTAATATCAAAGTTACCGGCATGCAGGCCGCTCAGGAAGCCCTTCAGCATGGCGGGAGAGTTGATGCCGTACTCTTTGGAGTCGACCAGACGAACCTTGTAGGAAAGGTCGTAGGTCAGCTTTCTGCCGTACTCGATGCAGACGACGTCGCCGTTTGCGTTGGCAACAGCAGTGTTGATGGCTTCGATCAGCTTCTTGGTCTTGCCGGAGCCCTTCAGGCCCATAATAACATGAATCATCGGAATGTCCTCCTTTGCTTGCAGCGATTTTTGCTGTATGGTAATTCTACCAGTTATTGCGGAAATTTGCAACAACTATTTTGGCAAATTACTTATTTTCGTAGCCGGGCTTGCCCAGCAGCTTGAACATATTCTTCTTATACAGCTCAACACCGGGCTGGTTGAAGGGATTGACACCCAGCATATAGGCGGAAATGCCGCAGCTCAGCTCGAAGAAGTAGAACATTTCGCCCAGCTTCTTCTCGTCCAGCTCGCCGCAGTCGATGCTGATGACGGGAACACCGCCGTCCACGTGGGCAGCCATGGTGCCGAGGTAAGCCTTCTCGTCCACGAAGTCGAGGGTCTTGCCGGCGATGTAGTTCAGGCCGTCCAGATTCTTCACGTCCTCGCCGATGACCATCTTCTGCTCGGGGGCGTCGAAGCGGACCATGGTCTCGAACAGGTTGCGCTCGCCCTCCTGGATCATCTGGCCCAGGGAGTGCAGGTCAGCGGTCAGCTCAGCGGTGGCGGGGAAGATACCCTTGCCGTCCTTGCCCTCGGACTCGCCGAAGAGCTGCTGCCACCAGCCGCCCATCATCTTGAAGCCGGGCTCGAAGGACTCGAACAGCTCGATCTTCTTGCCCTGACGGTACAGCATGTTACGCACAGCGGCGTACAGCCACACGGGGTTCTCGAAGGAGCGCAGGTTGTAAGCTTCCTTGGCTTCATAAGCGCCGCGGAGCATAGCCATGATGTCGATACCGGCAGCGGCGATGGGCAGCAGACCGACAGGAGTCAGCACGGAGAAACGGCCGCCAACATCATCGGGGATGATGAAGGTCTCCCAGCCCTCTTCGTCAGCCATCTGGCGCAGAGCGCCGCGGGCGGCGTCGGTGACGGCGTAGACACGCTTGCGGGCCTCATCGGTGCCGTACTTGCGCTCCAGCAGCCACTTCAGGCCACGGAAGGCGATGGCGGGCTCGGTGGTGGTGCCAGACTTGGAGATGACGCACAGGGAGAAGTCCTTGCCCTCCAGCAGCCGCAGCAGCTCGTTGTAGTGACGGGTGCTCAGACCGTTGCCGGCGAAGAAGATCTGGGGATTGCCCTTGCCCTTGC
>JAGKTU010000086.1 GCA_021153265.1 Clostridia bacterium
CTGGATGAGGCACCGGAAGTGATCGGGCAAGATATACCGTAAACAAAGCAGGCCACCGGAGTAAAATCCAGTGGCCTGTTTCATTATCTTTCGTATTCAAGAAGTGAGCGGTGCATCGAAACCAGCTTTTTTGCCAAAGCTTCCGCGTTCATGGGACGGTCATTTCGAATCCACCATTCGATGGTACCCGCGATGGCGGACATCAGAAAATGATACTCCATCTGCTTTTCGGGAACCATCGATTCCAGAGAGGGGACATTTTCAATCGGTGTGGAATAGATGACTCCTTTGAAGTGATCCCGGACCGTGCGGATGCCCTCATTGCGCAGCAATACGGAATACACCTCAAAGTTCCGGTCAAAATGGTTGCATACATCCAGAAACAGCCCGTCCAGATCTTCAACCTCAAAGGAGAAGGACACTGCCCCTCTGATCGCGAACAAGTCCTTCAAAAGTTCCTGAATACAGCTGTGCAGCCATGCGTATTTATCTTCATAATGCCGGTAAAAGGTGACCCGGTTGATATTGGCCCGCTGCGCAATCTCGCCAACGGAAATCTGAGAAAAATCCTTTTCCCGGATCAGCTGCCACATGGCATCATGTATGGCCTGCCGGGTACGCTGATACCGTCTGTCTTCCTTTTCCATAGGTCCTCCCGCAACAAAGCTACAGTTATGCAAAAATGTAGCTTATGCTACAAAGGCAAAATACTGTAATTTGCTATTCACATTTTGTCCATATATAATTATATGCAACAGGTGTTACACAGTCAACAATTATCTGCCTTCGTGGGAATATTTATAGAAAAAGCAGGAAAAGACCTGTAAAAATAAGGAGGAAACACAAATGGCAAAACCTGTCCAATTGGACACAAAGGGCTACCGCAAGTTTGGCATCATGGACAAGCTGGCATATGCTGCCGGTGACTTCGGATGCAACATGAGCTTTGCCCTGAAGGGCTATCTGATGATCTACTGGACCCAGTATATGGGTATGTCCGAAAGCCTGTATGCACTGCTTCTGGTGATCGTTCAGGTGTGGGATGCAATCAACGATCCCCTTATCGGCGCAATGATCGACTCTGACCGCCGCAAGTACAAGCGCAACAAGTTCCTGACCTATATCGGCATCGGCTCCATCGGCCTGATCATCGCAGGTGCGCTGAGCTTCGCTCCGTTCCCCAACGCAAGCAATGCTGCCAAGATCGCCATGTACATCGGCGGCTATGTGTTCTGGGACGCCTTCTACACCGTGGCAAATGTTCCCTACGGTTCCATGCTGCCTCTGATCACCGAAGATGCAGCCGAGCGCGCACAGCTTTCCTCCTGGCGTAATGTGGGCGCCATGGTGGGCGGTATCAGCTCCCGTATCATCATCCCCCTGCTGATCTATGATGCAACAAACCATCTGATTGGCAACCGTATGTGGATGATTGCTCTGTTCATGGGCGTTCTGGGCTTTGCTGCCTTCCAGTTCATCATCCGCAAGTCCACCATCCGTGTGGATGTGGATGTCCGCTGCAACGACGGTGAAAAGTTCAACATCTTCAAGGCTATCGGCAACTTCTGCAAAAACCGTGCTGCCATCGGTATCACGCTGGCTATGTGTGCACTGCTGCTGAGCCAGGAAGGTTCTGCCGCAGCCGTCAGCGTTCTGTTCCAGTCCTACTTCAAGAATGCCCGCCTGTCCGGCCTGATGGGTATCGTCACCATGCTGCCCATGATTCTGTTTATGCCCTTCATTGCCAAGATCGTCCGCAGATGGGGCAAGAAGGAAGGTTCCGCCTTCGGCGCTATGTTCTCTGTGCTGGCCTGCCTGCTGCTGGTGATCCTGCCCATCCCCGGCAACAGCACCGGTATGCTGATCTACGCACTCTGCCAGATTCTCAACGGTCTGGGTATGGGCGTGAATATGTGCGTCAGCTACTCCATGATGGCAGATGCCATCGACTACAACGAGTGGAAGTTCGGCACCCGTGACGAGGGCACGCTGTATGCCATCCATTCCTTCTTCCGCAAGCTGGGCCAGGGTCTGTTCCCCTCCCTGGGTCTGCTGGTTGCTGCAGGACTGGGCTATGTTGCCGCTCTGGGCCCCGATCAGGCTCCCGAGGTCGCTGCAAATATGCGTTACCTGGTTGGTGTGATGTATCTGATCGGTGCTGCGCTCCAGTTCATCGCCATCAAGTTCATTTACAATCTGGATAAGAAGACTCTGAATCAGATGACCGAGGAACTGAATTCCCGGAAAGTCTGATTGCAAACCCTAATTCAACCGTTTTGAAAGGGGCCGCCCATACGGGCGGTCCCTGACTTTATTTCAAAGGAGTTTTTTCTATGGTAAACCTGAAAGCAAAACCTTACTATCTGTCCGACGAAGACATTGCATGGGTGGAAAATACCATTGCTTCCATGACTGACGAAGAAAAGGTGGGCCAGCTGTTCTGGCAGCTGACGACCTCTCCGGAAGAAAACTATCTGAAGGATCTGATGGAAAGATACCATCTGGGCGGCTGCCGCTTCAACAATATGCCCGGCCAGAGAATTCTGAACCAGAACCGTCTGCTGCAGAAGTATGCCAAGATTCCTGTTCTGATCGCCTGTAACCCCGAAGCAGGCGGTGACGGTATTTGCCCCGACGGTACCCATGTGGGTGCCGGTATCAAGGTCGGTGCTACTGGTAAGCTGGAATATGCTCAGGATATGGGCCGCGTTTCCGGCGCACAGATCAAGGCCACCGGCTGCAACATGGCTTTTGCCCCCATCGTGGACATCCCCTACAACTGGGAATGTGAAGAAATCATCAAGCGTGCCTTCGGCAATGACCACGAGCGTGTGGCTGCTATGGGTAAGGCATATATGGACGGCCTGCATGAAACTGAGGGTGTTTTCTGCTGCGCCAAGCATTTCCCCGGCAACGGCCAGGACTACCGGGATGCCCATCTGTCCAATAACATCAATGACTTCGGCGAAGAGCAGTGGATGGCTACCTACGGTCATGTTTACAAGACTATGATCGACGGCGGTATGGAAGCTGTCATGGGCGGCCATATCATGATGCCCACTTACATGCGGGAGGTCAAGCCCGGTATCACCGATGCCGAAATGCTCCCCGCAACCCTTTGCCCCGAAATCATGATTGGTCTGCTCCGTGACAAGCTGGGCTTCAACGGCATGGTTGTTACCGATGCTTCCCACATGGTGGGTATGACCAACAAGATGAAGCGCGCCGAGATGCTGCCTGCCTCCATCAATGCCGGCTGCGATATGTTCCTGTTCTTCAACGATCCCGAAGAGGACTTCGCAACCATGCTGAATGCTTACAAGACCGGTGTGATCAGCGAGGAGCGCATGGTTGAGGCTCTGACCAGAATTCTGGGTCTGAAGGCTTCCAAGGGTATGCACAAGATGACCGCCGATCAGCTGTGTGGTACTGACGAAGAACTGGCAGCTGCGCTGAACAACGCAGAGTTCAAGTCCTACTCCGCCGAAATTTCCAAAGATTCTCTGACTCTGGTCAAGTATCTGGATGAAGGTGTTCTGCCTCTGGACCCCAATAAGACCAAGCGGATCATGATTGTACCCATCAAGGGTGCCGACAGCCCCATGGCTGCTCTGGCTGCCATGTATATGGGTGCGGGCAAGAAGAAGTCCCCTGCAGAGAAGCTCTGTGAGCGGCTGCAGGCCAAGGGCTTTGATGCCTTTGTTTACGAATCTCCTCTGGCAAAGCTGCAGAAGCAGATTGCTGCCGGTGAGAAGGTATCTGTCAATATGTACCTGGCCGGTAAGAATGCCATCGCCGATTTCACCTCTCAGCAGGATCTGGTAATCTCCCTGTTCAACGTGGGCGGCGGTCATCCTGCCTTCGGTGTGTCTAAGGGCGGTGGTGAAATTCCCTGGTATGTCCACGAGCAGCCTGTCGTTGGCATTTCCGTGAACCTGCCCGGTATGCTGGCTGATGCGCCTCAGCTGCGGACCTACATCAACGCATACGACTCCAATGATGACACCATGGACGCACTGGTGGACGCACTGGTTGCAGGCCCCGATGCTTTCAAGGGTACTGACCCCATTGACTCCTTCTGCGGCATGTGGGATACCCGCGTATAATTTGTAACACATAAAAGCAGGGCAGCTTCGCAAACAGCGGAACTGCCCTGCATGCCTAATAACATTTTGAGAGGAGAGAAAGCTATGTCCATCTTTGACGGCTTTGAAAGAAAGCACGAATACCTCATCTGTGTGGACTCTGACGGTTGCGTCATGGATACCATGAACTGTAAGCATTTCCACTGCTTTGGCCCCTGTATGGTTGCAGAATGGGGACTGGAAGAATGGAAAGAAGAAATACTGGACCGCTGGAATGTGATCAATCTGTTCTCCATGACCCGCGGTATCAACCGCTTCAAGGGCCTTGCTATGGCGCTGAAGGAAATCGACGGAAAGTATAAGAAAATTGCCGGTGTGGATGCGCTTGCCCAATGGGCAGATACCGCTCCTGCGCTGAGTAATGACGCTGTATCCAAGGCTGCTGAGGCTGCCCAGGGAGATGCAAAGCTGGTTCTTCAGAAAGCACTCTCCTGGTCCAAAGCAGTCAATGCTGCTATCGTGGAACTGGACGAAAGTCTGAAGATCCCCTACACCGGTGCAAAGGAAGGTCTGGCTGCTGCGCACGCATTTGCGGATGTTGCCATGGTCTCCTCCGCCAATCGGGATGCGGTGGAAGAGGAGTGGGGCAAGTTTGACCTTTTAGAGCATACCGATATTGTGCTGGCGCAGGATGTCGGTTCGAAAGCTACCTGCATTGCTGCTATGCTGAAATTCGGCTACGATCCCCAAAAGGTGCTGATGGTGGGAGATGCGCCCGGCGATTGCGATGCAGCAGAACGCAACGGTGTACATTACTACCCAATCCTCGTTAACCACGAAAAAGAAAGCTGGGACGAGGCCATCTGTGTAGCCTACGGCAATCTTCAGAGCGGTACATATACCGCATATGGCGCCGAAAAGAAGAATCAGTTCCTGAAAAACCTCGGCGGCTGATATATGCATCGTCAGGAAAGTGCTGCATGTCATTTTCAAAACAATGAATGCGGCATAAGAAATCCCCACAGTCTTTCCTATCCTTATCGGAGGGCTGACTGTGGGGATTTTTGCGTTCGGGCTGGAGTAATGCCGTCGCTCCACATCCTTAGTTGTGTCTTTTTTCGCTCTGGAAATGTTCGCGATTTGGTCTGACTTCACCGAAAAATCCCCAACTTTTTCAAATTCTCATGGTCGCAGATCCGAATCTCTGTCATACCGATTTTGCCCCAGCTGGCTTCGATGCTGCAGGACATATGCTCAAAGTTATCGTCATCGAAAAAGATCCCCTTCAGATTGTTGATGACCACATTGATAGCCCGGTTGGAGGTATCCCAGACCTTCCGGTTATTGGTTCCCCTGGGTGCAGTAATTCGGATATGAACATGGGCTTTTTCGAAATAGGGAATTCCAATTTTTGCCTGCTGGGCGATGGCCTCGTGAATCATCCGGGTCCAGTGTTCTTCCAGGGTACCGGTCAGCTCCTTCAGCCCCGGAAGCGGCTCCGGTATCACCAGGCAGACCATCTTATCAAAATCAGTCTGGGAGACCGACACTTCCCCGATGATCCGTTTGGATGCCGAGCCGAAATCAATCATATCGTACATCACACCAAGGATGTGACTGCGAAGCCACAGCGTCTGCTCGTAGGCCTTTTCCAGCATCTCGAAGGTAATCCTTCTATCCTTGGGCAGATTCTCCTCAACTCTCTCCAGAGTCTTATGCAGATCGATAAACACGGATATTCACTCCTTTCGCTCCGTTAACATCCGGATACATCTGGGCAACCTCCAGGTCCTCCGGATACACCACCATAAAATACTCAATGGGAGAGATATATCCATCCTGGGCCATATCCAGATCATCCTTTACTTCGGCGAAAAAATGGACCAGCTTCAGAATATCGAAGGCCGGATTCAGATAGTACCTTATGGGATAGACTTCCACATCGCCCAGCTTACGTTCCTTTAAGCGTTCGGCTCCGCGCACTCCATTTTCGATGTAATACTCTTCGTCATAGATTCGCTCCAGACTGATTGGCAGCAGGGCCGGTGTGGTCAGATAGACACGCTCATACTGGGTCCGCAGCTTGATGGGGGATCTGGAATACCTGACAGGCTTATCGGTTTCGGCATACTTGTCCTTCAACAGCATCTTCCTGGCCCACATTGTTTGGCGGATGATCTGTCGGGCAATCTCATGCTTTCTTCCATCCTCACAGATCAGGATCATCCCATCTGCCTTGGTTTTAAAGGATCCGTATCTGTAATAAAACAGGGAACTTTCTGCCCGGAGCTGCCAATCCATGGTCCCGTCTCCGATGTCATAGACCGCGTACCGCTTCCCGTAAGCCAGCAGGACGCCTGCAAACCGGGTTGTGGACAGAATTCCCTTTGCGATGTCTCTCCAACGGGCAGAGGGAATGAAGTAGGGTTCTTCCGTATCCAGCAGTGCTCCGGAGATAGGAACACCGTTCTTCTCCATCCACATGCACACCCTGGACACGTGCAGCACCCGTAAGCGGGACTTTCCTCTGCTGGCAACAGAGATCAGCGGGCCTTCCTCCGGGAACAGATCCCTGCCTTTCTGGAGGACAGCAACCACCCCATCCTTGCCTTTGACCACATAGCCATTCTTGGTCAGAGGACGGAACACATAGGACATGGCGATCATATCCCCAGTGTTTTCCGTATCCAGGAACTTGAGGCAGTCCTCATAGGACATAATATTCAGTCTGATCAGGTGCAGGATCAGATTCAGTTGATTTTGATGCAGTTTCATTGCTTCCTCCTTAGCTTGTATCGAGATTGAAAAAAGCGAATCTATCAAATGGGCACACTGCCCCTATATCGAAAAAGTTCCAACTTTCCGATTCCCCTATATCTATACTACTGCAGTCATAAATACAATTCCTACTATACATACAGTTCCTACCATGAGAAAAATACGCGCGTATTATAGGGGGGATTTCCGCAACGCGGCAATTTTCCGCGCCCCAGAAATCCGAATTTTCTTTGTTCTTTTCCTGAATCTCTTCCCTGGTGTATTCATCCTCCAAATCCCGGATCACCTTACGGCTCTTCCAGGCAACGAACCGGTTGATCCGCTCGTTGTCGGTGCCCTCGGTATGCGTATTACGGGCCTTAATACGTATTAGCTCCAGAATACGTATTACTTCCTCGTCACTGGGATCATCACACTCGTCCTGGGTGGGATAGCATCTGTTATAGATCACACAACCAAAGGAACCGGGCAGCCGGTGCAAGGGGAAGTAGGCACAGTAGAACTGAAAAAAGCGCCATACCTTGGTCTTCTCCCACTTCCAGCGCTTGCCCAGGGTTTCCAGAGTCAGAACAGAGCCGAACTTGCCATACTGGATGGCAGGGGCGAGGAAGGAGAAAGCATTGCCCTTGTCCCGATAGACAGTATGGCACCACAGATCCAGCCAGGCATCTGCCTCGCCAAACTTATGACCCATTTCCACCAACCGCTCGGTGATATTTCTGGGCATGCAAAGAAACCCGTAATCGGGCGTTGTGTAAATATTTTCGCCTTCCTTGCACGCCTTGCCGGAGCATTTGAGCACCCAATCGGAGATCTTGTAGGTCAGGATCTTGGTACTCGAATCCAGAGTGTAGGTGATATAGCCCAGCATCTGGAGTTCGTCCATGATTTCCAACGCATCCCTGCGTTTCTTTACTTCCAGAATGCTCTTGAGTCCTACCATGCCACCGACCCAGGATCCGACATCCACAGCATTGATATGGCCGCAGTAACGGGCAGTACCCTTGCGGAATGCCGCACGGGATGCCAGCCGCAAAAAGTAGATCATAATGCCTTTGGCGTGTAAGGGAATCTCATATCTGGACAGCTTGACCCAGGCGAATTTCTTCAGACATTTCATGTTTGCTGCCTCCTTCCTCGCATAATAAAAACAGGTGATATGGTTCGCGCTCCGGCTGCCCATATCACCTGATATTGTTTCTCTCTATCTCCACAGGAAAGTCCGCACCCTTTCTTTACATACCGGCTAACGTACCGTTCAGATAGGCGATCAGCCTAGCGGTATAGACCCGGATGTACTTCTGCTTGGTGCCGATGTTGCCACCAAGGTCTGCATAGGGTTTTCTGCCTGCGGCGATGAGTTCAGACAACTTCCGGGGCGACATACCAAGATAATCGGCTGCCACGTTCAGCGGAACAAAATTGGGATGCTTTTCTCTCAGCATATCAGCTTCTCTCTGATTCATCTGCGGTTCCTCCTTTCTCTGCACGCCACCTTTCAAAGGCACGCATATTGTCCGGATTCTCGTAGAACCGGATGACTGCCTCTAGGAATGTGGCGCATAGTAGCTGCTTCTCCATACTGGGAATCAGATTGGGATTTATCTTCACTGCACTCCCCATGGGAATCACCTCCTGAGGGTCTGTTTTTCTCCCTGAATAGGCTTCTGTAATCACCATTTGGTTGATTCTGCTATAATTTTACCTTCCCCAGACTCATTTGTCAATGATATTTCTACCATTTGGTGATATGTTGCACAAAGTTTGGTTGTTTCAACAAAGTGGCTTGCAAAAGGTGATTCAGTCTGCTATAATACGGATACCAATACCAAAGAAGGAGCTGCAGTATTATGAGTATGGAAGAAAAAGAGCAGGCTTTGCCGAACTGCTGGGCACCTCCAAGCAGATCCTCAGCCGGTACGAGCGGGAGGATCGTTCTCCCAGAATCGAGGTGGTACGCAAGTATGCCGAAGCTCTGAAGGTATCCGCAGATTACCTGTTAGGCGACGATGAGGCTGAGGCCGTATCCTCCCTGTTCTGGGCACAGAAGAAGGAGAAGCCTTTCTACAAGATCTTCATCGAGGTTACCGCAGACAAAATGGGTCTGGACATTCCCGGTGTGGTGCAGAAAACCGGTCTGACAGATAAGCAGGTCCGGACGATCATCACCCGGCAGATGAAGGTTGCTCCGCTGGATCTGGCAATGCAGCTTTCCGACACGCTGAATGTGCCTCTGGAAGTCTGGCTGGGTATCGAAAACTATGCACCTGCAGAAGTGTCCACAGATGCCTATGAAGTTGCCCGTGCCTATGACCGGGCCGATATCAAATCCAAGAATATGGTCAGAATGGCGCTGGATCTGGATCTTGCAAAGGAGGAAACTGTGTGAACGCTGTTGTTTATGCCCGTTTTTCCAGTCATAGACAAGGTGAGCAGTCCATCGAAGGCCAGGTTGCGGAAGCGGAACGCTTCGCTGCTGCCCATGGGCTGACCATTGTAAAGGTCTATGCCGACCGCGCGCAGACCGGGCGAAACGACAACAGAGAACAGTTTCAGCTTATGCTTGCCGACGCGGCAAAACACGCTTTCGATGCTTTGATCGTCTGGAAGACCGACCGAATCGGACGAAACAAAGAGGAGATTGCCCTCAACAAATATCACCTAAAGAAAAACGGCGTCAAAATCTACTATGTAGCCGAAGCCATTCCGGATACCCCGGAAGGCATCATTCTGGAAGCTGTCATTGAAGGTATGGCAGCCTACTATTCCGAGCAGCTTTCTCAGAATGTCCGCAGAGGCATGAAAAACAGTGCCCAGAAAGGCCGTTACACCGGCGGCACCTGCCCCATGGGCTATACCATAACTGCAGATAAGAAATATGAGGTCGATCTCAAATACGCACCTGTTGTAAGAGAAATCTTCCAGCTTTATTCCGAAGGAAAAACCATCACGGAAATCGTCAAGATTCTGAATGACAAGGGGTTGCGGACCTCAAGAGGCCATTCCTTCACCCATAACAGCTTGCGGACCGTTCTGAAGAACAAAAAGTATATCGGCACCTACGAATACAACGGAGAAGTCAGCATCGAAAACTCTGTGCCGCCCATCGTTGATGTGGATGTGTTCAACAAGGTCCAGGATCTGCTGGCCTTCAATCAAAAGGCAGGCGCCCACAAAAAGGCCAAGGTGGATTACATCCTGTTCGGCAAGATCTTTTGTGGCAAATGCGGTGCCGGCATGACCGGCATCTGCGGCACCAGCAAGCAGAAGGTGAAGCATCACTATTACATCTGCAGTGCCAAAAAGAAAAAGCTCTGCACCAAGCGAGCTGTCCGGCAGGACTGGATTGAAACCCTTGTACTGAAGCATCTCCTCAGACTGGTTCGAAACGAAGAACTGCTGGAATTTATTGCAGAAAACACATACCAGTATTTCCTTGCCCAAAATACGGACACCACTTACACCAAATCCCTGCAGAAAGCTCTGGACGAAACCGACCGTGCCATCACCAACCTCCTGCGTGCTATTGAAGCAGGTATCTTCAATGAAAGCACCAAGGACCGCATGAACGAATTGGAGGAGCAGAAAAAGGATCTCCGTGTGGCTCTTGCCGCAGCCAAGCTGAAAGAGGATCTGGCTCTCAAGAAAGAACACATTGTTTTCTTCCTGCATCAGTTCGCGGGAATGGATTACTCGGATATCGACTGCCAGAAGCGGCTGATCAAAACCTTTTTGAACTCGGTGTTCGTCTACGATGATAAGGTCATCCTTACTTTTAACTACTCCGGCGATAACCGAACCATCACCCTCCATGAAATTGACGGCGGATTAGGGCATAGTATTTGTATTCCGAGCGCCGTAGTTCACCATGAAAAATACTCCCGATGCATTGCATCGGGAGTTTTTTCATTTGTTGGGCAAATTCGGGAATCGAACCGATCAGATTCAACAGCCCCGACTTATCGTCGGGGCTGTTCTGCAAAAAGGTATCGATTCTGTCAATTTTCGTTTTCTTCCCGGTATTTTTCCAGATAGTAATTCTGCCACCATTTGGCGGTTTCCCGAATATCGAAACCGGCATCCACGATGCGCTGGTACTCATCCTGCCGCTGATGCTCCCGGATCATGTCCAGAGCCGTCTGCGCCCAGACCTCCGGAGATGTCTTCAGGGACAGTTTCTTCACGCAGGGGGTGACCTCCACCTCGGGGGTGATCACGTCGCTCATCAAAATGGGCAGGCCGGAGGTCTGGGCCTCGATGCCCACCACCGGCAGTCCCTCCCACAGAGAGGGCAGCAAGAACAGGTCGAAACCCTGATACATCCGGTCCATATCGGGACGGACACCCAGAAAACGCACATGGTCTTCCAGTTCCAGCTCCTTGACCTTCCGGCGGATGTCCTCCTCCAGACGGCCCTCGCCGCACAGCAGCAGCACCGTATCGGGATTCCGGTCGTGGATCTTGCGGAAAATGTCCATCAGGAACATATGGTTCTTCTGCTGCATGAAGCGGCCGGCGTGGCCGATGACGATCTTGTCCTCCACATTCAGCTCCCGGCGGACTTCCCGGCGGACTTCCTCATTATAGTGGAAGCGCTCCACCTCGATGCCGTTTTTGCTCATGCGCACCCGACCATCCTGCACAGCCTTTTTGCCGTAGCTCCATTCACCGGCCAGCGTGGAACACATGAACATATCGGTGCAATGGCGCTTGATGAAGAGTTTTTCATACAGAAAGAAGAAAAACTTCAGATTTACCACAGTTTTGGCATTGTGGGAGTGGGCGATGCGGCAGGGAATTCCGGCCTTTTCGGCATATTTCAGTGTCCACAGGTTCAGCTCCTGATGGCTGTGGAAGACCTTGTACTCCGGATGCTCCCGGAGGATCTCCATGCAGCTGCGCTGGTAGCGGCGCATTTTTAAGGGATTGAACCGGGGTGTGCGGTAGATCTTGCCGCCGTAGCTGCGGATCTCCTTCTCATAAAAACCCTCGGTGGGGCGGTGGACCAAAAAGTCGAAGACCACCTTCTCCTTGTCGATGTGGCGGTAGAGGTTCATAACGGCGGTCTCGATGCCGCCCATGTCCAGAGAAACGATGTTGTGCAAAACGCGGATGGGTGCCATAGGAAAACTCCTTCGCTTTATTGTGCGCCCAATGTTTCGGGGCAGGGCAAAATGCCCACAGTTGAATTTATTATAATTTATTCGACACGAAAAAGCAAGGAAAAGCAGGCAGCTTGCAAAAGAAACCGCCCCGACTTTCCGTCGGGGCGGTTTTGGAAAAATCTTAGTACATACCGCCCTGTGCGGCTGCAGCGGCGGCTGCGGCATCGGCAGCAGGATCGGGCTTGTCGACCACCAGAGACTCGGTGGTCAGCACGCAAGCGGCGATGGAAGCGGCGTTCTCAAGGCTGGAACGGGTGACCTTGGTGGGATCAACGATGCCGGAGGCGATCATGTCCACGTACTCCTCGGAGTAGGCGTTGTAGCCGAAGCCAACCTTACCGGAGTTCTTGATCTTCTCGTAGACCACGGAGCCGTCCACGCCGGCGTTCTCAGCGATCTGGCGGATGGGAGCCTGCAGAGCGGAGGCAATGATCCGGGCGCCGGTCTTCTCGTCGCCGTGCAGAGTTGCGATCAGCTCCTCGACAGCAGCCACGGCATTGACCTGGGCAGTACCGCCGCCGGCCACGATGCCTTCCTCAACGGCAGCACGGGCTGCGTTCAGGGCATCCTCCACTCTCAGCTTCTGCTCCTTCATAGCGACCTCGGTCTGGGCGCCGACCTTGATGACGGCGACACCGCCGGAGAGCTTTGCCAGACGCTCCTGGAGCTTCTCACGGTCGTAGTCGGAGGTGGTGGTGGCGATGGCAGCGCGGATCTGGTGAGCGCGGGCCTGGATGGCCTCGGGTGCGCCGGCACCATCGACGATGGTGGTGGTATCCTTGGTGACGACGATCTGACGGGCGCGGCCCAGATCGTTCAGAGTGGCATCGGCCAGCTCCATGTTAAGCTGGCTGGAGATCACGGTGCCGTTGGTCAGCACAGCGATATCCTGCAGCATCTCCTTGCGGCGGTCGCCGAAACCGGGAGCCTTGACGCAGACCACATTGAAGTTGCCGCGCAGGCGGTTCAGCAGCAGAGTTGCCAGGGCATCGCCCTCCACATCCTCTGCGATGATGATCATCTTCTTACCGGCCTTGACGACGGGCTCCAGAATGGGCAGGATCTCCTGAATGGAGGCGATCTTCTTATCGGTGATCAGCAGGAAGGCATCGTCCAGAACGGCTTCCATCTTGTCGGTGTCGGTGACCATGTAGGGGGAGATGTAGCCGCGGTCGAACTGCATGCCCTCCACCACCTCCAGACCGGTCTCGGCAGTCTTGGATTCCTCGATGGTGATGACACCCTCGGTGCCCACCTTCTCCATAGCCTCGGCGATCAGTGCGCCGATGGACTCGTCACCGGAGGACACAGCGCCGACGCGGGCGATGGCAGCGGAGTCGGAAACGGGGACGGAATTGGCCTTGATGGCGGAAACAGCGGCGGCGACAGCCTTGTCGATGCCCTTACGCATGACCATGGGGTTGGCACCGGCGGACAGGTTCTTAAGACCCTCTCTGGTGATGGCCTGTGCCAGAACGGTAGCGGTGGTGGTGCCGTCACCGGCAACATCGTTGGTCTTGGTGGCGACTTCACGGATCAGCTGGGCGCCCATGTT
>JAGKTU010000023.1 GCA_021153265.1 Clostridia bacterium
TGCCTGACTGGGGCCGTGCAGTGGATGCGGGCATTGGCAATATCGTCACTGCTGCCATGAACCAGGCCTTCTTTACCCTTTCCATCGGTATGGCCGGTATGCAGATTTTCGGCAGCTATATGTCCCGCGACCATGGCCTGACCGGCGAGGCGGTACGTATCTGCCTGCTGGATACCTTTGTGGCGGTTGCATCCGGCCTGATCATCTTCCCTGCTTGCTTCAGCTTCGGCGTGGAGCCCGGTGCAGGTCCTCCCCTGGTGTTTATGACCCTGCCCAAGGTCTTTATGAACATGGCCGGCGGAAGTATCTGGGGTATGCTGTTCTTCCTGTTTATGACCTTCGCAGCTTACTCCACCGTGCTGGCTGTGTTTGAGAACATCGTCACCTGCGTCGGCGAGCTCACCGGCTGGAGCCGGAAGAAGTGCTGCGCCATTTGCTGCGCGGGCATTTTCCTGCTGAGCATTCCCTGTGTGCTGGGTTACAACCTGTGGAGCAACGTCCGTCCCATCGCAGGTCGGGATGTGCTGGACAGCGAGGATTTCCTGGTGAGCAATCTGCTGCTGCCGCTGGGCAGTCTGCTGTTCGTCATCTTCTGCACCGCCCGGTACGGCTGGGGCTGGGAGAAATTTATGAAGGAGGCCAACGAGGGCAAGGGTCTGAAGGTGGCCAAGTGGATGCGGCCTTACATGACCTATGTGCTGCCGGTGATGGTGGCTGTGATCTTTGTTGTGGGTATGGTCAATTTCTTCAGCAAATAAGGATACGCCCCTGCTTCACAGCAGGGGCGTTTTTTGTGTTTTGTTTCAATATGGCAAGATACACAGGGGGAGCTGTCAAAATTTATACTTTTTTGTACAGATGTGAATTGACCGAAAGAACGGTTTGTGATATAATTGCCACGTAATTTTGAGCATCACCCTTATGACTGACGGATTAGTGGAGCACCACACGGAGTAAGGGCTTTTATGCACTCGCCGACCGTCTGGGCACACTTATTTCGCTTCGGAAATAGGTGCGCCCTTTTATATTTTTTAGGAGGTAATCATGAAAAAAGTCGGAATCGTCATGGGCAGTGACAGCGACCTGCCGATCCTGCGCAAGACTATGGATACCCTGAAATCTCTGGACATCCCCTTCGAATGCCATATCTATTCCGCCCACCGCACCCCCGAGGAAGCACGTGATTTTGCTGTGAACGCCCGCGCCAACGGCTTCGGCTGCATCATTGCCGCCGCAGGCATGGCTGCCCACTTAGCCGGCGCCATCGCTGCCAACACCACCCTGCCCGTCATCGGCATTCCCTGCAAGGGCGGTATGATGGACGGTCTGGACGCACTGCTGGCAACTGTTCAGATGCCCTCCGGCATCCCCGTGGCTACCGTGGCCGTGGGCGGCGGTGTCAACGCCGCTCTGCTGGCCGCCCAGATCATCGCCGTGGGCGATGCTGAACTGGCTGCGAAGTTGGACAACAAGCGCAAGTCCGATGCGGAAACCGTCCTGAAGAAGGACGCTGCCCTGCAGGCAGAACTCAACGGTTAAATCTATTTATTCAACATATATTTTTCATTTTCAGAAAGAGGTAATTTACTATGGAAAACCTGAAACTGCTGTACACCGGCAAGACCAAGAATGTTTATGAGCTGCCCAACGGCAACTGCCTGCTGCTGTTCAAGGACGACTGCACCGGCAAGGACGGCGTGTTCGATCCCGGTGAGAACTCCGTGGGTCTGACCATCGAGGGCGTGGGCGACGTGAACCTGCGTATGTCCATCTACTACTTCGAGAAGATCAACGCCGCCGGCATCCGCACCCACTATGTCAACGCCGACCTGCAGAACACCACCATGGAAGTTCTGCCCGCTAAGGTCTTCGGCAAGGGTCTGGAAGTCATCTGCCGCCGCAAGGCTGTGGGTTCCTTCTTCCGCCGCTACAACCAGTACTGCACCGAGGGTCAGGACCTGCCCTACTACGTGGAGACCACCTTCAAGAACGACGCTCTGGGCGATCCCCTGGTCACCAAGGACGGTCTGGTGGATCTGGGCGTCATGACTTCCGAGCAGTACGACTCCCTGAAGGCTCAGACTCAGGCCATCACCAAGATCGTCGCTGACGACCTGGCTGAGAAGGGTCTGGAGCTGTACGACATCAAGTTCGAGTTCGGCTACGACCCCGAGGGCAACGTCATGCTCATCGACGAGGTGGCTTCCGGCAACATGCGCGTTTACAAGGACGGCCAGTACATCGATCCCATGACCCTGAACGGTCTGTTCTTCGCCTAAAAATTTAACGCATCGACTCGTTTTACCTTTTGTCATCGCGAGCCAGTGCGATCTGCTGGCGTGGCAATCTCCAAAGGGGGATTGCCACGTCTGTGCGCTTTTCGCACGGGCGCAATAAGGAGGAATTTCACTTATGGGTGGCTTTTTTGGAGCTATTTCCCGCAAAAACATCAAATTTGACGTGTTCTTCGGCACGGATTATCACTCCCATCTGGGCAACCGCCGGGCCGGTCTGAGCTTCTACAGCAAAGAGGACGGCTTCCAGCGGCAGATCCACAGCATCGAGAACACCCCCTTCCGCACCAAATTCGAGGGCGATCTTGCCAAAATGGGTGGCACTGCCGGTATCGGCTGTATCTCCGACACCGACCCCGAACCTCTGCTGGTCCGCAGCCATCTGGGCATGTTCGCCATCGCCAATGTGGGCATCATCAACAACGCCGAGGATATCGTGGCCAAGACCTTCGCCGCTCCCGGCCACTACTTTATGGCCATGTCTTCCGGCAAGGTCAACGATTCCGAGCTGATCGCCGCCCTGATCAACCGCTGCGACAACCTGATCGACGGCATCAAGTATGCTCAGGAGCTGATCGACGGCAGCTGCACCATCCTGCTGCTGACCCCCGATGGACTCATCGCCGCCCGTGACAAGATGGGCCGCCTGCCCATGGTCATTGGTCAGAACGAGGAGGGCTGCTGCGTTTCTCTGGAGAGCTTTGCCTGCCAGAAGCTGGGTTACGAGCCTAAGTACAACTTAGGACCCGGCGAGATCGTGAAGATCACCGCCGACGGCTGGACACAGCTGGCTGCTCCCGGCACCAAAATGAAGATCTGCGCCTTCCTGTGGAGCTATTACGGCTATCCCAACTCCACCTACGAGGGAAGAAATGTGGAGGTCATGCGCTGCCGCAACGGCGAGATCATGGCCCGGGAGGAAATCGAAAACGGCACTATGCCCGATGTGGATTACGTTGCCGGTGTGCCGGATTCCGGTCTGCCCCACGCCATCGGCTACGCCAACCACTCCCACAAGCCCTTCGCACGGCCCTTCGTCAAGTACACCCCCACTTGGGCCAGATCCTTTACCCCCTCCAACCAGGAAATGCGCAACCTCATCGCCGAAATGAAGCAGATTCCCGTGCCGGATCTGATCGAAGGCAAGAAGCTGCTGCTGGTGGACGACTCCATCGTTCGCGGCACGCAGCTGCGGGAAACCGTCGACTTCCTGTACCGCAGCGGTGCCAAGGAAGTTCATATGCGCTCGGCCTGTCCCCCCATCATGTATGGCTGCAAATTCCTGAATTTCTCCCGGAGCAACTCCGAAATGGAGCTGCTGGCCCGGAAAAAGATCCAGGAGCTGGAGGGCGACGAGGGTCAGAATCACCTGGATGAGTACGCCGACAGCCGCACCGAGCGGGGTCAGAAGCTGCTGGATGCCATCTGCCGGGAAATGGGCTTCGATTCTCTGGGCTACCAGAGTCTGGACGGATTGCTTGAGGCTATCGGCCTTTCCAAGGATCAGGTCTGCACCTACTGCTGGACCGGCGAGGAGTAAGATTTTGCACAGCACCAAAGCCTCCCCTGTGTAAGGGGAGGTGCCCCGCAGGGGCGGAGGGGTTGTAACAATCCCTCAGTCAGCTTGCGCTGACAGCTCCCTTTACACAAGGGAGCCTTAGGGCGCTTCCGCGCCAGCACAAAAACAAATAACTTCTGAAAAGGAGCTAAATAAAATGGATCACAAGAATTCTTATTCCGCCAGCTACGCCGCTGCCGGCGTGGACATCACCGCAGGCTACCGCGCTGTGGAGCTGATGAAGAAGCATGTCGCCCGCACCCGCAACGAGGGCTGTCTGGACGACGTGGGCGGCTTCGGCGGCTGCTTCGGTCTGCCTATCGCCGGCATGGAAGAGCCTGTTCTGGTCTCCGGCACCGACGGCTGCGGCACCAAGGTCAAGCTGGCTATCCTGATGGACAAGCACGACACCATCGGCATCGACGCCGTTGCCATGTGCGTCAACGATATCATCTGCGTGGGCGCAAAGCCCCTGTTCTTCCTGGACTACATCGCCTGCGGCAAGAACATCCCCGAGAAGATCGCAACCATCGTCGGCGGCGTGGCCGAGGGCTGCGTTCAGTCCGGCGCTGCCCTGATCGGCGGCGAGACCGCTGAGCATCCCGGCATGATGCCCGTGGAAGAGTATGACCTGGCCGGTTTCGCCGTGGGTATCGTGGACAAGAAGAAGATCCTGGACAACTCCAAGATGGCAGTCGGCGATGTGGTCATCGCTCTGCCCTCCACCGGTATCCACTCCAACGGCTTCAGCCTGTGCCGTAAGGTCTTCGACATCGACAACAACAACCCTGAGCTGTACATCCCCCGGGAGTCCCTGGGCGGCAAGACCATCGCAGAGGCTCTGCTGGTCCCCACCAAGATCTACGTCAAGCCCGTGCTGGCTCTGCTGGAGAAGGTGAACGTCAAGGGCATCTCCCACATCACCGGCGGCGGCTTCTACGAGAACATTCCCCGTTCCATCCCCGACGGTCTGTGCGCCAAGATCGACAAGAGCGCCATCAAAGTTCTGCCCATCTTCGATGAGATCGCCAAGTGGGGCAACATCCCCGAGCGCGACATGTTCAACACCTACAACATGGGCGTTGGCATGAGCATCGTGGTGCCTGCCGCTGAAGTCGACACCGCGCTGGAGATCCTGAAGGCTCACGGTGAGGACGCCTACGTCATCGGCCAGATCATCGAGGGCGAGGAAAAGGTGATCCTGTAATGGCGAAAAAAATAGCTGTTCTGGTTTCCGGCGGCGGCACCAACCTGCAGGCGCTGATCGATGCTCAGGGAAACACCCTGAATAGCGGTAAGATCGCCCTTGTGGTGTCCAACAACGCAAACGCCTACGCTCTGGAGCGGGCCAAAAAGGCCGGCATCGACACCGCAGTGGTTCTGAAGAAGGAATGCGGCTCCCATGAGGCATTCGAGACCCGGCTGATGGAGATTCTGGACGCCAACGGCATCGATATCATCGTACTGGCCGGATTTATGACCATTCTGACCGAGCGGTTCACCGCCCACTACCCCAAGCGGATCCTGAACGTCCATCCCAGTCTGATCCCCAGCTTCTGCGGCGAGGGCTTCTACGGTCTTCGCGTACATCAGGCGGCGCTGGACTACGGCGTGAAGGTCACCGGCGCTACGGTGCATTTCGTCAACGAGATCCCCGACGGCGGCGAGATCATCGCCCAGAAGGCCGTATATATTGAAGAAAACGACACCCCCGAAACCCTGCAGCGCAGAGTGATGGAGCAGGCAGAATGGATCCTGCTCCCCCTGGCAGCGGAAAAGGTGTGTGCATCCTTAGGAGGTTAATATCATGAACGTCTACGAAACCAAGACCATGGCCGAGCGCCTCAACGGCAACACCTACCCCGGCCGGGGCATCGTGCTGGGCGTGACCGCCGACGGCAAAAAGGCTGTCGCCGCTTACTTCATCATGGGCCGCAGCGTCAACTCCCGCAACCGCGTCTTTATTCAGGAGAAGGACGGCATCCGCACCGAGGCCCACGATCCTGCTCTGATGAAGGACCCCCATCTGATCATCTATCATCCCGTCCGGGAGATCGGCAACGGCCTGATCGTCACCAACGGTGACCAGACCGACACCATCTGGGAGTACCTCGCCAAGGGCGAGAGCTGGGAAGTTGCCCTGCGCACCCGGATGTTCGAGGATGACGGCCCCAACTGGACCCCCAGAATCTCCGGCATTCAGGCAAACGACGGCTCCTACAAGATGTCCATCCTGAAGGCCGCCGACGCAGAAGGCTCCGCTTGCGCCCGGTTCTTCTATGAGTATCCCGCCATCGCCGGCCTGGGTCACTTCCTGCACACCTACGTCTGCGACGGCAATCCCGTGATCCCCACCTTCCAGGGTGAGCCTGAACGGGTCAGCATCCCCGGCGATATCGACGCTTTTACCAGTGAGCTGTGGGAAAACTTGGACGAGAACAACAAGATCTCCCTGTTCGTCCGCTACACCGATCTGGCTACTCGTGAGACCGAGCAGCGGATCATCAACAAGCACTGCTGATATAAGGAGTATCGAGAAAATGAAGAACTTAGAACTGAAATACGGCTGCAACCCCAATCAGAAGCCCGCTTCCTTGTATATGCACGACGGCAGTGAGCTGCCCTTCCAGGTGCTCAACGGCCGCCCCGGCTACATCAACTTCATGGATGCTCTGAACTCCTGGCAGCTGGTCAAGGAGCTGAAGGAAGCCACCGGCATGGCTTGCGCCACTTCCTTCAAGCACGTCTCCCCCACCTCCGCCGCTGTTGGCAAGCCCCTGCCCCTGGATCTGAAGAAGGCTTGCTTTGTTGAGGATGTGGAAGGTCTGGACGAGAACCCTCTGGCCTGCGCTTACGTCCGCGCCCGCGGCACTGACCGTCTGTGCTCCTTCGGCGACTGGGTCGCTCTGTCCGACGTCTGCGACGAACTGACCGCCAAGCTGATCGCTCCCGAGGTTTCCGACGGCGTTATCGCCCCCAGCTACACCGACGAGGCTCTGGCTATCCTGAAAAATAAGCGCAAGGGCAGCTACAATGTGGTGGCCATCGACCCCAACTACGTTCCCGACGCACAGGAGCGCAAGCAGATCTTCGGCATCACCTTCGAGCAGGGCCGCAACAACTTTAAGATCGGCTCTCATCTGCTGGAGAACATCGTCACCGAGAACAAGGACCTGCCCGAGAGCGCTAAGACCGACCTGATCGTGTCCCTGATCACCCTGAAGTACACCCAGTCTAACTCCGTCTGCTTCGCTTACGACGGCCAGGCTATCGGTGTCGGTGCCGGTCAGCAGTCCAGAGTCCACTGCGTCCGTCTTGCCGGCGGCAAGGCTGACACCTGGTTCCTGCGTCAGCATCCCAAGACTCTGAACCTGCCCTTCCGCGCTGATCTGGGCCGCCCCGGCCGCGACAACGTCATCGACGGCTACATCAACGGCAACGAAGAGGATGTCTGCGCTGAGGGCATCTGGCAGAACTACTTTACCGAGCGTCCCGAGCCTCTGACCAACGAAGAGAAGCGGGCATGGCTGGACAGCCGTGACGCTGTGGCTCTGGGTTCCGACGCCTTCTTCCCCTTCGCTGACTCCGTCAAGCGCGGCGTTGCTTCCGGCGTTAAGTACATCGCCGAGCCCGGCGGCTCTATCCGTGATGACCTGGTCATCGCCGAGTGCGACAAGAACGGCATCGTCATGGCCTTCACCGGCATGAGACTGTTCCACCACTAAGAAAATCACCTCAGGGGACAGCCCAAATGGCTGCCCCCTGTCGGTGCGTTTTAACCCCCCCGAAAAATAAGGAGGTAAATCCCTATGAAATTATTAGTCGTAGGTGGTGGCGGTCGTGAACACGCCATCATCAAGAGTCTGAAAAAGAATCCCGAGGTGGAAACCATCTATGCCCTGCCCGGCAACGGCGGCATCGCGGTTGACGCCACCTGTGTGGCCATCGGCGCCACCGACATTGAGAAGATCGTGGCTTTCGCTGTGGAGAACGCCATTGACTACGCAGTCGTGGCTCCCGACGATCCTCTGGTTCTGGGTTGTGTGGACGCTCTGGAAGAAAAGGGCATCCCCTGCTTCGGCCCCCGTGCCTGCGCTGCCATCATCGAGGGCAGCAAGGTCTTCTCCAAGAATCTGATGAAGAAATACGGCATCCCCACCGCCGAATACGAGGTATTCAGCGATGTGAACGCCGCGCTGACCTATCTGGACACCGCTCCCATTCCCACCGTCATCAAGGCCGACGGTCTGGCTCTGGGCAAGGGCGTCATCATCGCCGAGACCCGTGAAGAGGCCAAGGCTGCTGTCCGGGACATGATGGAAGGCGGCATTTTCGGTAAGTCCGGCTCCACCGTGGTCATCGAGGAGTTCCTCACCGGCCCCGAGGTGTCTGTGCTGGCTTTCACCGACGGAAATGTGGTCAAGCCCATGGTGTCTTCCATGGACCACAAGCGCATCGGCGACCATGACACTGGTCTGAACACCGGCGGCATGGGCACCGTCGCCCCTAACCCCTACTACACTTCTGACGTGGCAGATGTATGCATGAAGGAGATCTTCCTGCCCACCATCGCCGCCATGAACGCCGAAAACCGCACCTTCAAGGGCTGCCTGTATTTCGGTCTGATGATCACCCCCAAGGGTCCCAAGGTCATCGAGTACAACTGCCGCTTCGGCGATCCCGAGACACAGGTGGTGCTGCCCCTGCTGGAAAGCGATCTGCTCACCGTCATGCGCGCCTGCACCGACGGCACTCTGGCTGAGACTGAGGTCAAGTTTGCGGACAAGCATGCCTGCTGCGTGATCCTGGCATCCAACGGCTATCCCAGCAGCTACAAGAAGGGCTTCGAGATCACCATGACCGAGGAGGCCGAAAAGGCTACCTTCGTCGCCGGCGGCGCTCTGAAGGACGGCAAGCTGGTGACCTCCGGCGGCCGTGTCACCGGCACTACCGCTGTTTGCGATTCTCTGGAAGAAGCCGTCAAGGAGGCTTACCGCCTGAGCGACGGTGTGAAATTCGAAGGCGCTTACCGCCGCTCCGACATCGGACAGCGGGCTCTCGCCGCCAACAAGTAAGGAGGACTCCCTACATGGTTTATCGTATTTTTGTTGAAAAGAAGAAGGGTCTGGACAACGAGGCTCGTGGCCTGCTGAGCGAGGCTAAGAATCTGCTGGGCATCGCCAATCTGGAAGATCTGCGGCTGTTCAACCGCTATGACGCTGAGAACATCACCGAGGAGCTGTTCGGCTACGCCGTGAAGACCGTTTTCTCCGAGCCCCAGCTGGACATCGCTTCCGAAACTGTGGAGCTGCCCGGTGCTTACGTCTTCGCGGTCGAAGCTCTGCCCGGTCAGTTCGACCAGAGAGCCGACTCTGCTGCCCAGTGCATCCAGATCATCTCTCAGGGCGAGCGTCCCCTGATCCGGGCCGCCAAGGTCTATGCCCTGTACGGCAATCTGACCGAAAATGACATCGCCGCTTTCAAGAAGCACGTGATCAACGCCGTGGAGAGCCGCGAGGCTACTCTTGACAAGCCCGAGACTCTGGCTGCCGTCTACGGCGCTCCCGAGACGGTCGCCACCGTCACCGGCTTCATTGGCATGGACGAGAAGGCTCTGGCTGAACTGCTGGACGAGAAGGGTCTGGCTATGGATCTGGACGATCTGAAGTTCCTGCAGGCCTACTTCCGGGACACCGAGAAGCGCGACCCCACCATCACCGAAATTCGCGTAGTCGACACCTACTGGTCTGACCACTGCCGTCACACCACCTTCTCCACCCACATCGACAACGTTCGCATCGACGATCCCGCTGTTCAGGCCGCTTATGAGCGTTATCTGGCCGCCCGTGTGGAAGTCTACGGCGAGGAGAAGGCTGCTGTTCGCCCCCAGACTCTGATGGACATCGCCACCATCGGCACCAAGACCCTGAAAAAGCGCGGCATGCTGCCCGAGCTGGACGAGTCCGAAGAGATCAACGCCTGCTCCATCCATGTCACCGCCACCGTCAACGGCGAGGATCAGGACTGGCTGCTGATGTTCAAGAACGAGACCCACAACCACCCCACCGAGATCGAGCCCTTCGGCGGCGCCGCTACCTGTATCGGCGGCTGTATCCGTGACCCCCTGTCCGGCCGTGCCTATGTCCATCAGGCTATGCGCGTCACCGGCGCAGGCGACCCCCGGAAGACCGTGGCTGAGACCCTGCCCGGCAAGCTGCCCCAGAGAAAGATCTGCCAGACCGCTGCCGCAGGCTACTCCAGCTATGGCAACCAGATCGGCCTGGCCACCGGCCATGTGGCTGAGATGTATCACGATGGTTTCGTGGCTAAGCGCTTGGAGTGCGGCGCTGTTGTGGCTGCTGCTCCTGCCTACAATGTCCGCCGTGAGCGTCCCGCACCCGGCGACGTGGTCGTCCTGCTGGGCGGCCGTACCGGCCGCGACGGTATCGGCGGCGCAACCGGCTCTTCCAAGAGCCACAATATGAAGTCCCTGACTACCATGGCTTCCGAAGTCCAGAAGGGCAACGCCCCCGAGGAGCGGAAGATCCAGCGTCTGTTCCGTGACGCAGAGGTCACCCGTCTGATCAAGCGCTGCAACGACTTCGGCGCAGGCGGTGTTAGCGTCGCCATCGGCGAGTTGGCTCCCGGCCTGCAGATCGATCTGGACGCCGTGCGCAAGAAGTACGACGGTCTGGACGGCACCGAGATCGCCATTTCCGAGTCCCAGGAGCGTATGGCCGTGGTCGTGGCTGCTGAGGATGCAGACAAGTTCATCGCTGCCGCTGAGAAGGAAAATCTGGAGGCCTACCGCGTTGCTGTTGTCACCGAGGAGGAGCGGATGGTCATGACCTGGAAGGGTAACACCATCGCAAATCTCAGCCGCGCTTTCCTGGACACCAACGGTGCGGTCAAGCACACCCAGGTAGCTGTGTCCGAGAAGGATCTGTCCGCCCTGAGCAAGGCTATGTACGGCTCTCTGCGGGAGATGGCTTCCGATCTGAAGACCGCCAGCCAGAGAGGCCTCATTGAGCGCTTCGACTCCACCATCGGCGCTGGCTCTGTGGTGATGCCCTTCGGCGGACAGCGCCAGCTGACCCCCGCCCAGTCCATGACCGCAGTGCTGCCCGTTCTGCCCGGTCAGGAGACCGATCAGGCATCCGTATTCAGCTGGGGCTGCGATCCTGACCATCTGTCCATCGATCCCTACACCGGCGCACATGCCGCTATCTATAACTCCGTTGCCAAGCTGGTTGCTGCCGGCGCGGACTACAAGAAGGCTTATCTGACCCTGCAGGAGTTCTTCGAGAAGCTGAAGAACGAGCCTGCACGTTGGGGCAAGCCCTTCGCCGCCTTGCTGGGCGCGCTGGATGCCCAGCTGGAGCTGGGTGCTGCCGCCATCGGCGGCAAGGACTCCATGTCCGGTACTTTCCTGGATCTGGACGTTCCTCCCACCCTGATCTCCTTCGCCATCGCCCCCATCAACAAGAACGATGTCATCACCCCCGAATTTAAGGAAGCCGGCAACCCCGTGTACCTCTTCGGCAGCACTGACGAGTCCGCCGAGAGCCTGAAGGCCAGCTGGGAAGCTTTCCACGAGCTGTGCAAGGCCGGTAAGGTCAAGTCCGCATGGGCTGTGGAGCGGGGCATCGGTGAGGCTGTGATGAAGATGTCCTTCGGCAACCACATCGGCTTTGCCTCCTGCGAAGATCTGGGCGAAAGCTGGCATATGGGTCTGTGGGGCTTCCTGGTGGCTGAGCTGACCGAGGATGTTGTTCTCCCCGGCGTGCTGAAGATCGGCCAGACCACCGCCGAAGCTGCCATCAAGCTGGGCGCTGATACCGCTTCCATCGAGGAGCTGTACCAGCTGAACACTGCCACCCTGGAGGATGTGTATCCCACCCAGGCTAAGGCAAGCCAGATCGAGGTTCCCACCTTCTCCTTCGACGGCAAGTGCGGCATTGCGCCTGCTGTGAAGGTAGCCAAGCCCAAGGTTCTGATCCCCGTGTTCCCCGGCACCAACTGCGAGTTTGACTCCGCCCGGGCCGTGGAAAAGGCCGGCGCTGAGGCTGAGATCTTCGTTATCCGCAACCTGACCGCCGACGCCGTTGCCTCCAGCGTGGAGCAGTTCGCTGCCAAGCTGAAGGATGCGCAGATGGTCTTCATCCCCGGCGGCTTCTCCGGCGGCGACGAGCCCGACGGCTCTGCCAAGTTCATCACCGCTTTCTTCCGCAACGCTGCGGTCAAGGACGCTGTCACCGAACTGCTGGATGAGCGGGACGGCCTGATGTGCGGTATCTGCAACGGCTTCCAGGCGCTGATCAAGCTGGGTCTGGTTCCCTACGGCAAGATCATCGACACCGATGAGAACTGCCCCACTCTGACCTTCAACAACATCTCCCGTCACCAGAGCCGCATCGTTCACACCCGGATCGCCTCCACCAAGTCTCCCTGGCTGAGCCTGATGAATGTGGGCGACGTGGTCAATGTGCCCATCTCCCACGGCGAGGGCAAGTTCCTGGCATCCGAGGAGCTGATCGCGCAGCTGGCTGCGAACGGTCAGATCGCCACCCAGTATGTGGATCTTAAGGGCAACGCCACCACCGATATCGACTTCAACCCCAACGGTTCTCTGTGCGCCATCGAGGGTATCACCTCTCCCGACGGCCGTGTCTTCGGCAAGATGGGCCACAGCGAGCGTATCGGCAACGGCCTTTACAAGAACGTCCCCGGTAACTACGATATCCGGATGTTCGAGGCTGCTGTGAAGTACTTCAAGTAATGCAAAACGTCCCGGATGGTCACGCCATCCGGGACGTTCTCTTTCTTGACTGGGTCGGCAGTTTGGGGTATGATAAGGAAAAAGGAGGGGACTGGATGGAAGATCTGGATTTTATGGCGGAGGCGCTGGCTCTTGCCAAGGAAGCCGCTGCGGATGGTGAAGTGCCGGTGGGCTGCGTCATCGTTCGCCGGGGCGAGATCGTCGGTCGGGGCAGAAACCGCCGGGAGGTAGGAAAATCCGCCCTCGCCCATGCGGAAATCGAGGCCATCGCCGACGCCTGCCGGAATTTGGGAGGCTGGCGGCTGTGGGAGTGTACCCTCTATGTGACTCTGGAGCCATGTCCCATGTGCGCCGGTGCCATTGTCAACGCCCGAATCCCTCGGGTGGTCTACGGTGCGTCGGACAGTAAATGCGGCGCCGTGCGGTCGGTGTGCCGGATGTTCGACATGGAATTTAACCACCACCCAACGGTGGAATGCGGCATTTTGGAAGCGGAGTGTGCCGAATTACTGACGGAGTTTTTCCAAAATCTCCGGGTGACCCTCCGCAGCCGCCCCAAGTGGAAAAAGCCGATATAAAACAGAAAGGACGTGCCAAAAGGCACGTCCTTATTTTAATTACAGGGGATTTTGCTTGATTTTGGCGAAGCGCCGGGGGTACTTGGGAGGCGTGGGCTTGACCTTGCGCAGCACGATCACCGCGTGGGAAGTGCCGTCGATGGGGAACTCTCTCACTTCCTCCAGCTTTAAGCCCAACTGCCGGATGGCATGATCGCACTCCGCCAGTTCTTCCTTGGCGGCGGCACCCTTCATAGCCAGCACCGCGCCGCCTACCTTGACATAGGGAGCAGTCAGCTCCAGCAGGATGTTCAGCCGGGCAACGGCCCGGGAGGTGGCAAAATCATAGCCTTCCCGGCGGGTGGCAACAGCCTCCTCTGCCCGGGCGGTGACGCATTCAGCGTTGACCCCCAGAGTGGGCAGCACCTCTTCCAGCCACTTCATCCGCTTGCCAAGGCTGTCCAAAAGGGTGATCTTCGCCTCGGGGCAGGCGATGGCCAGCGGCACACCGGGGAATCCGGCACCGCAGCCCACATCGATGAGGGTTTTGCCGGTCAAATCGGCACAGCTCAGCACGGTCAGGCTGTCCAGCAGGTGCAGCTTTGCCACAGCCTCGTCCTCGGTGATGCCGGTAAGATTCATGACCTCGTTCTGCTTGACCATGGCGTGGCCGAAGGCGCAGAGGGTCTGATTTCGGTTTTCGTCCAGAGTAAGCCCCAGCTGGGGCAGACCGGCTTCCAGAGTTTGCAGCATCTTATCCATTGGGCGTAGTCTCCTCCGTAGGCTTGGCGTTGGCCAGACCGCTTAAGTCGACCTGACTTTCGTCATAGGGGTCGAAGGGCTTTTCCTCCTCGGTGATGGAGGGCAGCACGATCTGCTGGATATGCCAGCACACCAGCAGGTCGGAAACATTGGCATAAGACTCCACACCGGCGGAGTCACCGCTGGTTTTGAGATAGGTATCGTTGGCAGTTTCGTCCCGATGCTTGGCGAAGAAATCGTCGTAGAATTTCATGTCCTGCTTCAGCTGGGCATTGGCGCCGCTGCTGATCCGGGCAGCCAAGGCGGAAGCCTCGGGGGTGCCGATCCGGGCGATGGCGCTGTAGCAGTAGCGGTAGGCCATGAAGTAGCCGGAATACTGGAATTCAATGCTCTCGTTTGCCTGACAGGCAAGGAAACCTGCAAAGTTGGCATCCCGTTCCGTGGCAATGCACATCCGGTGGGCCATCTCGTGGCACATGGTGAAGGGCAGGGACACGGCAGGGATCTGGGGATTGACGGCAGCTTCGCCGGTTAAGCCCATGGAGATGCCGGTGATGCCCATGGAGGTATACATATCCGCCCAGCCCAGCTCCTTAACCGGCAGGGTGTTGCCGGCGAAGATGGGGTAGGAATATTCATAAGTCAGGGTGTGGAAACCGTCGCCGGCCTGATTGGCCAGAGTGGAGAAATCAGCAAACTTCACATTTCCGTCGCCGTCCCGGGCGACCTGTGTAGCCAGAGCATTGGCCTGATCCCGGTAGTAGGTGGTGGCCTCTGCCAGCTCTTCCAGATTGTATTCGCTGACTTCCAGACGGATATCGTCGGTAATGGGGCCGGCGTACTGATTCAGACCGAATACGGCGGTATGCAGCATGAAAATACCGGTGCCGCAGGCCAGAACCCAACCCAGCCACTGGATGGGATTCCACTTAAACATGATCATCAGCACGATGCTCGCAAGTCCCAGCACGATAAGGAACGAGGCGAACAACTGCCACAGCACGAAATCCACACCGCTGCTCCACTGTGCCAGCATGTCCTGCAGGGTTCGGGTGACGTAGGGGTAGACCATGTCCACCAGCGTGGTGAACCGCTGTCCCATCTGCATCAAAACCACGGTGATGGCAGCGAAAATCGCGGCAACCACATATCCGCGCCAATATTTCAAAGGAAACGCCTCCTTTTGGGGTAATGGTTATAGTTCTTAATAGTATAGCACATTTTTCATCGCTTGTCTTCCCCTAAAATTTTAATTTTTTATAAATGGGGAGGAAAAAACCAGATGCCGCGTTTCTGCGGCATCTGGTTTGGGTGCGGATCTTTACTTACCGGCTATGCTGAGGCCTTCCACCAGCGTGGTGGGAGCGCCGAAAGCGGTCATGCCCATGGCGGTGGGCAGGTGGCTGTTATTTGCCACGGCGGTGATGTTCTTAAGCAACTCGTAGAAGTTTCCGGCCACGGTGAAGGACTTGACAGCGGTGGTCTTTACGCCGTTTTCGATGAGGAAGCCGGCACTCTGAAGGGAGAAGTCGCCGGAAATGGGGTTTGCGCCGGCATGGAGGCCGCCCAGAGAGTTGATATACACGCCGTTACCGGCCTTGCGGAGCAGCTCCTCCTCGGTGATGTCGCCGCCGGCCAGATACATGGAGAAGGGGCGCACGGCAACGGGGGAATCGTAGCCGCCCTTGGATGCGTTGCCGGTGGTCTTCTTGCCAGCCTTATTGGCGGTCTTGAGGTTGTAGAGCAGGGTGTTCAGCACACCGCTCTCCACAACGGCCTTGGTGGCGGTGGGGCTACCCTCGGCGTCAAAGTTGATGGGCATGGGGTTCTCGGGGTGGAAGGGATCGTCCACGATGGTGACACAGGGAGCGGCAACCACCTTGCCCTCCTGATCTGCAAACTTGCTCAGACCCTTCTGGGCAACTTCGGAGGAGAAGATGGAGCTGAAGGTCTGCAGCAGATCGCTCATGGCTTCGGGGTCGAAGACAACGGGATACTGACCCGTGGGGGCAACGTCGCCGCCCAGCTTGCCAAGGGCGGTTTTGGCGGCCTTCTTGGTCAGCGCTTCGCTGTCCAGAGAGTCCAGCTGCCCCAGCTTGATCTGGTAATCGTTGGCCTTTTCCGTGCCGTTCGTGACCACGGCGGCAACCACCAGACCGGTGACGGTGTTCTCGTAGTGCAGGTCCAGACCACGGGAGTTATAAATGGCAAATTCGCTGCGCTCAGCGATGCCCTGAGTGGAGCTGCCGTCGATGACCGCGGGATCGGCGGCGTAGATGGCCTCCTGAGTAGCGAGGACCTTCTCGATGAGTTTCTCAGTAGAGGGCAGGGCATAATTCTGAAGGGTCAGCTCGGCATAGCTTTGGCCGCCTTCGCCCAGAAATTCGGGGTCGCAGGACTCCAGCGTTTTTGCGTTGTCCACGCACCGCTCAACCAGCGCGGCGGCCTTATTCGGGTCCATATCCTCGGTGGATGCGTAGCCCATCTTGCCGTCCACGAGGCACCGCAGGCACACGCCACCCTCGGCGGAGCCGGTGAACTGGTTCAGCGCGTGCTGGAATGCGCTGACGGAGGTGGATTCCGCAGCCTGGTAGTATAATTCGTAATCCGCGATGCCCAAGCACTCGCACTGGGCGATGACGGCTTCCTTAAATGCGTTGAAATTCATAGCAATTCCTCCTTATCTGCCGCCGACGGTGATGCTGGACACCCGGATCAGGGGCTGACCCACGTTGGTGGGCACGGAGCCGCTGGAAGAGCCGCACATACCCTGACCCATATCCAGATCAGAGCCAACCATGTCGATGTTCCGGATGACATCGCTGCCCTTACCCACAAGGCTTGCGCCACGGACAGGCTCGCAAATGACACCGTTGCGGACGATATAGCCCTCGTTGACGGCGAAGTTGAACTCGCCGGTGACGGGGTTGACGGAGCCGCCGCCCATCTCCTTGGCGTAAAGGCCGTACTCGATGGAGGCGATGATGTCTTCGTTCTTGTCCTCGCCCGGGGCGATGTAGGTGTTGGTCATACGGGAGGTGGGGGTGTAGGCATAGCTCTGGCGGCGGGCATTGCCGGTGGAGGCCATACCCATGCGGCGGCCGTTAAACTTGTCGATCATATAGCTCTTGAGGATGCCGTTTTCAATGAGGACATTCTTCTGCGCGGGCGTACCCTCATCGTCGATGTTAATGGAACCCCATGCGTTGGGGATGGTGCCGTCGTCGATGGCGGTGACTTTCTCATTGGCGATTTTTTCGCCCAGCTTGCCGGCAAACTGGCTGCGGCCGTAGGCAACGGCGGATGCTTCCAGAGAGTGGCCGCAGGCCTCGTGGAAGATGACACCGCCGAAACCGTTGTCAATGGCCACGGGCATGACACCGGCGGGGCAGTAGCCTGCGCCGGCCATGGTCACGGCCTGCTTGGCGGCATGGATGCCCACATTTTTGGGGCAGATGGTATCGAACATCTCAAGACCCATCCGGCTTCCGGGACGGCAGCCGCCGGTTTGCGTACCCTGACCCTTGTCCGCCACGGCATCGATGCTCAGACGGGTGCGAATCTGGCGGTCGCGGGTATACAACCCCTCGGAGGTGGCGATGAGGATGTTGTGATCCACATCCAGCAGTGTGCCGCTGGTCTGGACGATACTCTCGTCATACTCCCGGGCGGCAAAATAGCCCTCTTTCAGAATCTCCACCTTTCGGGCGTTGGCCACGCTGGAGGGGACGATCTTCACGGGGTGGATGTCACCGAAAATGCGCTCTCTCAGAACGATGTCCATGGGGGCGCTGCCCTGCCCCAGTGCTTCCGCAGCCTTCTCGGCGCAGGCCAGAAGACCCTTTTCGGAGGTGTCTACGGTGGTGGCCATGACGGAGCGAAGACCCTTATAAAGGCGGATGGCTGCGCCGGCGATGATGCCGTCTTTAATGGCGTCCACCCGGGAATCGATCATGTGGATGGTATGGTTGACGGTATTCTCTGCAAAGAGTTCGGCATAGTCCGCGCCGGTGGACAGGGCCTTATGGAGAATGCGCTGGCAAATTTCTCTGGAAATCATGGAAATTACTCCTTTATGGGTTGGATGGGGATATTTTACCACGGAAAACGGAAGAATATAGCCGCCATGCTCAGAATGCACCGGCCACTTCCGCCAGCAGATCCCGGATCTTCAGATGCTGGGGGCAAACCGCTTCGCACTGTCCGCAGCCGACGCAGGCGGAGGCGTTGTTTTCAAAAGCGGCATAAGCCTTTTCCGGTTCGCCCTGAGCGCACAGCTTATCATTCATGCAGGCAAACACATCCGGGATGGGGATGCCGGCAGGACAGCCGTCGGTGCAGTAGCGGCAGGCCGTGCAGGGGATCCGGTGCTGGGCCTGATAGAGGGTGCGGACCCGGGTGATGAGCTGCTGCTCGGCATCGCTCAGAGGTACGAAGTCGGTCATATAGGACAGATTATCTTCCATCTGCTCTTGATTGCTCATGCCGGAGAGGACCATGAACACGCCTTCCGTGCCGGCGGCGTAGCGGATGGCATAGCTGGCGGGGCTGGCGGTCATGCCCTCCATTGCCTTTTCGGGGAGATTGACCAAGCTGCCGCCCTTGACCGGCTCCATGACCACAATGGGCTTATGATGCTTGCGGCAGACCTCCCAGCACTGCCGGGCCTGGACGTTGGGGTCTTCCCAGTCCACATAGTTCAGCTGGAGCTGGACGAATTCCAGTTCCGGCCGGTCAGTGAGGATCTTGTCCAGTACCTCGGCGCTGTCGTGGAAGGACATACCCACGTGGCGGATCTTGCCCTGTGCTTTCAACTCGAAAGCGATGTCATAGGCGTGGGTTTGGGTGTATTTTTCGTGGCGGCCGGCACTCATGGCATGCATGAGGTAGAAGTCAAAGTAGTCTACGCCGCATTTTTTCAGCTGTTTTTCAAACAGGGGCAGAATTTCCTCCTCGGTTTCAAAGCAACCGCCGGAGAGCTTGTCTGCCAGCAGAAATGCCTCCCGGGGGTAGCGGCTGGAGATACATTCTTTCACTGCGTCCTCGCTCTGACCGCCCAAATAGGGGTGGGCGGTATCGAAATAGTTAAAGCCTGCGGCTAAAAAGGCATCCACCATGTCCTTTGTGGCGTCCATGTTCACCTTATCGCCGATCATGGGCAGGCGCATCATGCCGAAGCCGAAATTTTTCTTTACTTCCGGGAAGGGAATCATATCGTTTGCCTCCTGTTTTTTCTTTTTATCATAGCGGAAAGTAGAAAAAAAGTAAAGGCAGACGGCGAAAAAACCGTCTGCCTTTGAAATTTCAGCTGATTTTCGTCACGATCTTCGGCGCTCTCGCCACCAGAACCGCGGCGATGGCGGTGAGGAGGATCTCCGGGATCATATACATGCCGTTGTACACCAGACTGTACACAAAGCCCAGCATATTGGGGCTCAAGGATGCCACCAGCTGTGCGCCCCATGCCGGGAAGCCCTCCTGAGTGAAGAACCACTCCGCCCAGCCGGAGAAGAGGATGTAGCCGGAGCCAACATGGGCGGCGTACCGGCAGGAAAGGGCCACCACACTGCCGAGGCACAGGGCTGCGCCGCTGTTTTTGATCTTATCCCGGAACATGCCGCCAAGACCAAGCAGGGTGTATGCCAGCACATAGTCCAGCAGGCACATGATGAGGGCGTTGCCGACCATGGTACCGTCACCAAAGTAGCCGGGCTGGAAGGCAGCGGTGACGGTGCCTGCGCCCAGCGCCATCTGAAGCAGACTGTAGGCAAAGCCTGCCACCAAGCCCCACTTGACGCCGTGGCGGTAGGAGATCAGCACCACCGGCAGCATGCACACGATGGTGAGCTGGCCGCCGAAGGGCATGGGGGGGATGATCATTTTGCTCACCAGCTCCAGCACCACGGCAAGGGCCAGAAGCATGGCGCTTTCGGTGATTCTTCTTGTTTTGTTTTGCATGGGATTACCTCCAAAATAAAAGTATCGCATTGCAAACCGTCCAGGTGCAATGCGACTTGAAAGTGAGTCCCATATATGCATCTTTCCCTCCGACGGTACTAACCGTATCAGGTTCACGGGTCAGAACTACCAAGTTCAATCTCAGCCGGATGCATCCGGCCCCCCGAAGACTTATTTGTTTTGCGATCTAAAGCATATTATAGCGAAAGCTGCCGAAAAGTCAATAGGCGAGAAATTGTAGTTTAGCGGCGAGTCGCCGCTGACAATTCGAGCCTGGAAGACTGGCAAAATTCGTTGCGCCATTGGGCTCTCCCGGTTCGTAATTGCGGCAAAAAACGGCATAAACAAGGAAATGTAACGTTACCGAGCGGCGTAGGGCAGTAGCGAAAAGTTGCGCACCAAGCACGCATTGGCCGCCGGCCCATGCCGGCTAAACTACAATTTACATGCCAATTCCAGCAGTTTTCGGTGCATCTCTCCGGCCAGACCCAGATAGTCCAGTACGGCACTGCGCTGCTGGGCATCCATGGTTTCCAGTTGGGTGAGCAGGCGCTGCTCCAGCACCCGGTATTCATCCAGAAGCTGCCGGTATTCCACGTCCTGCCTTGCTTGCTCGTAAACGGCGACCAGTCGTTCTGTCATAGTTTGATCCATAGAGATCCCCTCCTCTGTGGTTATTTTAAGGGATATACCCTTAAAATGCAATAAGGGAATTTCCCTTATTGCATAATAGGCATGGGTGATGATTATGTACGAAAACCGTTTGCGGGACGTAAGAGAAGACCGGGATTTAAAGCAGCGCGACATTGCCGAACTGCTGAAAGTTCATCAGACCACATATTCCGACTATGAGCTGGGCAGGCTGAACATTCCGGTGGCGGTGCTGCACACACTGGCGGATTTCTACGGTGTCAGTGTAGACTATCTGCTGTGTCGAACCAACTCGAAAAATCCCTATCCGAAGAAATAAAGCAACCCCTGTGCCGTTATTTCCGGCACAGGGGTTTTCTGCGCCTGAGAGGCATCTATAGTATATAACATTTTGTTATATACGTCAATATTACAAAATGTTTTGTATATACTTACATCATACGAAATGAGGTGGGGAAATGTATACACGCATCCGGGATCTTCGGGAAGATCGGGACTTGAAGCAGGAGGATCTGGCGAAGGTGCTGAATTGTACGCAGGCATGCTACTCCAACTATGAGAATGGCAGACGGGACATCCCTACCGAAATTTTGGGGAAACTGGCGGATTTCTACGGTGTCAGTGTAGACTATCTGCTGGGTCGAACCAACTCGAAAAATCCCTATCCGAAGAAATAAAGTAACCCCTGTGTCGGGAATTCCCGACACAGGGGTTTTGCATTACAGTTCCAATTTCAGGTCATTTTCCTTGATCCAGCCCCATTTGCGCAGGATCTCGCAGAAAACAAGGCTCAAGATCGCAGGCAGAACGAAGCAGATCAGCGCCATACCGATCCAATCCATGGCGGTGATGGCGGTTTTTGCGCCGGATGCCATGTCGTTGACCCAGCCGGTGTACACACCGATCTGACCGACGAAGCCGCAGGTGCCCATGCCGGAGGAAACGGGCGCGCCGTTCATCTGGAGCTTGAATACGCAGGTGGCCAGAGGGCCGGTGATCATGGAGGCCAGGGTCGGCGGGATCCAGATGCGCACATTCTTAATAATGTTGGGCATTTGCAGCATGCTGGTGCCAACACCTTGGGCGACCAGACCACCCCAGCGGTTTTCCTTGAAGCTCATCACGGCGAAGCCCACCATCTGGGCGCAGCAGCCTGCCACAGCAGCGCCGCCTGCCAGACCCGTCAGACCCAGCGCCGCGCAGATGGCGGCGGAGGAGATGGGCAGCGTCAGGGCGATGCCCACCAGAGCGGATACCACAATGCCCATCAGCAGGGGCTGCAGCTCAGTAGCCCACATGATGGCGGTACCCACTGCGCTGGCGGCTTTGCCAATGGGGGCGGCGATAAGGGCGGCAATGCCGATGCCGGAGAGAATGGTGACGATGGGGGTGACCAGAATGTCCACTTTCGTCTCCTTGCTCACCAGCTTGCCGCATTCGCAGGCCACGATGGCCACAAAATACACCGCCAGCGGGCCGCCTGCACCGCCCATGGCGTTGGCGGCGAAGCCCACGGGGATCAGGGAGAACAGAACCAGCGGCGGGCAATGCAGGGCAAAGCCGATGGCCACCGCGATACCGGGTCCCACCATGAGCGATGCCAGACCGCCGATGGTGTAGCCGATGGACTGGTCACCGGATTTGATGGTGACCACCACTTGGTTCAGGAAGCCCACGCCCATCTGCCCGAGGGTATTGAGAATCGTACCCACCAGCAGAGTGCAGAACAGACCCTGTGCCATGGCGCTTAAGGCGTCAATGCCATAGCGCTTGGCGGATAGTTCAATGTCCTTGCGTTGGAGAAATTGGGAGAATTTTGCCATTTGTTGTTTCACATCTCTTTCAGTAGAATTACGTCTGCTGAAAAAGCGCGCGTCAGGATGAAAAATGCTGACCCTAGACGGCTCCAAGAGGTCATGGCGGTTTCTCTTTGCTTTATACCGCGGGGCGCTCTCAGCCATCTTCGGTGCTGCCCTCCCAAAACAGCCTCTGCATTGGGAGAACTTTGCCCGTTCTTCACAGATCGGAAAACAATAGGGGCATTATAACCCCTCCCGGCGGCTTTGTCAATCCTTACCCCGCGGACATTTGACCGCCAAGACGCAACCCCCCGGAGGGGATACAAAAAATAAGGGGAAATGTGGCAATTATGCCAATTGACAATGGCAATCTATATGGGTAGAATATTATCGATACACTATGATTAGCATAGGGTACCTATCGGTTTTTTAATTTTTGTAGAATCATGTAATTAGGAGGAAACAAGATTTGAAGGATTGGGCATTTACTACCACCGTCGAGGAGATGGAAGCTGCCACCAATTCTCTGCTGGAGACCGCACAGAAGGTTGGCGCAGACACTTGGCAGCAGCGTGCCAAGAACCAGACTCCTCACTGCGGATTCGGCGAGGGCGGTACCTGCTGCCGTATCTGCTCCATGGGTCCCTGCCGCATCACTAAGAAGGCTCCCCGCGGCATCTGCGGCTGCGATGTTCACGGCATCGTCGCCCGTAACTATCTGCGTTTCACCGTTGGTGGTACCGCAGCACACTCCGACCACGGTCGTGAGATCATGCACACCCTGCACCAGACCCGCGAGGGCGGCAACTACACCGTCAAGGATCCCGAGAAGCTGATCCGCATCGCCAAGGAGTGGGGCGTCGAGACCGAGGGTAAGGACATCTACGCTCTGGCTCACGAGATGGCTGAGATCGGCCTGCTGGAGTACGGCTTCCCCTTCGGCGAGCAGAAGTTCGCTCAGCGCGCTCCCGAGCACACCAAGGAACTGTGGCGTAAGGCTGAGATCATGCCCCGCGCCATCGACCGCGAAATCGCCACCGCCATGCACATGACCCATATGGGTTGCTCCAGCCTGCCCGAGGCTCTGATCCGTCAGGCTCTGCGCGCCGGTCTGTCCGACGGTTGGGGCGGCTCCATGATGGGCACCGAGTTCTCCGACGTTATGTTCGGCACTCCCCGTCCCATCGACACCGAGGCTAACATCGGCGTCATGGAGAAGGACAACGTCAACATCGTCGTCCACGGTCACGATCCCTCTCTGTCCGAGATGATCGTCTACTACGCAAACGATCCCGAAATGATTGCCTACGCCAAGAGCATGGGCGCTAAGGGCATCACCGTTTCCGGCGTCTGCTGCACCTCCAACGAGGTCACCATGCGTCACGGCATCCCCATGGCCGGTAACTTCCTGAACCAGGAGAACGTGGTTCTGACCGGCGCCTGCGAAGCCATCGTCGTGGACGTGCAGTGCATCTTCCCCGCACTGGGCCCCCTGAGCAAGTGCTTCCACACCAAGTTCATCACCACCTCTCCCATCGCCCGGATGCCCGACTCCGAGTTCTACCGCTTCTCCGCTGAGACTGCCGGTGACAACGCCAAGGCAATCGTGAAGATGGCAATCGAGAACTTCGTCAACCGTACCCCCGAGCTGGTCAACATCCCCAACCAGAAGCAGAAGGCCCGCGTCGGCTACTCCGTCGAGGCTATCAAGAAGGTTCTGGACGGCGTCGCCAACTCTCAGGTCGACGAGTTCGGCACCACCAAGCCCCTGATTGAGTGTGTCCATTCCGGTGTCCTCCGCGGCGCTGTGGCAATGGTCGGCTGTAACAACCCCAAGGTTCGTCCCGACACCGCCCACATCGAGCTGATGAAGAAGATGCTGGAGAACGATATCATCGTCATCACCACCGGCTGCTCCGCACAGGCTGCAGGTAAGGCTGGTCTGATGGATCCCGAGAAGGCTAAGGAGTACTGCGGTGCAGGTCTGAAGCGCGTCTGCGAGCTGGCCGGCATTCCTCCCGTGCTGCACATGGGCTCCTGTGTCGACATCTCCCGTATGATGATCCTGGCTTCCGACATCGCCAAGGATTGGGGCATCAACATCTCCCAGGTTCCCGTTGTGGGCTGCGCTCCCGAGTGGATGTCCGAGAAGGCTGTCTCCATCGGTAACTACGTTGTGGCCACCGGTATCGAGACCTTCCTGGGTGTCGATCCCTACTCCAAGGGCTCCGAGGAAGTCACCGAGCTGCTGCAGGGCGAAAACGGCGTGAACAAGTGGGTCGAGGCTAAGTTCGTCGTCGACACCGACATCGAGTCTCTGGGCGACAAGATGATCGCCTGCATTGAGGCCAAGCGCGAAGCTCTGGGCATCTGATCGGCGGATCTTTAGCCCCGGCTGTGCAATTTGAAGACCTCGAAATATAGCGCAGCCGTTGTCGTCGAAGACGACTTACGGATGCGGCATACCCCTTGCGGGTACACAAAGTATGTCTTCGGTCTTCAAATCTTCATCCGTGACAAAATCTCTCGCCGATTCCATCAGCGGATTATTCCGCAGGTGCGTATATTACTTAAATTCGAGGTTCTTTTCCAATGAAACTAGCGATTACCGGCAAGGGCGGCGTGGGTAAGACCACCCTGTCCTCCACACTGGCCCGGCTCTACGCCGACGAGGGACGTACCGTCCTCGCTGCCGACGTGGATCCCGATGCCAATCTGGGTCTGGCTCTGGGTCTGAGCCAGGAGGAAGTGGACGCCATTACCCCCATCTCCAAAATGCGCACTCTGGTGGAGGAGCGCACCGGCGCCAACGCAGCCAACAAGTTCTTCAAGCTGAATCCTTATGTGGCGGACATTCCCGACACCTTTAGTAAGGATATCAACGGCGTGAAGCTGCTGGTCATGGGCACCGTGGACGTGGGCGGCAGCGGCTGCGTCTGCCCCGAGCACGTGATGCTCAAGGCAGTTCTCTCCAACCTGACCTATCGGAAGAACGATGTGGTCATCATGGACATGGAGGCAGGACTGGAGCATCTGGGACGGGGTACGGCCATGAATATGGATCAGTTCATCGTGGTCATCGAACCCGGCGCAAGAAGTGTGCAGACCTACCGCAACGTCAAGCGGCTGGCTTCCGATCTGGGCGTCAAGCAGGTTCGTGTAGTGGCCAACAAGGTCCGGGACGAACGGGACGAGGAGTTTATCCGCAATTCCATCCCCGAAGAAGACCTGCTTGGCATGATCCACTACAATCTGGAGATCATGGACGCTGACCGCAGCGGCAAATCTCCCTACGACTTCAGCCCCACGGCAATCGAAGAGATTCGGAAGATCAAAGCGATCCTCGATCGTGACGAATAATCCCCAAAATAATACAGGAGGAATGAAACCGTGACCCTTTTTGATAGAGTTTTCGGCGGCAACGACTACAACTATGAGCGTACCGTAGCCGCTATCGATCAGGCCATCGCCACCTACGGTGACAATGAGCCTGTCGCTTTCCCCAGCACCGCTTACAACCTGCCCTGCTACTACGGTATCACCGGCAAGAAGGTCAACAACCTGGGCGAGCTGAAGGCAGCCCTGGAAAATGACATCAAGCCCATGATGACCCGCAATAAGCGTCTGCAGGACGTGTTCGACAGCGGTGTGGCTTCCGCTCTGTGTGCAGAGTTCCTGGAAGTTCTGAAGTACCTGAACGGCGCCGAGCCCTACGCTGAGCCCGAGATGGGCCACCTGACCGACGCCTTCGTCCGTAACCTGGGTGTTCCGCTGGTTACCGGCGATATCCCCGGTGTTGCTGTCATCATCGGCGGTGCTGAGGATCCCGCTGAGACCGTTGCTCTGGCTAAGGAGTACCAGTCCCAGGGTATTCTGGTCACTCTGACCGGCGATGCCATCCGCCACTGCCATGAGGCCGGCATGGGCCTGGGCGAGGGTGTCCGCGTGGTGCCCCTGGGCTACGAGATGCAGTCCGTCATCCATGTCGTCTCCGTTGCTGTCCGTGCCGCTCTGATCTTCGGCAACATCCAGCCCGGCGACTACAAGGCTCTGTACAAGTACACCATGGACCGTGTCAAGGCCTTCGTCAACGCTTACAAGCCCCTGTCCGATGAGATCGTCTCCTACGGCGCCGGCGCTATCTGCCTGGGCTTCCCCGTTGTCTCCAACGAGACTGAGAACATGTTCCGTGTTCCCAAGTCCCTGATCCAGCAGCTGGATACTTCCAAGTGGAACGCTACCTCTTTGGAGGCTCGCGACATCAAGCTGAAGATCACCAAGATCGACATCCCCGTTTCCTTCGCTACCGCATTCGAAGGCGAGATCATCCGCCGCGGCGACATGCAGGTCGAAGTCGACGGCTCCCGTGTGGACTGCTTCGAGCTGGTCCAGACCAAGGAAGCTGCCGAGATCGAGGATCACAAGATCACCGTCATCGGCCCCGAGATCGACGAAGTCCCCGTTGGCTCCAAGATCTCCCTCAGCTACACCGTCAACGTTGCCGGCAAGGCTATGCAGTCTGACTTTGAGTCCGTCATGGAGCGTAAGTTCCACAGCTGGATCAACTGCATCGAGGGCGTTATGCACACCGGTCAGCGCGACATGATCCGCGTCCGTATCAGCAAGGCTGACTTCGAGGCCGGCTTCAAGTTCAAGCACATCGGTGAAGTCCTGTACGCCAAGGTTAAGTCCGAGTTCGAGGCTGTCGTCGACAAGTGCGAAGTCATCATCGTTGTGGACGCTGAGCAGAACAAGGCTCTGCGCGCCCACGCCAACGAGGTCTTCAACGCCCGTGACGCAAGACTGGCTTCCATGACCGACGAGTCCGTGGATACCTTCTACACCTGCATCATGTGCCAGGCCTTCTCCCCCAGCCACGTTTGTATCGTTACCCCCGAGCGTCTGGGTCTGTGTGGCGCCGTGTCCTGGCTGGACGCTAAGGCTACTCAGGAGCTGGATCCCGCCGGTCCCTGCCAGCCCATTCTGAAGGAAGGCTGCCAGGACGAGCGTCTGGGCCGTTACGACTCCATGGACGCTGCCGTCAACAAGTACTCTCAGGGTGCTGTCGAGCGCATCACTCTGTACTCCCTGTTCCAGGATCCCATGACCTCCTGCGGCTGCTTCGAGTGTATCTGTGGTGTTGAGCCTGTTTCCATGGGCGT